>FR887093.1 GCA_000436735.1 Firmicutes bacterium CAG:170
CTCCGGTGCGGCGATTCAGGAAGCCGTAGACGCAGCCGTCGAGGAATACATCGCTTGGCAGTCCGGCAAGCTCGGCCGCGATATTAACCCGGATAAGCTGCGCGACCTCCTGTTCCACACGGGCGTCAAGCGGATCGTGCTGCGCTCCCCGACCTACAAGGTGCTGGAGGGCGGCAAAAACAACGCCGCGCCGCAGATTGCAAAGCTGGGAACGAAAACAATCGTGAACGGAGGCTACGAGGATGAATGAGCAGTACGGCCTCACGGTTGAGAACCTGCTGAACGTCCTCCCCGATGTGCTGCGGCAGGATGAAAAAATGCTCGCGCTCGCAACCGGCGTCGCGGAGATCCTGACGGCGCGGCCGGCCGAGATTGAGCAGAATATGCTCTATCAGCACATCGACACTCTGCCAGAAGATCTTCTCGACCAGCTTGCGCACGACTTCGGCGTAAGCTGGTGGGACAACGACTGGGATATTGAGCAGAAGCGCGCCACGTTCCGCGAGTCCTGGCACGTTCGCCGTCACCTCGGCACGAAGTACGCCGTCGAGCTGGCGTTGTCCACCTCGTTCGGCTCCGGTAAGGTGCAGGAATGGTTTGAATATGGCGGCGAGCCGAATCACTATCGCATCTTTGACGTTGACATCAGACAGGTCAACGACAATATCCGCACGTTCCTGCAGATCCTCGAAGTTGTCAGCCGTAAGAGCGCGGTGCTGGACAGTATTCGTGCAATTTCCGTCCGTGAGCTGATTCTGTACTTCGGCGCGGTTATGAGCGTCACGAAGAAATTCAAGCTCACCACGGGCGAGGTCAATACGGACATTGACATCATGGGCGACGAAGCCGGGAACGCCCTGTGCGACTGGGACGGCGGTCTGATTATGATAGATAAGGAGGCAACGGTATGACACACTGGTTGACCCCGGATGGGTACAACGTCATGCTTCGCGGGCTCATGGGCGACGCGATCAAATTCACACGCATCAAATACGGCAACGGTACGCCGGGTGACGGCGCGAACGATCTGAAGAACCCGTTGCTCTCTCTGAAAATTGCTTCTGCGACGCGCAGCGAGAAGTACGTCACACTGTCTGTGTCGTTCAAGAATGTCGAGCTGGAGATCACCGGCTTCTGGGCAACCGAAATTGGCATTTACGTCGAGGACCCCGACGATTCCACGAAGGAACTCTGCTATTGCATCTGGGAGGAAACAGAGGTCGAGAAAGCCGACTATATCAACCCCAACGTCGAGCGCCTGCTTGCATCGCAGTACGACTTTGTGGTGTTCGTCAGTGAGGCCGAAAACGTGTCTGCGGCGCTCGGCGAAACGTTGGTCTACGCAACCGTTTCGGAGCTGAACAATCACAAGAACGACCATAACAATCCGCACAAGGTCACCAAGGAGCAGATCGGCCTCGGCAATGTGGAGAACAAAGCCCTGATCGATCAGACGCCGACCTTTGTCGCGGCAAACGAGCTGTCCGACATTGCCTCCGGTGAGAAGATGGGTTCTATCCTCGGAAAGATTGCAAAGGCGCTGTCGCTGCTGAAATCGCACCTTTCCAACTTCAACAATCCGCATAAGGTAAAAGCCGCCGATATTGGCGCCGCTGCGTCGAAGCACTCGCACAACGCAAATGACATCAACGATGGCACGGTCATTGTGCAGCGCGGTGGTACTGGCCGCAACGAGTGGACGAAGAACTGCATCGTTTTCGCGGACGGTGAGAAATCGCTTGGGCAGGTCTCGGCACCATCGGAGGTTTCGCTTCTGGCGCAGGGGCCTGATTCCGCCCCTGTCTTTATGAAGTTGTCCAGTCTGGCGTTGTTTGTCACCGGCAACACGCCGCCGACGCAGAAGAATCTTTTCTGGATTGATCCGACGCCTGTTACCGGCGGCTTGAAGTATTGGAACGGCACCGACTGGGAGCACGTTCCTGTTGCTTATTCTTGATCTTAGGAGGACTCTCGCATGAAAATTCAGATTGAAGCCGAACTGTCCAATTACATCGAATCCCTGCATTATGACCGTAATTCCATTCAGGAGCTGCTGCTCATGGCGGCAAAGCAGGGCTTGAAGGACACCGACGCATACAACGCATGGATGAAGGACTACCTCGGCAAGAGCAAGGAATACGAGATCGCAAAAGCGACGCTGGAACGTGAGTTTATCATTCCTGCCGTCGGCAATGCAGCGGTTGACTGGGTGCTTGATTTCTCGACCGCCACGGTGACGGTGACGCCGCGGGAGCAGACCGATGACTAGGCCACAGGAAACCTTCACCGATATGCTGGCGCGGCTTTTCCCCATGCCGGGTATCCAGCTTGGCATCAACTCGCCGCACTCCAAGTGCATTACATTTCAGGTGACGGAAGACTGCAACCTGCGCTGCAGCTACTGCTATCAGGGCTGCAAGACGCACCGGAAGATGTCGCTTGAAACCGCCAAGGCCGCCGTCGATATGCTGCTCGCCGCAGACGAGCGGACAAATCAGTACATCACGTCCACGGAGGTTGCCGGGGTCGTTCTTGACTTTATCGGCGGTGAGCCGCTGCTGGAAGTCGAGCTGATCGACCAGATCCTCGACTACTTCGTGGCGCAGACCTTCCGCCTGCATCATCCATGGGCGACGCGCTGGAAAGCGTCGATGTCCACAAACGGAACGCTGTACTTCCGCCCGGAGGTACAGCGGTTTTTGGATAAGTGGGCAAAGCACCTGTCGCTCTCCATCAGCATTGACGGAGATAAGCAGCTCCACGATTCCTGCCGCGTCTTCCCGGACGGCTCTGGCAGCTATGATCTTGCTATCGCGGCCGCGAAGGATTACATGACCAAGGGAAACGCCCTTGGCTCGAAGATGACGATTGCTCCCGGCAACGTCGATTATCTGTACCACGCAGTAATCGGTCTGCTGGACGCGGGGTATCGGGCGATCAATCTGAACTGCGTTTACGAAAAGGGCTGGACGCTCGACAATGCGGCTACACTCTACACACAGCTCAAACGGCTCGCCGATTTCGTCCTGCTCTCGGACGAGCAGCCGTATCTGTCGATCTTCAGCGAAAGCATCGGCCATCCGCTTCCGGAGGACGATAATCAGAACTGGTGCGGCGGTACGGGGCTTATGCTGGCGGTTGACTGCGATGGCCTGTTCTTCCCGTGCCTGCGCTACATGGGAACCTCCCTCGGCCATGAGCAGCGGCCCTATACCATCGGCGATCTGGAACACGGCATCAACGTTCTTCCGGAACATCGGGCGCGGGTGGCAGAAATGGCCGCAGTCACGCGGCGCAGCCAGTCCACCGACGAATGCTTTGCGTGCCCGATCGCGTCCGGCTGCTCTTGGTGCAGCGCGTACAACTACCAATGCACAGGGACTCCGGATAAGCGCGTGACGTACATCTGCCCGATGCACAAGGCCCGCGTCCTGGCGAACGCCTACTACTGGAACAATCTGTACCGAAAACGCGGCGACACCGCACGTTACCGGTTGGATATTCCGGACGCATGGGCGCTTGAAATCATCCCCTATGCAGAGCTGTCAATACTCAAATCAATCTCCAAGGAGGGCTGAGTATGGCATATATCGAGGCCGAACGCTTCGCCGAATTGAAAGCGCGTGTCAAGGCCGAGTGCCTGCGGCGCTGCCATACCGGATCTGTTGCGGAATACGGCGGCGAAAAATACGAATACACGAACAGCCCCACCGAAGATCACACGGTCGATGTGGAGCACTACGAAAAGCTGGCACTTCCTCTGTCGAAGATCCACAGCGAGAAAGTGCCGAGCCTCGACGGCCGCAGAATCGTGTTTGACGAGGACATCACCGAGTTTGAAGCAGCGTTGACCCTCTTTGAAACACGCCCCATGACGGACAAGACGCGGGGTGACTGCGAAACTTCCTGCACGGGTGCTTGCTACACCGGCTGCTCTGGCGACTGCACAGGCGGCTGCGAAACAACGTGCTCCGGAGAGTGTCAAGGTTCCTGCACCGGCTGCGGAAGTGGCTGTGCGAACACCTGCGAAGGCTCCTGCTCCGGCGGCTGCTATGGCTGCGGCGGCAACTGCACGGGAGGCTGCTCTGGCTCCTGTGATGGTAGCTGCTCTGGTTGCTCTGGTTCCTGTTCTGGCGGCTGTTCCAGCAGTTGTTCTGGCGGCTGCAAATCGTCCTGCACAGTGACCTGCGGCAACACTGGCTGCGTCGGCTCGTGCCTTGGCCTTTGTTCTGCCGGCTGCACGACTTCGTGCCAGACGTCCTGCGGCTATTGCGGCACAAACTGCACAGCCGTATCGAAGTAAGGAGGTAGCCCTTTGGAAATTGCAAGTAAATACGAAATTGCTGCGGCGAACCTTGCAATCGCTTTACAGACGGACACGGTTTCCGTCGAGCAGCGAAGTGAGCTGCGAGCGGCAATCGGCAGCAGCATCGACAAACTCGTCGACGCGCTCAACATGATTATCGTCTGCTACAACAAGCGAATGTACGCTGGCGAGATCGCGCCCGAAAAAGCCGCAAAGTGCGTCAAGGCAGAATACGCCGCCATCGGCCTTTCCAACGTGGTCGCATACGATTATTTCTCCGCGGCGGTCGGCGCGTTCTTCACGCGCAAAACCCTGATGGCGCTGTCGACCGATGAAAAGCTCGCGTGGGTGAAAACAATCTTCGAGCAGAACGAACGCTGCGGCTGTCAGCGCGTCAAAGACGCTCTGTTCATCTACTGCTTGCGGCTGCTGTCTCACATGGGCATCGTCACGGCGGATCTCTCTTTCACGAACCTTGTCATGCGTGAGATCAACGCCATCACGGAAGACCGAAAGAACGCCGCGATCATGCCGCAGGCGCTCGTCACAGAATTGTAAGGGGTGATCGTATGGCAGTAGAAAACGTAAATTCCAAGCCGATTGCCGCCTCTGCGGCAATTGCCGACTTTATCCTCGCATCGATCGGCGGCAAGGTACGCCGTGTTCCGATCAGCA
Source organism: Firmicutes bacterium CAG:170 (assembly GCA_000436735.1). Classification (GTDB taxonomy): domain Bacteria; phylum Bacillota; class Clostridia; order Oscillospirales; family Oscillospiraceae; genus CAG-170. The sequence goes on from FR887093.1 coordinate 4,982, forward strand.
CCCTTGCTGAAACGCTCACCGACGCCGAAGTTGAGCTTATCAGCGCCGCTGCGTCCGCGCTGGTGTCGGCTGCGGGCAGAGCCTGCTATATCGGCGAAAATGAAAACTGGTACGTGTGGGATGGCGCACAGGGCGCATTTGTCGATTCAGGCTATCCATCGCGCGGCACGCAGGGCAATCCTGGCGTAATCTTTACGCCACACGTGACCGACGCCGGTATTCTGAGCTGGACGAACGACGGCGGTCTTCCGAATCCGGAGCCCGTGAGCCTGCTCGGACCCGCGGGCGGTGTAACTTCGTTCAATAACCGCTCCGGTGCAGTTATTCCGAAAAACGGCGACTATACCGCAGCGATGGTCGGAGCGGAAAAGAAAGACGCCGTCAAGAATCACAACGAGTCCGAGGCCGCACACAAAGCCCTGTTCGACGCGAAACTGAATACGGACGGCGACGGCGGCACTCTGAAACCCACCTTCACGCAGTCCGCGACGCGAACGCAGCTCGAATCCGGTCTGGAAATGAAAGTCCTTCTCGGTCGCATTATGAAGTGGCTTGCGGATCTCGGAACAGCCGCGTTCAAAGATTCCAACAACTTTGAATCGAAAGGCGCTGGTTCGTCCGCAGTTACCGCGCACAACACCGCTGCGCAGGCCCACGCTGACCTGTTTGCAAAAAAAGCCGGCAAGGGCATCGCGTTCACGCTCACACTTTCTGTCGCAGGATGGTCGAACCTTGCACAGACGCTGGAAGACGCGCGCTTCCTTGACGCCGAGTATGCCTATATCGTGACGCCGACGGCCGACAGCCTCACGGCGTGGGGCGACGCAGGAATCCGCGTCGGTGACGTTACGGAGAACGGCAAAATGCCGTTTACCTGCACAGATACGCCGGCAAGCGCAATCACAGTAAATATTTACAGAGCGGAGGTCGCACAATGAGCAAAGTATTTCAGATGCTCGGCGGAAGCGGCGGCAGTATCAAGCTCGCGTCCATTGAGATCACAACGCCGCCCACAAAGACCGCCTACAAGGCTGGTGAGCAGTTTTCGACGGCTGGCATGATTGTCAAGGCGACGTATTCCAACGGCGCCACGCTGATTGCAACAGGCGTTTCGGTCGAGCCGAGCGGCGGTCTGGAAGCAGGCCGCACCAGCGTCACGATCCGCTACACCGAGGGCGGCGTTTCCTGCACCGCGACGCAGGCCGTCACCGTCACCAAGACGAACGTGACCGTGCCGAGCCAGAGCGGCAGCCTGACGTATTCGGGCAGCTCTCAAAGCCCGGCGTGGTACAACTACGATGCGGCAAAGATGACGCTCGGCGGCACGACCAGCGGCACGAACGCCGGCACATACAGCGCAAAATTTACGCTGAAAGATACGGCGCTCTACCAGTGGGCAGACGGCACGACGGTGCCGAAAACTGTCTCGTGGAAGATCGGCAAAGCGGATGGCTCACTGACGCTCAGCAAGACTTCGATCAAGCTGGAAGACGGAAAGCTGACAGATTCTTTCACGGTCACACGGCTTGGCACAGGAACAATCACAGCCGTGTCCAACCGCCCCGATATTGCCAGTGTTTCCATTTCGGGAAATATTGTGACCGTCCACAGCGTCGATGAAAACTCCGGCACGGTTACGATCACGGTTTCCGTTGCCAGCGACACGAACTACAACGCGCCGGCAAGCAAGACCTGCACCGTGTCGTGCGTGTTCGTGACAATCTTCGGCGTCTGCTGGACGTACAGCAACTCCTCTCCGGCTCTTTCCCGCCTGACGCCGAGCAACGACCCGAACGGCTATGTCAATGCCGCCGTGTCCTCGGAGCCGAGCGCGGCCATCGGCACAGGCGCTGGCAGCTCGCCGTTTGATGATTTCATGCCGTGGCAGGGCATGGAAGAATACAACATCATCAACGGCGCGGTGTCGTACAAGAAAGGCCAGTCCGGATTCTCCCGCACGTCCTACGATACGATGGTCTTTATCCCTGAGTTTTACTACAAGATCGTCTATAACAGCAGCCAGAGCAAGATCTATTACTACGTTGCAAACGCGCCGTTCACCGGCTTTGCCAAGCACCCCGGTTCCGGTCGCTATGTTGGACGATACAATACGATCTCCGGCTATGCTTCCAAATCTGGCGCAAATCCACTGACAAACATCACACGCGCCACAGCCCGCACAAACTCCCGGAAAAAGGGCAGCAAGTGGCAGCAGTACGATTATGCGTCGTGGTGCGCGGTCTGGCTGCTCTATCTCGTCGAGTATGCAAACTGGGACAGCCAGAGCAAGATCGGCAACGGTATTGTCGGCAATTCCTCGCTGCAGAAGACGGGTACGACGGACAGCATGACCTACCACACCGGCACGGTCGCTTCCGCCAGGACAGGCTATGGCGGCGTACAGTATCGCGGCATTGAAAACCCGTGGGGCAATGTCTATGACTGGATTGACGGCATCAACTTCAACAACCGTGCGGCTTATATCTGCACCGATCCGTCGAAGTACGCAGACGATACGTCCACCAACTACACGGCGGCTGGGCTCAGCCTGCCGAGCAGCGGCAATATCAAAACGCTCGGAAACTGCACGGCCCTCCCATGGGCATTTATTCCGACGGGAACCGGTGGCAGCGGCACGACCTACGTGCCAGACTACGTGAGCTCGAATTCTGGCTGGTGTGTTCTCTGCGTCGGCGGCTACTGCAGGAATGATGCTGCGTACTGCGGCCTGTTCTTTTTCAATGGCTTCTACTATTCGTCCTACGCGTACTCGAACATCGGCGCGCGCCTCCTTTACGTCCCCTAATGGGGGACCGGGGGCCGCAGCCCCCGTGGGCTTCCGTTTTCAGAGCGGCACGTTTTACGCTCTGGCGCGGCAGCGCCATTCCCTATATATCCGCGCGAAGCGCGGCGCGTATATTTTTTCAAAATAACGCATTTCGTTATTTTCTCCCGTTTTCAGACCTTCTCAGCGCATAGACAGTATAATTCTCGACGGGATTGCCTGCGCAGCTTGTGCGGTGCTTTGGGCTTCACGTGAACTCGAATTCTGGCTGGTGTGTTCTCTGCGTCGGCGGCTACTACAGGAATGATGCTGCGAACTGCGGCCTGTTCTTTTTCAATGGCAACTACAATTCGTCCAACGCGAACTCGAACATCGGCGCGCGCCTACTTGTTTGTATGCTCCATTTTTTGCGCAGGCTCTCCCTCACCGCTTGGTGGAAATATTGCCGCTACAGGACGGGCTCTAGTACGGCCGAAAGGTATCTGGAAAGACCCCGATGGCAAACAAGGAGCGAGGCATATGCCAAAAAGAAAAGGATTCCTGTATGAATGGATGTGTGACAAAGAACACATCCGCGAAGCCATTGTGTTTGGCGCGAAAGACAAACACGATCGGCGTGACGTAAGACGGGTGCTGGCCGACGTGGACGGCTTCACGGACCGCGTCTATGATCTTCTGCAGACGCAGACTTTCACCCCGGCCCAGCCGAAGAAGCGCAAGATCTTCGACAACAGCAGCCGAAAGTGGAGAGAGATCGAATACGTTCCGTTCTTCCCCGACGGCATTGTCCACACGTTGATGGTCTTGGCGGCGGCGCCGGTCTTCCTGCGCGGGATGAATTACTGGTGCTGCGCATCAGTACCGGGACGCGGCGGAAAGCACGCGCTTCGGCGCTGCAAGCGTGTCATTCACCACGACAAAAAAGGAAGCCGGTACGTCTGCAAAATGGACGTTCACCACTTCTACCATTCTGTCGACCGCCGCAAGCTGATCTGGATGCTGGCGCACAAGATCAAGGACAAGAAGTATCTAAAGCTGACGTGGGAGATCCTGCAAACCTGCGAACAGGGGCTGGCCATTGGCTTTTTCATCTGCCAGTGGCTCGCAAATTTCTATCTTGAGCCGCTCGACCGTTACATTACGACGCTCGACGGTGTGAAGTACAGCGTGCGATACATGGATGATATTGTCCTCTTTGGCCCGAACAAAAAGAAGCTACACCGTGCGCGGAAAGCGATTGCCGAGTATCTGCAAAAGCGGCTGCGGCTGCAGATGAAAGGTAACTGGCAGGTGTTCCCCTTAAAAGCACGGCCGCTGGATTACGTCGGGTATCGCTTTTACCGCGATTATACTACCATGCGCCGAAAAAACTTCCTGCGCTTTACGCGCCAATGCCGCAAGGTGCGCAAGAAGATCGAGCGTCACCAGCGGATCGCGTATCGGACGGCATCGGGGCTTTTGAGCCGGATCGGCCAGCTCAAGCATTGCAATTCCGCTGCGGCGCGGAAAAAGTATGTTGACCCCATCGGGGTACGAATCTTGAAGGAGGTTGTGCGAAATGAAAGTAAGAGGCGACAATGCGCCGGCAAATGCGTTCTCGCTGGAGGAGCAGCCTGACAAGCCCGGCTACTGCCTTGTGCGGTTCTATGAGAACGTAGCTCCGTTCTCGGAAACGCAGGGCGAGCTGACGATCTCCGGCTTCGAGTACGATGAGTATTATCTGGAACTGCCATTCTATGACGGGATCTATGATGATATTCTCGGCAGCTTCGACGGCTATTTCGCGCAGGCGAAGCTGGCCGAAGCCGAAAAGGAGACCATTCCGAAGCTGAAACAGCAGGTAAGCGACCTGCAAAGCGTCAATGAAGGACTGTCCGCACAGATCACGCAGGCGCAGCTTGCGCTCTGTGACGTCTATGAGCTTGTGATCGGAGGTTGATGGATATGGCGAAAGTGTATGCCGAGCTGATTCGAAAGGGGCTGAAAACACTTGATGATGTGCCGGAACGACTGCGCGAGGAAGTCCGGCGTATCCTTGAAGAAGATGAGGTCGAGGGCGTATGAAGCGCCTTCGACTTTTTCTTTTGACTATTCTGTGTGGAAAGGAGGTCGCTGATATGGCAATCGTGTATGCGACGTTGATCGTCAAGGGCAAAAAGACGCTCGACCAGGTGCCGGCTCTCATCAAGCCGCAGGTCGAGGAAATCCTGAAGGATCTCGAAGTAGAGATCTGACACGCAGCAGGAGGGGCGGCACGGTCTGCCTCTCCTGCATTTTGCAAGTAGAGGTGAAAGTGATTATGACAATCAACGCTGGTGAGTTTCTGATCGCGTTTGTCGCGGCTATGGGGATTCCGTCCGCCATCATGGGCCTTATCGTCTGGAAACTGGAACGGAAAATTGCGGCGCGTGATAAGCGCGCCGAAGAGCAGGATGAAGCGCAGAAAGACTTCTTTCTGCTCATGGTGCAGAGTACAGGCGCAGCAATCGCGCTCGGCGAAGCAACCGCCAAGGCGGTACAGCGCATTCCAGACGCGAACTGCAACGGCGATATGCACGATGCTCTGAACTACGCAGCCAACATCAAGCATAAGCAGAAGGATTTTTTGACAAAGCAGGGCATTCACGCCCTGTATGACTGAGGAGGAACACGATTCATGGAATACAACATTACCACCATCATTCAGGCGGTATTTGCGCTGATCGCAGCAGTCATTACCGTCATTGTCATTCCGTACATCAAGAGCAAGACCACAGCCCAGCAGCAGGCAGAAATCAACGCATGGGTGAAGATTGCCGTATCTGCCGCAGAGCAGATTTACAACGGCTCCGGTCGCGGTCCTGAGAAGAAAGCGTATGTCTTGGAATGGCTCAGGCAGCGCGGCATTACGGTTGACGAAGCCAAACTGGACGCTATGATCGAGTCCGCCGTTTATGAATTGAAAAGCGGCGTTTTGGCTGTCGGTGAGCTTTCGACCTCCGGGGGCGACGAAACATGAGCGTACGCATCGGGCAGGCGTCGCTCGGCGAAACTGGCGCGCATGGGCAGAAACCCGGCAATCAGACCGGTCGCGAATTAAACTTCGCGTATTGGTACTCTGGAAGCTGGCTCGGTGTTCTCCGGTTCAAGGACCGCAGGAAAGCCGAGCTAGCCGCGCAGGCGTGCGAAGCTGGTGTCGGCAACAAGAACATCGGGTACGATCAGGACGGTCGCAACACGGCCTACGTCGCTGCGGAAGCGGTAGACTTCATTCTGAGCAAGATCGCAAAGCCCGTAGAAACGGACTGCAGCGCGTTTATGATGCTCTGCGCAATTTCCGCTGGCGTCGACGCCCTGAAAGAAACCTACCGCAAGCAGGGCAATTCCTGCACGACCTACTGCATGATGCGCTGCTTCCCTGCTACGGGAGAATTTGAATTGCTGACTGACCGGAAGCACCTGACATCTGACGCCTACCTGCGCCGGGGCGATATTCTGGTATCGTCCGGGCATACGGTCATGGTGTTGGAAAACGGAGAAAAGGAGGACGACGATATGGACAAGGCAACCTTCACCGAGCTTTTCCGCGAAATGCGGAAAGATCTTCAGGACAATGACTGCAGCGATTGGAGCGAAGCTGCTCGCCAGTGGGCAGTCAACAACGGCATCGTGCAGGGCGGCGCACCGCTGCCCGACGGCTCCGCGAACTTCATGTGGCAGGACATGATGACGCGCGAGCAGCTCGTCACGGTTCTTTACCGCTTCGCGCAGAAGCTCGGCATGATCTGATGGCTCAGAAAAAGCGCAGGAGAAAGAAGCTGGACACGAGCAAACTCGTCTGCTTCCTGCTGGTCGGGTCTGGCTTGCTTATCACGCAGGAATGTATTTACCTGATGCGCCTGTGCATCAAGTCCAACTATATGGCTTCTGCCGCTTGGTTGACAGCCGCGCTCAGTCTGGCGCAGGTTATCATCATCACGGGCGGCAAGTGCTATTTTGAGCTGGTCAAGTCCGACCACAAGCGTGGCGGCATCACGTTTGAAGCCGCCAAGGCAAACGGCTTTCAGGAGCAGGACGCATCGGACAACGTGGACAGCGCCTTTATCTGAACACATGAACAAACCCCTCGCATGGCAGAAGTGTCATGTGAGGGGTTTTCTTTTTTGCGCGGCTCTGGCGGCTCGCTACGCTGTTTTTATATCTGCCCATTGATTCTCTCGTCGCTTTGCGCTGCCTAAACTTGCAAGTCCAGCAGCGACGCGACAGATGGGCTTCGGCGGCAACTAACGTTTCTTACGCACGCGAACGCGCTTCTTTGTGTTCCACTCGGCAATTACCGCGCTGATCCTGTCGGCGAGGAAATAGCTTCGTGAGCAGATCATGCGGTCGATACAGGCTATTTCTTCTTGCGATAAACTTCGCAAGGCATCGACCGCTTTGTATGACAGCCCCAGCTCATCCGCAGCAGCAGGAGTTCTTTCTGGTGCGCCCGTTAATCCGAGCAGCCAGTCAGATGATACACCGAAAAACTCAGACAGCCTTGCAAGGTACTCTGTTTTCAGATCGCGTGTACCGTTTTCCCATTGTGTGATAGTCTCCCGGCGAACGACCAAGCCGAGCTTTGCAAGCTCGTCGGACAGAGCTTTTTGAGATAGACCGCGAGCTTCGCGGAGAAAGGTGATTCGTTCCCCGACTGCTTTTCTGGTTACAAACCTATCTTTGCCGCTAGGAGCAGATTCTTGATTGTCCACTTTTTTGATGCCTCCTATTCTTCAATGGCTCAGAACGGCCATGTGTCACGCTCCGGAACAAACTCAATGATAGTATTCTCTGGGATTGGGTCACACGGTTCGCCATCAAAAGCGTTGCCCTGCTTCGTGCAGATGTCGGCCGGTCGGCTCTTGCGCGGATCGACGTCAACATACAGTCTTCCGTCGCACTCATACACGGGACGATCCCAGCTATCACGTCCCAATAAGCGAAGCGTCAGCTTCGGTGCGGCACGAAACTCTTCGTAGCTCATGTTTCCTGCTGCTTTCATTACGGAGCTGGCTGCTGCCAGCTCCTCGGGTGTCCAGTCTCTGCTCATGCTCAATAATCCTCCTCAATACATTCGTCCGCTTCGGTGTAATATGCTCCGTCGTAGCCTTTTCCCATAACCTTGTCGTAGCAATCGAAGCAGACCAACCGGTAAGTAATGCCGTGGCAGTCTCGTGTAAAAGTCATGTCCTCTCGCAGAAACTCACCCCTGCAGACAGGGCATTCGATCTTCCGCGCTTTCTCCCACCCGGCGTCTTCCAGATCGTCGAAGCCGTTCCAGACGTCCTCCATGACGATCTGCTTTTCATCGTTCACGATGAGACCTGCAGCATCCTCGCCGTAAAGCTCACTTTCAAGCAGGAACAGGTGCGCGGTGAGCGTTTCCGGTTTGCCGTCCACGTCCGGGGTAATCTGAAAATCGCCCTCGTCAATGACATACCACGTTCCCTCGTGACCGGCGATCTCGATGCCGTCGCTATTCCAGCTCAGCATACGCCACAACTCCGGTTCTTTTGTGATTGCCCACACGTTGAGCGAATTCTGCTTATGCGCAAAATCTTCGAGAGCTTCAACCGTTCCGCAGGTGTCGCAGATGTAGCAGCCAATGCGGCGGCTGAGGGCGTTGTGTGTGACGCTCTCTGCGTCCATCGTCATCTTCCCGCAGCGGGGACACGCGAAGTGTCCACCCGGCTGCTTTTGGGCAAAGCGTTCGATCAATGTCTTTGCCGGCTTATCGATCATCAGTCCCATGCTCTGAGCCTCCTTACCACTCTTGCCCCTCAAAGTCTTCCAGCGCATTCAGCGCGGCAAAGTGTTCGCGCATAAATTTGCCCGCATCTTCGTCCTGCCGATTTATCAGTTCCTCATCTGCACCGTTTTCTTCGTATTCGCGTTGAAGCCGTCTGGAGTTCTCGTAGACTTCTTTGCGCTTACGCTCATCCTCAATCAAGAGCGCGTGAATGTATTCCAACGTTTTGATCGTCATAAGGCTTTCTCCTTTCACTCGATAGCAGCTTCGATGCTGCTGATAGCTTCTTCCAAACTGTCCACAGCACTGGAAAGATTGTCGCAGGCTTCATCGGCCTTTTCATAGCGTTCGCTTTCCTGCATATTCTCCGGGATATTGTCCCGGTATTCTTCTTCCTCAGCCTGGAGGGCTTCGAGGCTGCCTTTCAGCTCCTCCAACTGGTCAATGATGGCCTGCAAATTCTTGCGGCGAACCTTATTCATCGTCGTTATCCTCCCCATAGTTTTCTTCAAAGCGGCCTTCAACAATGCCGCCGTAGGTGTAGCCATTGTCGAAGCTCAGATAGATTGGCGTATCTTCATCGTACTGCGCGAGGAAGTTGATCAACTCGCCAGCGGTCATTGTCCGGTTGATCTGGTCGACGCCGTAACCTTCGCGGGACGTGGAATAAATCAGCTTTTTCATGATAATCCTTTCAGCCCTCGTGACCTCCGGGGCGGGCACTGTTCAAAGATAGTAAAACGTCGAGGTATCCCAGTGAATGAGCTCACGCGCTATATCGACGCAGATATTCCAGTAGACAAAGGGCTTTTGCTTGCGGCCGTGGAAGGCGTAAAGACCTACTCTCACATAATCGCTCTCATCGCTGCATTTCTCGATGATTTCAATTCTGTCTTTTGGGGCGATGCGTCCGGTACTGATAAGTGCAGTTTGTAACGCAGTTTTGATATCCATGGTTCTTTCCTGCGCCCTCGTAACCTCCGGGGCGGGCTGTGATTTAGCAGCAGTAGAAGCGGAGCTCGCCGTTGACCAGCTCGTACATGAAGCAGGCACAGTCGAAGCGAACATAGTTCCAGTCAGTGGATTCGTACACAGGCGTGCGGTCGAAGGTTCCGGACTTGCGGAGGCGGCGGTGCTTGTTGACCTCGTAGGTGTGAACCTCGTGCAGAATGTGAATCTTTTCGGGAGCAAAGCCGCACTCGTCAGCGATGAATGTCTTGGCTTCTTCGTCGGTCATCAGCTTGCCACAGTTGGCAAGGTGGTCGTAGTCGCTCTGGCTCATGTTCGTTCCGGTGCCGGTGCTGGGCTTCCACTCAAGCTCACGATCCAACTCGGCAGTCAGGTCGTTGATCTGCTTCTCGCGAGCTTCCATCTCGGTCTTATGCTGCTTTTCCATCTCGACCAACTGGCTCTTGAGCTGTGCAATTTCTTCGGCTCTTGCCTTGTAGATTTTCTTTTCGCCGCCGTTCTTCACGAACGCCTTGCAGAATTCGTCTTTGTTGCCATTGAAGTCGTAGTAGGCTTTTTCAATCTTCGCATACTCGCTGGCGGTCGGCTCGAAGCCGGTGCGCTCGATAAACTCAGAAATCATCATTTTGTGTTCCTCCTTGATATTTTTGCCTTACTCGGTTATAATCAAGGTGGCCGGGGTAAGGCTCCCGGCTCACCTTTCGGGGTGTTTGAGTAGCGGGTCTGTGGAAGGGGCCGCTACTCTTTTTATTTACTCATCCATGATGCGCTTGACGCTTTCGCGGAGTTCTTCGAGCGTTTCGCACTTCTCGATGAGTTCGAGGATCGCTTTCAGCAGCGCCTCGGTGACGTTCACGTCGTTCATTCACCTCGCTCCTTTCAAAAAGCTGTTCGGCTTTGCCTTACATGCTTATATTACACTAATTCGTGTCATTTGTCAATATATAATTTACATTTTATCGTGAAATTTGCAAAAAAGTTTTTGACAATCGACACAGAATCGTGTATAGTGATGACAGGAGGCGATAGTATGGATATTTCAGTTGCAGAGAAGCTGCGCCTAATTATGAAACGGCAAAATATGACGATGGGCGAATTAGCCGAAGCGTCCGGGCAGACGCGCCAGAACCTGTCGAATAAGATGACTCGCGGCAACTTCACGGAAAAGGATATTGAGTCGCTGGCAAGCGCCCTGGGATGCAGCGTGAAGATCAGCTTCATTTTGCCAGACGGAACAGAAATTTAGGGAGGAACGCCATAGAGGTCTATACGATTCCCGCAAAAGGAGAAAGCCCGGACGCATGGTAAGCGTCCGGGCTTTGGGGAGCAAGTCAGCGTTTGGTATGTAATTCAAAGCCGGTCCGTGTCCGTACCCGCGGCTCACTATTCGGTATGCGGATAATCAGATCTTCGAGATCACAGTCCAGTGCTTCGCATATCAAATCCAGATGCTCAAGGTTGACACGCTCGGCGAATTCGTGGTAGTAGTCGTTGATGGTAGACGGACGTATTCCGGTTGCCCGAGCGAGATCAGCCTGCGTCCAGCGCCTTTCGCCGAGGCGCGTGGACAGTAAAATCCTAATCATAGCCATGCTCCTTTACGAGAAAATATAACAAGTATTTTCTCATTTTGCAGGAAGATGGTAGATTATAACGAACTTCGTTATAAAAAGAGGCAGACGCATCAAACGTCTGCCTCTTTTTTGCTGCATGGCAACGGACAAAGAAATACGAACCCAAATGCGGTGATGCGGATTTCTCCGTCGCCGTATTGCGTTCGTATAACTCTCTTATGGTGGAGCTCAAGAGAGTCTGTACGAACGTCCGAGGCATTACTTTCGTTTTCTGCTTTGCTCGTCAATTCTTCCAGCGAATATGAGAATTTGTGTTTGCCGGGCGTATGGTAGTAGTCGATCTGAATGCGGTCATCCCAAAGCGTCACCGATTTTACGAACGTGTCGATCAGCTTCTTTTGGTGCTCCTTGCTTCCGACGTTTCCCTCGCGCATCTGCTCCAGCGAGAAAACAACTCGTTCGCGTTCTATCGGCTGTGACGCTGCCTTTGCTATGGACAATGAACGCTCCAGATCGTGTATCGTTCCCTCGACTTCAAGCAGCCGGGCCTTGGTCGTTTCCGTGATGATTCCCTGTTCGATTGCCGCCATGATATTCTTCGCAACCTTGCGATTATCAGCCAGATCGCGTTCGAGCTGAGCAACGCCCGATTCCCTCCGTGCCATGGCCTGAAAGCTCATGGTGCTGTCTGCAATCCACTCGATTGTATCGTCCTGCAAGATGTAATCCTGCGTCAGACGCGCGATCAACTTTTCAATGAAGTCGCGGCGCACGTTCTTCTTCTCACATCGGCCCTCTGCGTGACGCTTCTGGCATTGGTAGTAATTATGCACGGTTCCGTTCTCCCCGGTGCCAGATACACCGATCATGTAGGAGCCGCAATAGCCGCAGAACAGCTTCCCTGTAAGCAGATATTCTCCGTTTGCCGACCGCCGCCCGGCGGTCTTTTTCTTGTTCGTAAGCTTTTCCTGCACGGCCTCGAAGACCTCCTTATCCAGAATCGGCGGGATTCCATCTTCAACAACAACACCTGAATGGCGGTAAACGCCGATGTAGTTATCGTTTTTCAGTAGGATATGAAAGCTGTTCTTATTCCAGTCGCGCCCCAGCTTCGTCCGTATTCCGCGCTGGTTGAGCGAACGCGCGATCTCTGCAAGCGGAATGTCTTTAAGAACGCTGTCATAAATCTCTCTGACAACAGCAGCTTCATCAGCGGCGATGGCATACTTCCCATCCTCGCCCTTAACATAGCCGAGCGGGAGCATTCCGTTCACCTTGCACTCTATAGCATTATCCACCATCCCGCGCTTGATGTCCTCGCCCATGTTTTCGGAATAGAACTGGTTGACATTCATCATCGTCCGCAGCGCAAAGCGACCTGCGGCGGTGTTGCCAAATTCCTCTTTGGCATATAAGGTCTTGATTCCGAACGAATCCAGCTTCGCTTCATACTGCAAAGCGTTCAGCATATTGCGGGCAATACGGTTGCTTTTGTACGCGACAACGATCTGGAAGTGCCGTTTCTCCGCATCGCGCATCATGCGCTGGAAGTTCGGACGTCGGTCAGAGCGACCGGACACTGCCTTGTCTGCATAAATGCCGATGATTCTGATTCCGTTCTTTTCGGCAAACTCCGTGCATTCAGCGATCTGCTGCTCAATGCTTTCTTCTTTCTGGTTGTGCGAAGAATAGCGGGCGTAAATCACGCCGATCTGTTCAGCGGGCGCGTATTCAATTTTCTTCGCTGAACGTGCCATAGTTCCTTACCTCAAAGATCAAATTCAACTGTATGACTTTGCTTTTTCTGCAAGCCATTCTACGACATAACCGTATAACGGCTCTGGAATAGTTTCAGCCGATGGAAGTTCATCTGGCAACTCAAAATCGTACATCCCGGTATTCTCTTTGTGAAGGTTTCCGACGGTTCCGTCTTCCCTCTTGTATTCATAAGTATCTTCCTGTGCGAGTGATGCTGAAACAGTAACTTTCCCATTGGCGAACGAATGGCGGCATTTGTCAAGTGGACTGGACATGAAAACGAAAGAGATTGTTTTGCCGGAACTGAGCGATCCAAGGCGATATGCAGCATCAAAATCATACTCGTTCTTTTCGCTGGTAATATACGCACTTACCGATAGATCTTCTTCTCGCAACCAATGAAACCCCGCATCGTCAAGTTCAGACGCATCAATATCAATGACAACATAAAGCGTATAGGCGTAATTGCTTGTCTGCACTTCGTATGCGGAAACATCTTTTATAAAAACGTTACTCCCGTTGTATGAAATTGCAAATGGAAGACTCCCGGCGAACTCGGTGTCCCCCATCTCAGAGGTCGAATAAAAGTTCCCCGCTTCATTTAAGCCGCTCTCTATCGTAGATCCACTTCTCGCTCCGCTGCACCCTGTGCAAAATACGATAATTGCCAGAACAAAAGCAAAAGACGCCACCGTTCTCATCTTCATCTTCATTTCCTCCTTGTCGAAATAACGAGATTGTTATATTCTCTCGAAATAGACCAATTACCTATTTTTGTGCTATAATCAAAAATGCGCCGGCAGCCAAAAAGAAAAGGAGATACTGCAATGTCGAGCAAGGAACTGTTGGCCGTACTATGCCTGTTGGGAAAGATGTCCGATACCGCAAAAAAGGAATGTCTTACGTTTCTTCGCTTGCTGCGAGAAACCGAAGAAACGAAATTGCTTGCTGCTTCTTCGCATCAGACAAACCAGCCAGAAGTGAAATGATCTCCATATCGACCGATGCCAGCCCGTCCTCTTCACTGAGGGCGGGCGTTTTTACGTCCACATCCATATCATCAACAAGCGTAAACAGTTCGTTCAGCGTTGTGTGCATCCCCGCAGCCAGCTTATTCAGCGCCTGAAGCGTTGGCGTGATCTTCGCGCCGGTACTCGGGTTAATCCCCTTTTCAAGCATACTGATATATCCATTTGAAAGGCCGCATTGCAGCGCAAATTGGCGCTGAGAAAGTCCATTGTCTGCCCTGTATTTAATTACAAGATCCTTGAGCGTCATGGTAGTGCCTCCGATGTTTTGTTAAAAATATTATACATTCGGCAATCAGCATCGTCAAGACGTCCGTAAAATTTTTTGAACATTTTTGTTCAATTTGCTTGACAGCCGTGGAATAACGTGGTAATGTGTTCGTGTCAAGCAAATTAAACACCTTGGCAGAAAGGAGGAACGCCCCGTGGGATACCGCATCAAGGAAGTCCGTGAAGAAAAGCGCATGACGCAGGAAGAACTTGCAGCAAAAAGCGGCATCAGCCGCACAACGATCTCTGGTTTGGAGAACGGAACAGCTCGCTCCGCTTCGACAAAGACGTTGCTGAAAATTGCTGCTGCGCTTGAAACGACCGTGGACTGTATTTTTTTTGCCGATAGTGTTTAATCAGTTAAACACTCAATGAGAAAGGGGGACAGAACTTGCCGCCGACCATCAATGTCGATTCCATTCCAGAGTTCCAGAGGAACGCGCTGGCAGATATGGCGCTCGATCTCACCCGAGCCTGCTTTGAGATTCCCGGCATGGAAGAACGCTACCAGCAATGGCTCATCGGTTATCGGGAACGGAAACGACAACGCGCCGCTGGGAAAGGAGATGAAGCCACCAAGAAAAAGTAAGGGGCCGCTCCGCTGGCACGGAAACGACCCCAGGCACAAATACCCATCTCGATCATAACAGCAGAAAATCGCGCAGTCAAGCGCGGAATGGAGGTATCGAAATGCCGAACAGCCTGAAAGAGCTGCGGCTGAAAAAACAGATTCCAGCAAAAGAAATGGTTGCCCTTGTGCAGACCATCTACCCCAAGTACGACATGACGAGCCAGAGTAAATGCGAGAACACGGACGCATACGGGATCTGCTTGCCACAGAAAGCGATGAAAGCACTCTATGCCAAGTATGACCCGGATGGCAATGTCCGCAAGCATCTTCGCACCGCTGACCAGCACCGTCTCAAGGACAGGCTGCACGGCAGAATCACCGCCGAAGAAGCCGCCCAGCTTCAGCGGCAGCTTGCAGCCGATGGCTACGATACGGTTCAGGACTGGCTGACAGATGTCGTGCGCGGATATATCCATAAAGATGAAGCGTCAATGATTTGTTCAAAAAGAAAGGAATGATTTTATGGCAAATGAAGCAATTCGAGAAAAAGCAAAGGAATCCGGCGTCAGGCTCTGGGAAGTCGCAGAGTGTATCGGTATCGCTGATTCAACATTTTGCCGCCAGATGCGGCGTGAGTTGCCAGAGGCTCGGCAGCAGCTCATTCTTCGGGCGATTGATGAGCTTGCAGGGAGGAAAGGAGAACCTGAATGAATAAATACTACTTCACCTACGGCACGGATGGACAGCCGTTCGTAGGCGGCTGGACAGAGGTTGAAGCACCAACCGTCAATCTGGCTTGCGCGGCGTTCCGCGCTGTCCACCCCGACAAGGAGCCCGGCATTCTGAATTGCAGCAGCGCATACACCGAAGAATCGTTTCTGGGAAGCTGCATGGCGGGTCCTGACGGAAACTTCCGTAAGTTCTGCCATGAGCGTATCAGCTTCACGGTCGAGCCATGTGACCCGGATGAGCCGGTTGATTTTGAAAATTTGAAAGGAGAATCTACATGATCGTAAATGTCTACTATCGCGACGAAGAAACCGGCAGCGTCCGCGCCGGACGCCCATACAGCTACCGCTGCAGCATTCCGAACGCCTCCGTTGGAATGGAGGTTATCGCCCCCACAGCCAAACGCGAAGCACGCGCTGTGATCTGCGAGATCAACGTGCCGGAAAGCCGCATCGACGAGCGGATCTTGCCGCTCCTGAAAGAAATCACGCAGGAGGCGCCAACCGATGGAAAATAATCTGATCGTTGTCAAGCAGTTGCCGATTATCGAAGACCAACTGCGGCAGGTCAAAGCTTCTGTCGATGCTCGCGTTGCGCAGGTGCTGGCGCTGGCCTGTACCGAAGCTACCTACAAGGATGTCAAGAAGGCCCGTGCCGAGTTGAACAAGGAGTTTCAGGACTTGGAGGCTCGCCGCCGTGAAGTCAAAAATGCTATCCTTGCTCCGTATGAGGCCTTTGAAAAGCTCTACAAGGAATGTGCGGCCGACGCTTTTACCAAGGCAGACGCTGAGCTGAAAGCCAAAATCGCTTCCGTTGAGAACGGCATCAAAGGAGCCAAGCGCGAGGAAATTGTCGCGTTCTACAACGAATACCGCGCCAGCTTGAATATCCCCGAAGACATCGCGCCGTTTGACCGCTGCGGCATCAATATCACGATGTCCGATTCTCTGAAAAAGCTGCAAGGACAGGCTTCCTTGTTCTTGCAGAACGTTTCAAACGATTTGCGGATGATCGAAACGCTGGAGCACAAGGATGAGGTCTTGGTCGAGTACCGCAAATCGCTTTCCGCACCGGAAGCGGCCCTGATCGTTGACCGGCGTCACAAGGAGATGGAAGAAGCCGCTCGCCGCCGCGCAGCTATGAAATCTGCGCAGGATATTCAGGAGGCCGCGCAGGCCAAAATCGAAGAAGTTCTGAACGAAGAACCGCCTGCCCCCGTTTCTGCACCCGTCGAGCAGCCCATTCCCACCGAGGTGCCTGCTGAAAAGATCTATCAGGTTTCGTTCCGCGTCCGCGGCGGCATTGACAAGCTGAAAGCACTCAAAGAATTTCTCGTAAATGGAGGTTACGACTATGAGCAGTTCTAACATCGCGCCTGCGAAGAAGCAGACGTTCTCCGTCGCTATCACCACGGAAAACTACAGAAACCTTATAAACAACACGCTGAAAGAACCGGGGCGCGCAAACCGCTTCATCGCATCGATCACGTCCGCCGTCGCTATTACCCCGGCGCTTCAGACTTGTGACCCCGGCTCCATCCTCGCCGGTGGTCTGCTGGGCGAAGCCCTGAATCTCTCTCCTTCGCCGCAGCTCGGCCAGTATTATCTCGTTCCGTTCAAGCAGAAAGCCAAGTATGACCGTGAAGGTCACCTGCTTTCGCCCGAATGCTCCAAAGCACAGTTTGTCCTTGGTTACAAGGGATATATCCAGCTTGCGCTTCGCAGCGGCCAGTATCGGAAACTGGGCTGCATGGAGATTCGGCAAGGCGAATATTTGGGGAAAGATCCCGAAACGGCAGAACCGCGATTCAGATTCATTGAGGATGACGATCTGCGTGAAAGGCTTCCGATCGTTGGCTACATGGCGCACTTCGAGTACCTGAATGGTTTCCGGAAGCGCATCTACTGGTCGCGTGAAAAGGTTCTCAACCATGCGGATACATATTCGCAGGCGTTCAGCAAGGATGCCTATGAAAAAATCCAGAACGGTCAAATTGCCGACAAGGATATGTGGAAGTACTCCTCGTTCTGGTACAAGGACTTTGACAGCATGGCTCAGAAAACGCTGCTTCGCCAGCTTATCAGCAAGTGGGGCATCATGTCCACAGAAATACAGCAGGCGTTTATTGATGACGGATCTGTCCTGACTGCTGACCCGAGGACTGGTGAAATCATTACCGACCATTCCGACGAGCTGGAGCTTACGACCGACGCCCCGCAGCCGGCCGTTGAGGGCAGCGCCCCGGCACAACTTCAGGAGAACGCCGGTGAACCGGAGCAGATTGACCTCAATTCGCTGTAATGAGTGTTCCGTACGAAGTCCTTGCAACCGGCTCTACCGGCAACGCCGTTGTGATCGACGGGCAGATTCTCGTCGACTGCGGCGTTCCGTACAAGGTCGTGAAGCCAGTTGCAAAAGCTCTCAGGCTTGTTCTGCTGACACACTGGCACGGAGATCATTTCCGGAAAAGCACGCTCCACGCCCTCGCAGCGGACCGACCGGCGCTCCGTTTCGGCTGCTGCCGATGGCTGGTGCGGCCTCTGGTGGAAGCTGGCGTCAAGCCCGCAAACATCGACCTGTACGATTTTGACCACCGATATAGCTACGGTAATTTTACGGTCGAGCCTGTGCCGCTGGTGCATGACGTTCCGAACTGCGGCTACAAGCTGCTGCTTCCGGCTGGAAAGGTCCTCTACGCCACTGACACAAACAACCTGAACGGGATCTCAGCGCCGAACTTCGACCTCTACCTGCTGGAAGCGAATTACGAGGACGAAGAAATCCAAGCCAGAATCAGCGAGAAAAAGGCAAACGGCGAATTCGTCTATGAGCGGCGCGTACTCGGAACACACCTTTCCAAAGCCAAGTGTGACGATTTCATTTACCAGAACATCGGACCTGCTGGCGAGTACGTTTACCTGCACGGTCACGTCGAGGAGGAACAGGCATGAACGGCTTTCTGAAAGACATCACCTATGCCCGGAGCGGCGAATATATCCTGTCGATCTACACGCGGGAAAGCTGCAAGGACCTTTGGAAAAACTTCGGCGAGCGGCCGATCACGTTCTCCATTGCAAAGAAAGCTGATCCTCGTGGGCTTCGCGCCAACAGCTACGCATGGGCACTCATTGAGCAGCTCGCGGCCAAGCTGAAAACCGACAAGGAATCCGTCTACGAGGAAATGATTCGGCGCTACGGTGTCGGTGAAAGCTACATCGACGAAGCTGGGAACGAATGCAAGGTGCTGTTTTCCCTGCGCGACGGTGTGCCGCCGCGGCTTGTGGCCAGACACTATGCCGAGATCGGCGTCGGCTACATCGAGGGCAAAAAATTCATCCACTACCGCGCCTTGAAAGGCACAAGCGAGTACACCGCTGCCGAGATGGCTGCGTTCCTCGACGGTATCATCGCCGAGTGTGAGGAACAAGGTATTCAGACCGGCCCGCCCGAAAAAACAGATCAGTACAAGGAGGCGAAGAAGCCTTGACCGTTTATTGCGATTACTGCGGCCACAAAGCCGCGCTGGTCGATGATTCCGAGATCTATGGCCGCAGCTTCGGCCACACCGCGTATCTCTGCAGAAACTGCGGTGCATACGTCGGCTGCCATGGCCGAACAGACAAGCCCCTCGGCCGTCTGGCCGATGCCACGCTTCGGAAATGGAAAATGGCAGCTCACGCCTCGTTCGACCCTCTCTGGAAAACCGGGCCGTTCCGTGGGCGGCGCAAAGCCGCCTACGGCTGGCTCGCTGGACAAATGGGACTTCCGGTCGAGAAGACGCACATCGGTATGTTTGACGTGCCTCAGTGTCAGGAAGTCATCAAGATCATTGAAAAAGGAGATTTCAAAAATGCTCAACTTTGATAAGAAAGACGCTCATGTTTATCCGTTCGACGAATCGCCCGGCGCCGGTATCATCATGGACGTCGATCTGGAACAGCTCATCCGCGAGTCCGAGCGGCTGCGCGTCTGCCGGGCGATCCTCAATTCCACCAGCATTGATGTGCTCGACGCGCTCGAAGCAGTCCTCACAGAGCCGAACGCTTCCCCGGCCGGTGAGGATATTCCCGATCCGCGCGTTCCACCCGAGGAGGCCGATCATGCTTAACCGCATTGTTCTCATGGGACGTCTGACGCGCGACCCAGAGCTTCGCCGAACGCAGAGCGGCACGGCGGTTGTCTCCTTCTCCATCGCCTGCGACCGCGATTACGCGGCGCAGGGCGCGGAGCGGGAAACGGATTTTATCGACATTGTTGCGTGGCGCGGTACGGCTGAGTTTGTGGAGAAGTATTTCGGCAAAGGCCGCATGATCGTCGTGGGCGGTCGGCTTCAGATACGCAACTGGGAAGACAGGGACGGCAATAAGCGCCGCAGCGCCGAGGTCGTTGCCGACAGCGTTTACTTTGGCGATTCTAAGCGCGACGGTGACGGCGGCAAACCCAAGGGCGAGCCGACCTATGACCCGACCGGCGGCTTCTCGCAGATTGAGGGCGAAGAAGAATTGCCGTTCTAAGGAGGTTTCTCATGGCAACCGCAAAAAGATTCTATTGGATGAAGCTCAAGGAGAGCTTTATGACCTCCGACACCATTGACTACTTTATGTCACAGCCAGACGGTGCAAACTACGTTGTTCTCTATCAGATGCTTTGTCTCAAGACCATCAACACCGATGGTCGCTTATCTCGACAGATCGGTGAGGTCGTTATCAAATACGACATTCCGAAAATCCAGCGCGATCTCAAATGGTTCTCTGCGGACACAATCCGCGTGGCTCTCAATCTCTATAAATCTTTTGGTCTTGTTTATGAAGACATTGAC
This sequence comes from Firmicutes bacterium CAG:170, assembly GCA_000436735.1. Classification (GTDB taxonomy): domain Bacteria; phylum Bacillota; class Clostridia; order Oscillospirales; family Oscillospiraceae; genus CAG-170. The sequence goes on from FR887093.1 coordinate 25,252, forward strand.
GGTGTTCTGGTTCTTGCGGACCACAACAATCTCGTTGGAAGCGAAACCGATGCAGCTTCCCGCATGAGAAATGTCCGTTCTCGCAAGGCTGACGCCCTTCCCGAAAGTGTAACGCAAGGCGAACAGACTGCGAACATTGTTACACCAGAGATAGAGAATAGAGATAGAGATAAAGAGATTAGAGATAAGAGCTTAGATACAGATATAGAGGATACAGAAGATTCTTGCGCAGAGCCGGTAACCGTCTCCGCGCCGCCGATCATCAGCATCATTCTGAATGACAAGTCGTTCTTCGATGTGTCTCCGGAGGATTACAACCGCTGGTGCGAGCTGTACCCCGCTGTCAACGTCATGCAGGAACTCAGGAAGATGTCAAGCTGGAGCACCGACAATCCCAAGCGGCGCAAGACGAAATCAGGAATCCGCCGGTTCATCAATGCTTGGCTTTCCAAGGAGCAGGACAAGGGCGGGCAGTATCGTTATCAGGGTGGTAGCTCCAGCGGCAACGTATTTACCGACATTGCGGAGGGAATGAGAAATGGACAGGCTTGAAACAGCTGACATTTTGGCAGTTCTGAAAGCCGCCTATCCCCAGTTTTACAACGGGCTTAGCCCCAAGGAGGCAAACAAGATCGTCGATCTCTGGGCTGAGATGTTCAAGGATGAGCCCGTCATGGTCGTTGCCGTTGCAGTAAAAGCCATGATCGCCTCACGGACAAACACGTTTCCACCGAACATCGGCGAAGTCAAAGAGCAAATCACGAAGATGCGTATGCCGAAGAAAATGACCGCCGCCGAGGCGTGGACGCTGGTCTACCGGGCGATTGCAAACAGCGGCTACAACGCAAAAGAGGAATACGACCGTCTGCCGCCAACAATTCAGCGGCTTGTCGGTTCGCCGCAGCAGCTCCGGGAATGGGGCATGATGAACGCCGAAACAGTGCAAAGCGTGGTCGCTTCCAACTTTCAGCGCTCCTACACGGTGCGCATCAAGAGCGATCGGGAGTATATGGCGCTCCCGTCAGACATAAAACAGATGATTTCCAGCGTCGCGCAGCAATTTGCGCTCGGCGACGGAAATGAGAATGGAGGATGAGGATATGAAAAGATGGGCAAGGCGCAACCTGCCTACGGTTGTTCTTCTGGCGGCGCTGATCCTGCTCGCCGCGTTGGTGCTTGCGATTGCGATGCCACGCGAAACCGAAAATACGCCTGTTGTTTCCGCGGCAATTTCGCCGACGTTTGACGAAGCGGCCTATCAGAGCCGCTTGGAGGTCGAAGCCTACGCGGAGGTCGAACACGAAACAGCCGATATTCCCGGTACATACGATCTGCCAGAGCCTCCCCAAGAGGCAGACAGCGAGCCTTGCGGAAAGGGCGGCTTCGTAGACGCACAGGACAAACGTGACTTGGAGCTCCTTGCCATCACCTGTTATACGGAAGCCGGCGGCGACAACTGCTGCGACCTGTGCCGCTATCGCGTATGCGACGTTCCCCTTATGCGCAGAGCTGACCCGCGCTATCCCGACACGCTCGAAGGTGTTCTGACGCAGCCGAAGCAGTACGGCACCTTTTCGGAAACTGGCGTTGTCTGGCCAGCTCGTGCATCTGAGCCCGGCGAGGCCCACGCCGTTGCGCGGGCATGGGCTGTAGCGGAAGATGTTCTTTCCGGAAATCACAGCGATCTCTGGGGCAAGGGTTACATCTTCCAGGCAGAGTTTCCGCAAGGCAACGACCCGGACAGCCGAATCTACTGCGAGCAATGCGGTATGTGGTACTGCAAAGGTTAGGAGGCAGCTATGGCAAAAGACCCGAAAAGACAGCTTCTCGGCAAAATCGCCCGCCAGAAGGGCCAGTATTTCGAGCAGCGGCTTGACGGCTCTTTCGATTACTACAGCGGCCGCGGCTATGCAGTGATCGAAAAGACGCCTGAGCCGATGAAAGTTATCAAGCCAGAGGGCAACGGTCGCTTCTTGGCCTGCTACACCAAGAAAGCGCAGGTTGACTACAAAGGCACGCTCAAGGGCGGCAGGACAATCCTGATCGAAGCCAAATTCACGTCCACGGACCGTCTGACGCAGGATCGCGTTCTGGATATTCAGGCGGCCTACATGGACAGGCACCAGCAGCTCGGCGCTCGCTGCTTCGTCGTTGCCGGTTTCTCGACCGGCGAGGTCTACAAAATCCCTTGGAGCGACTGGCAGAACATGAAAACGTTGTTCGGCCGAAAGTACGTAAAAGAAACCGATCTACAAAATTACAGAGTGAAGACAGCTTGGAATGGAACGCTGTTTTTGCTCGACTGATGACTGAAAGGAGTCACTACCATGAGTGAAATCACGTTATATGAAGCGCAAGCCAAGAAAATGCAGGGTATTTGTGACGAACACAATCTGACCTATCGCTTCCTCAAAGACCGCTACCCCATCATCTTCATCATCCGCCCGATTCAGGGCATGGACGCACAGATTTCCATGCTAGAAGCGGTTGAGGAAGCAGGCTATATCAGCCCCGAAGCCGAAATGATGTGGATCTTCAAAGACGGTGCGCTTGAAACGCGCGTCACCGGCGGCACGTTTACGATCTCAAAAACGCTCCGCACCAAGATCGAATCGATCTTGATGAAGATGATTACATACTGGCAGCAGTATTTCTTCAAGGACGTCTTGGAAAAGCACTCGCTTGCCGCTGGCATGATGCCAGTCATCAGCGAGGAAGAAGCCGCAGACGATGAATACGAGGAAGACGCGGAAGGCATCAACGAGGAAGCAGAAGCTGAAATGGATGACGTAAACGAGCTGGAGGACGCGGATGATGAACTCGGCGATACTGCCGACAATTCTGGCGCCGCCGATGATGACCTCTACGATCAGGCTGTCAGCATTGTGCGCATGGAGAACAAGGCGACTGTTTCTCTCCTCCAGCGCCGCCTGAATGTCGGCTATGCCCGCGCCGCCCGCATCATGGAGCTGCTGGAGGAAAACGGCATCGTCGGCCCGTACGCTGGCTCGAATCCGCGCGAAGTGCTCCCGGCTGATGAACCGGACGATATGGAGGACGCGGCTGATGAATGAGTTGAAGCCGCCGATGCTCAAGCGCGAGGACTACAAGGCTATCAAACACATGAACCGTGAGGACATGACGAAGTACCTCTATCGTGTCTACCGGCGCGGCTTCGATGCTGGCGTCGAGTCCACCAAGGGCAAAGTCACCAAGCGTTCCATCGTACCGCCCGAACCGGTGCAGACGGAGGAATAAGCCATGGGAAGAAGTGTGCCGCACAATCTGAAAAGCACCCATCAGACGGAGTTTGTAAAGATCTTCAACTCCCTCTGCGGCCGATATGGACGCTGGGAAATCTGGCAAGATTTCATAACACTCGCCGCAATCGCGATCTCAAATACCGTTGACCGGAGTCAAGCCGCTGAGCGCGAAAAGACGTACATGACGATTGCCGGAAAGTACAAGCCCGAAGAAATGCTCAAATTCTCGCAGATGCTCCAAGAGGTCGTGATTGGTATGGATTTTAACCCGGACCAGGACTTTCTCGGTGAGCTTTACATGGCGCTTGATCTGGGCAATGACCACGCTGGACAGTTTTTCACGCCCTATAATGTCTGCCGTATGATGGCCGAGATCACCGGCACAGACCTCCAAGCGCGTGTAGAGCGGGACGGCTGGATCTCCGTCAACGATTGTGCCTGCGGTGCAGGAGCGTTGCTGGTGGCGTTTGCAAACGCCTGTACGCGGCAGAAAATCAACTATCAGACCTCTGTGCTTTTTGTAGCACAGGACATTGACTACATCGTTGGTCTGATGTGCTACCTGCAGCTATCGCTCATGGGCTGCGCCGGGTACGTCGTGATTGGCGACACGCTTCTTCATCCCTCAACAGCACTTGACCGCCGGGGACTTATCCCCCGGCCAGACCAGAACATATGGTACACCCCGTTTTATTTCCGCGACATCTGGCACTACCGCCGCATTTGGGCGCAGATGGATTTACTGCTTCAGACAGACGAAAAACCCGCCGAGCAAGTTACCGGCAAGTTAAAATCGTCTGCCGCGCTGCCGCCCTTGCCCTTGCAGGAAACGAAAACCGGGCAGCTCACACTATTCTGACAGAAAGGAGGAATCGCCTGACACATGGGAAAATGGACGGACGATCAACTTCAATATCTCCGCGAGCATAGTCGCTCACAGCCGGCAGCGGCTATTGCCGCAGCGCTTGGCCGGACGGGCGGAATCCGTCTCCCGGCAAACGTCGATGCTGTGTTGGCTGTGCTGGCGAAGCAGAAAGTCAAATGCGGCCGCGATCAGGCAGAACGCGTCGCTTGGAGAATCCTCAAAGATTGGGTAGCAGCACAAATGGCGATTCTGGAATCTGAGATGGTGCAAATGGACGAAGTTTTTCTGCCGTACATGGTAAACGATTCCGGGCAGACGCTTTTCCAGTGCTACAAAAACAAACAACTTGCGATCGGAGGATATTGATGGAAGCAGTTAATTGTTTGAGATGCGAATACAAAGACGCCGATAACGGAAATTGCACCGCTGCAGGCGGATTCTGTACGGCCGTTCCAGCAGCGTATTGCCCGTTGCTGCGGCGGTATTTAGGTACAGGGATGACACCGGAACAGGCGGCAAACGCCAAGACTATCATCGAATCCGCATTTGCGGAGGACACTTCGAAAGCTGAACGAATCAGAAAGCTGCTGGCCGCTGATAAGGAGGGCCGTGTCCTGATTCTACCGTGCAAACGCGGGGACGGTATTTACATCTGCGGCGCTGGCCGCGCATGGAGATTCTGGGTGACCGACGTGAGTACTCTTAATGGGCGTACAGTGCTTAATGTGCAAGGGTTCGGAACGATTGCAGCGGATGACATCGGCAAAACCGCGTTTCTCAGCTTAGAAGAAGCCGAGCGGGCTTTGGAGGAACAGAAAAATGTCTAAGCCGAAAAAGCTGGGTATGCCAGCCGCCTATACCTCGAACGCCAGAGCTGATTTTCTGCGCCGCCCAAAAGCGGCAGAACGCCGGAAATGGGCTGTCGCAAGCGATGATCGGCTGGCGCGTATGGAGCAGAAACGGATGGAACGTGAAAAGGAGGACATGAACAGTGACCAGAAAACGCGCAGTTAAGTTGCTGATGGCTCGCGGGTATAGCCGAAATCATGCAAACGGACTTATGCGGAACAAGGCACCCGGCGACAGCAATTTCCAAGCATATAACGCATATCTGCGTTGTGAGAGAATCTGCGATGCATTTGACCGGCTCTCAAGCTGCTTTTACAATTATGGCGCTTCTGCGGACGTTCTCGCCAAAGCTCTTTTCTCTTTTGGCAAGTCTTTGACCGGGAGGTGACGGCATGAAGAGAAAAAGAGCGTTAAAGATGCTGATGGGCGCTGGCATGAGCAGAAACGACGCCAGCCGGTTCATCCGAGAACCTTTTGCAGTCGGGAACGATGCCAAAGTCTTCGTCGGTCTATACAGGATGGCGGTCAGGAAATCACATGTACACGTCATGGCCGACGGTGACGAAACGTTCATACGTTTCATTCCAAAGAACGAGCAGCCTCATTGCTACTTTAACACGCACCTCGCGTGCCCCGCAGATCGCGTTTGCACGATCTGCCGAAATCTCAATTCTCAAGGTAGGGGGTATTGCGATGCCGAGAACCGATGAATTGACCTGCCGATTTTGCGGTGCAGACAGTCGCTGCAAGATTGAGGAAGTATATCTGCGTCCAAGAACACCGCCCATGTTTTGCGTCAGGTGTTATAATTGCGGTAGAGCGGGTACACCGAAAGGCACAAAGAAAACCGCAATCCGTGCGTGGAAGAAGACGAAATAACGATGGAAAGGGGCGGCGCACATGACTCTGGCACAGTTGAATGAGCATCTGGACGCGGTTCAGCAACTTGCAAGGACCGAGGAGACGCTTAAAAACCTTTGGGATGCTGCCGTCCCGGGTGCGCAGAAATTGACCGGAATGCCCCACGCAAGCGGCGTCAGAGACAAGGTTGGTGACTTTGCCGTAGAGATCGCAGACTTGGAATCTGAGATCGAGCGCGAAAAAGCCGTAATCGCGGAAAGTGAAGAACGCATCGCTGCTTGGATTTCCACCATCGAAGACGGAACGACCCGCATTATCTTCCGTCTCCGCTTCATTCGCGCAATGCAGTGGAAAGAAATTGCCGGGATTGTTGGCAAGTACAGCACCGAGTCCAGCGTGAAGCACGCCGTATATCGCTGCCTGTCTGAACCGGCCCACGATTGATTGCGGATATACGCCATGGTATCTATTTGCACGTAATTGTACGTAATTGCACGCAATTAAATTTTGTCGCACGGCGTGGTGCTTTCATGTCCGCAGACAATATGCTAGTATTAGACTCGTAAAATTCCAAATCAAGCCGGGCGGCGCTCCTGATCGGGGGGCGCTGCTCATTTTATTCGGAAGGAGGACTTGCCTCCACGATGCTCCTTGCGTGGAGGATGGCTCGGACCTGCGGCGTATCGCCAACGCTGCCGGCTGCGGGTACATCGAAAAAAAGGAGGAAACCCTATGTTGCTCACATGAGCGGCGCGGGGTCGGCAGCAATGATCTACTTGCAAAACAACGTATTCGATGAAGCATTGGAACGGCTGCGGATGATCTTCGACGGCCACGACGATGTGATCGTCAGCATGTCCGGCGGCAAGGACAGTACAGTTCTTTTCCGCATGGCGCTTATGGTTGCGCAGGAGCGCGGGCGTCTGCCGCTCAAGGTATTCTGGCTCGATCAGGAAGCTGAGTGGCAAGCGACGGTGGACTATATGCAGCACATCATGGAGCTGCCGGAAGTCACGCCGTACTGGTATCAGATCCCCTTTGAATTCACAAACACGCTCTCCCCGGAGAAGAATTTCATCAGTGTTTGGAATCCGGAGGACAAAGCGATCTGGATTCACCCGCAGCACCCGCTCTCCATCAAGGAAAACCCCAGCAGCGAAAACCGATTCCATGAGCTTGTCAACGTCCTCCCGTCCTACTGCACCGATTCTGAGAATTGTGCCGTGCTGGTGGGAATGCGCATGACGGAAAGCCTGAACCGGCGCGTTGCTATCACGCAGCATGAAGCCCGATACAAAGGCGTGACGTGGTGCAAGAAGAAAGTTGGCAGGTGTCAGGTGTTCTGGCCGATCTACGATTTCACCAACGATGACATCTGGACAGCCATTGCCAAGAATCACTGGGCATACAATCGCGTCTACGATCTGCAATACCAGTGGGGCTTGGCCAAGGAGGCCATGCGCGTCTCAGCGCTCATCCACGAAACCGCCTGGCACTCGATTGAAATGCTGCAGGAGTTTGAGCCGGACACCTACAACAAGTTCATCCGTCGCGTATCTGGCGTCGGTACATTCGCCCATACCTTTGACAGCGGTGACATCATCCCGCGCCAGCTCCCCTTTGCGTTCCGTTCGTGGCAGGAATACCGCGACTATCTGCTTGCCAATATCGTGAAGCCCGAATACCACGAGCTGTTCCGAAACCGCTGGAAGAATCAGACCGGAGACGAATGGTATCGTGTCCATGTCAAAGAGATCGTCCTGAATGATATTGATGGCACGAACAACGCAAATGCCCGCTCCCGTTTCCGCATCCGGGAAAAGGCTCCCACCTATCGCAAACGCGACGCCGCGCAGTTTGAGCAATATATGGGCAGCAAGAAATGATTTCAGATCAGCCCATTCATCAGGTCGAGTGGATACCCATTGAAAAGGTCCACGCAAACGACTACAACCCCAACAGTGTCGCCACGCAGGAGATGAAGCTGCTTTATCGCTCCGTCAAAGCGGACGGCTACACGCAGCCCGTCGTTACCATCTACGACGAAAAGAAAGACCGGTATGTTATCGTCGACGGCTTCCACCGATACAGCATCATGCGCAGATTCAAAGACATCTACGTTTCATGCGAAGGGAAGCTGCCCTGTGTTGTGCTTCATGGCAAGACCATGAACGACCTCATGGCTTCGACAGTCCGGCACAACCGCGCCAGAGGCAAGCACTCCATTAACGGTATGTCCAATATCGTCATGGAAATGCTGATGAACGGCGCGACCGATCTGCAGGTCTGCAATGAGCTTGGCCTAGAACCGGAAGAGCTAGTGCGCCTCAAGCACATCACCGGATATGCGAAGCTCTACGAAAACAATTCATTCACACGCGCTGCGATCTCCGAGAATCAGGCACGTCAGCTTCAGAAGTATCGAAAGGAGGCTGGCACTGATGGAGATTGTTAATCAGATCGTGATGAAGAAGATTTCCGAGGTCAAGCCCTATGTCCGCAATCCCCGGAAAAACGATAAGACGGTCAACCTGCTTGTCGAGATCATTCCGAAGGTTGGCTTCAACGTGCCGCTGGTCATCGACCGCAACGGTATCATCGTCAAAGGTCATGCCCGTTATGCTGCCGCCATTCGGCTCGGCATGGAGGAAATACCCTGCGTCGTAACAGACGCCGACGAAGAAACGATCAAGCTCGACCGTCTGGCCGACAACCGCATTTCCGAATTCTCCGAGTGGATCAACGACGAGCTGCTCCACGAGATCGATATGCTCAACCTTGACTTTGACTTCGATCTCGAATCCCTTGGCTTCCCCGCTCCCAGCGACGATTTTGACGCCGATGCTCTTTTCGATGATGGGGTGGTCGGTGAATCCGAAGAGGACCGCCGTGCCAGATACCAAGCCTATCTGGATAACGCCGCAAAGGAAGAAGCACAGAATGTTGCAATCACCACGCAGGAGCAGGTAGACCGCGCCAAAGCGTCCGCTCTGAGCGTAGCCGAGAAGCCGCCCAAGTATGCCAAGGTCGTTTGTGAGCATTGCGGCCACGTCATGTTCATCAAGGAGGGCGATGCACTTTTCTCCACCGAACAATCGTAGCCCCGGTAATTATTCGTAAGGGCTGGGTGGGTATGCAGCCAATCCCCTGTCAAATCCGTACAGATGTGAGGCGATAAACGATGCAAGAACAAGAGAAGATTCCTGTCTGGGTGCAGATCGTCAATGGAAAGACGGTGTGCATCTGCCATCGAGGGCGCAAAGGCTGCAAGAAGCCCTGTGAAAAGGACGTTGTCACGCGCGATAAGTTTGCTGGGTGGCAGGGTATCATGCGTCGTGATCGATTCGGTCGCTGAAAAGGTACTGTCGGGAGGGGGCGGCATCTGTTGCGGGCTCGACGACCCCATTTTTCGCCTAGTTAGTTTCCTGTTTTTCTGGTAATTTCGTTACGATTACCGCTGGAATGTGCGCAGGTATCGACGCAGATACCGCGCATTTTTCATACCACAGCGCGGGTGAGGCATACCGCGCTGACCTCCTAAGTTCATATGACCACATCGGGGTAAGGGTCACGCCCGTGCAGCACGGGTGCTGCGGTGCAATTCCGCTGAGCCCCATCAGAAAAAGCGTGAAAGGAGCTTGCTATATGGCTGAAACGAGACTCAAGATTGATGCTGAGGCGGAAGTCAGCACGACAGAGCTGGCCGCAATCCTCGGCGTGACGGCGCGGCGTGTGCAGCAGATGGCGCAGGACGGAACAATCGTTCCGGTGCGACGCGGCTACTTCCAGCTCGGCGACGCGGTTCAGCGATATATCAATTTCCTTTCCAAACCGCAGATCAGCGAGGCCGAGCAGAAGCTGGAAACAGCGAAGCGGCAGTCCGAAGCGCAGCTCAAGCTCTCCAAAGCTCAGCTTGCGAAGATGGAGGTCGAGGAGCTGAAAGGCAAGCTGCACCGCTCGGAAGATGTGGAGGGCTTCACGGAAGATCTAATTTACACCATCCGCGCTGCGCTGCTGTCGCTTCCGGGGCGGCTGTCGGTTGACGTCACCGCCGCGCAAAGCCCGGCTGAGGCTGCCGAGATCATCCGCAAGGAAGTCCATAAGGTCATGCGCGAGCTGGCTGCGCATCACTACGATCCTGAGAAATACGCCGAGAAAGTAAACGAGCGGCGCGACTGGAGCAATGCGGGGCGCAGCTATGACGAAGAATGAGGCAGCGGCCGATGCGCTGAAAAAAGCCGAAGCCGAACGCCAAGCCAAACGTCGCGGCGCGGCACGTCTGAACAAGGCCATGCGCAAGGCGCTGGCTGGCATGACGCCGCCTGATGACCTTACCGTCACCCAATGGGCAGAAGCCAAACGCCGCCTCTCTGCTGAGAGCGCAGCCGAACCCGGCCCGTGGCGTACGGAGCGCACGCCCTATCTGCGCGAGCCGATGGACGCTTTTACGGACCCAAAGGTTCGGCACATCGTCATGGTGGCCGCATCGCAGGTCGGCAAGTCCGAGTTTCTGAATAACTGCATCGGCTACATCATTGACGAGGACCCCGGCTCTATTCTGTTCATTCATCCCACAACCATTGACGCGCAGGAGTATTCCAAGCTCCGTATCGCGCCGATGCTGCGCGACAGTCCGGCTCTGCGGCAGAAGATCGCCGCACCGAAAAGCCGCGACTCTCACAATACGATTCTCCAAAAGGCCTATCCGGGCGGCATCCTTACGATGTGCGGCTCGACCGAGGCACACGCGCTGGCATCAAAGCCTATCCGCTATGTGTTCGGCGACGAACGCGACCGATGGGCAACGAGCGCCGGCAATGAGGGCGATCCGTGGGATCTGGCAATGGCCAGGCAGACCACGTTCTATAATGCGAAGGCCGTCGAAGTATCAACTACGACGATCAAAAATGCCAGCGCTATCGAAGCTGCCTACTACACAGGCACGATGGAGCGGTGGAACTCCAAATGCCCGCATTGCGGCGAGTACCACGAAATCCGCTGGTCTGATATTCGCTTTGAGTACGACGAAATCATCGTCTCTCACAAGAAGACCTACAAGGTCAAGAAGGTGTACTACACCTGCCCCGGCTGCGGCTGCATTTCCACGGAAGCGGAGATGAAACGCGCCCCGGCAAAATGGATTGCCGAGAATCCGGAAGCCTACGGCCAAGGAACCCGTTCTTTCTGGCTGAACGCTTTCGTCAGCCAGTGGGCTTCGTGGGAATCTATCGTCCTGAAATATCTCAATGCGCTTGGCAGCACGAAAAAGATGCAGGTCGTTTTCAACACCTGCTTCGGTGAGCCGTGGGAAGACCGCGGCGACATTGAGGATGAGGATTCGCTGCTCGCTCGCCGCGAGGACTACGGCAAGGACAAAAACGGCGAGCCGGTCGAGCTGCCGCCGGGCGTCCTCGTTTTGACGGCTGGCGTTGATACGCAGGATGACCGCATGGAGTATGAGATCGTCGGGCACGGGTTCTTCGGCGAAACATGGGGCATTGAAAAAGGAATCGTCATGGGGCGCCCGGATGATGACGCCACATGGAACAAACTCGATGAAGTTGTGTTCGACCGTGTGATGCGTTTTGAGAACGGCGTCGGCCTGCGGGTGTCTATGTCCTTCGTGGATGAGGGCGGTCACTTCACGCAGAGCGTTCGCGCACAATGCAACGCCAGAATCAGCAAGAAAGTATTCTGCATCAAAGGTATGCCCGGACAGGATAAGCCTTATATCTCACCGCCGAAAAAACAGAAGATCTTCGTCAATCAGATTGCGGTCGGCACCTGCTGGCAATATCAGCTCGGCGTCGATTCCGGAAAGGAAATCATCATGGACAATCTGCGCGTACAGACGCCCGGACAGAAATATTGCCATTTCCCGAAGCGCGACGATTACGGCAGCGCCTATTTTGCGGGTCTGCTGTCGGAAACGAAGGTTTATGATCCGAACAAGAAGCAGCCGTGGTCGTGGAAGAAGATTCCCGGACACGAGCGTAACGAGCCTCTGGACTGCCGCAACTACGCGCTTGCCGCATTTAAGGCGTTGCCGAAGAATCTCGATGAGATCGACCGCCAGATCAAGGCCGCTTCCGGTGTTCGCGTACCTGCTCCGCCCTCGGCGAACATTACGCCGCCGAAGCGCCGCCCGGCGCAGCGCAGCAGGCAGAAATACTACGACGATTGGTAAGGAGCGTGTTTTATGGCAAGCAGAATCATCATCGAGAAGCGGCTCGCATTCCGCGAAGCGGCGCTTGAAAAGCTCTATGACGCATACACGGCGCTGGTCGACGGCGGCGTGAAATCCTACATGATCGATGACCGGCAGCTCACCCGTTTTGATCTCCCGGCGCTGTCGGAAGAAATTAAGCAGATGGAGAATGAGATCGATCAACTGACCTCGGAGCTGAACGGCAGCAAGCGCCGCAAGGCATTCGGCGTCATCCCCCGCGATTGGTGAGCATTTTCGTGAGGTCACGAAAATGATAAATACAGCAATTCGCCCGAAAGGGCTTTTGCACGGGCGCTCTGGCGGAGTTTTCTCCTTTCGCCGCCAGAGTGTCCGTTTTCTATTTCACAGGAGGCGAAAGCATTGAGCAAGAGAAATCACAGCCGGAGCGCTGCTCCGTATGCCAAGGGCTATAGCGAAGCTGGTGCGAGCGTCACCCGGCGCGCGCTCAAAGGGTTCACCCCAGACAGCGGTTCGCCAAACGAAGACATTAACCGCAACAACGCCACGCTGCGCCAGCGGTCGAGAATGCTTTATATGGCGTCGCCCGTGGCCACGAGCGCCATCAACACCAACCGCACAAAGGTTGTCGGCACAGGCTTGACGCTGAAAGCGACCGTCGACCGCGACCTGCTGGGGCTTTCTCCGGAGGCGGCAAAAGAGTGGCAGCACAAAGCCGAGATGGAATTTCGGCTCTGGGGCGGTAAAAAGCAGAACTGCGACGCGCTCGGCCTGAACAACTTCATGGCGCTGCAGCAGCTCGCGCTCAAATCGTGGCTCATGTCCGGAGACGTGTTTGTCCTGGTGAAGCGTTACCCGGCGGCGCCGCTGAATCCCTATTCTATGCGGTTGCACGTCATTGAAGCAGACCGCGTTTCCACACCTACCAACTTCAGCGGAGGCTACACCTACGGCGGCTTCATGGATGCCGTCGTTCCGGATGGGAAGCCCGGCGCCGGTCACCGCGTTTTCGACGGCGTGGAGGTCGACAAAAACGGCCGCGTCGTTGCCTATTACATCAGCAACACCTATCCGCACCAGATCACGACCGAGAAACAGGAATGGACGCGCGTCCCGGCCTACGGTGAGCGCACCGGCCTGCCGAATATCCTGCACATCATGGACAGCGAGCGCCCCGATCAGTACCGCGGCGTTCCGTATCTGGCACAGGTTATTGAGCCGCTGCTGCAGCTTCGCCGCTACACGGAATCGGAGCTGATGGCGGCGCTGGTGCAGAGTTTCTTTACGGCATGGATTGAAACGGAAACCGATCCGTCCGGTACGCCATTCAATGAAGTCGGCACAGGAGACATTGCCGGCGTTCCGACTGCCAGCCCGGATGGTGCTGGTGCAAGCAATATCTCTGACGATCCCAACGAGTACGAAATGGGGCCGGGTACGGTAACGCACCTTGCTCCCGGCGAGAAAGTCAACTTTGGCAGTCCGAACATCCCGACCGCAGGGTTTGAGACGTTCGTGAAGACAATTTGCCGCTTGGTCGGCTCGGCGCTGGAACTGCCTTATGACGTACTCATCAAGGAATTCAACAGCTCCTACTCTGCAAGCCGCGGTGCGCTGCTGGAAGCATGGGAAGCGTTCAAAATGCGCCGGTCTTGGTTCGTGAACGACTTCTGCCAGCCGATCTACGAGCTGTTCATGGCCGAAGCTGTTGCGCTCGGACGCATCAATGCTCCGGGCTTCCACACAGATCCGCTCTTGCGCGAGGCGTGGTGCGGCGCTCGCTGGATTGGCCCCGTTCAGGGTTCCCTCGACCCAAAGAAGGAGGCCGAGGCCGCTCTGATGCTGACCAACCGCGCCATCAAGACGAACGATCAGGTTACGCGCGAAATGTCTGGCGGCGACTGGGAAGAAAATGTCGATCAGCTTGCGCGTGAAAATGAATTGCTCGCAGCCATCGGGAGCGTACAGCAGCCAGCAGAAAACACACCGCCTGCGAGCGGTGAAGAGTGAAGGAGGAATCGGGCATGAAAATGAAAAATGCGCCGGCTATTTCGATCAGCAAAAAGGTCTATACCATGGCCACTACGGATGAATCTGGCAGCTCGGCCGAGATCACCATGTATGGTGACATCTATGAGCAGCAGCCGACAAACTGGTGGGGCGAACCCATCGAGGGGCAGTACATTCTACTTAGTGAGTTTTTGGAGGACCTCAAGCAGATTTCTTCCTGCAAGAACATCACAATCCGCATGAACAGCTACGGTGGCGACGCCGGAGCCTCAAATATGATTCATAACCGCCTGCGGGAGCTTTCCCGGAGCGGCGCAAAGCTCACCTGTATTGTGGACGGCGTAGCCATGTCGGGCGGCAGCATCATCATGTGCGCCTGCGATACGGTCAAGGTCAATCCGTCCAGCATCATTATGATTCACAAGTGCTGGCAGTTTCTTTTCGGCGGCTATAACGCCGATGAGCTGCGGGAGCAGGCTACGCAGCAGGACGCATGGGATAAGATGCAGTCCGAGGTCTACAAGCGAAAAACCGGGCTTTCCGAAACAGTCATCATGCACATGATGGCAGATACAACCTACATGACAGGTCGTGAGGCCATCGAAAAGGGCTTCGCGGATGAACTGATTGAAGATGCCGAGCCTGTCGGTATCGCCGCTAGCGCGGATGGGCGCAGCCTGTTCGTGCGCGGCAAGCAGTTTCACCTCGCTCCGGGCATGTTTGCCCCGGACAACATTCCTACGGTCGATTCCGAGGCAGCGGCCCCGGTTGAGGCGAATAAAAACAAGCCGGAGAATCCCGGCGAAGAAGGAGGAAACTCTACTATGACACTGGAAGAGCTCCGGGCAAAATACCCGGACGAAATTGCTCAGGCTGAAGCTGCTGCACGGGCCGCTGTCGATCACACCGAAGCGGTCAATGCGGCGGTTCAGGCCGAACGGGAACGGATGCAGGAAATTGACGAAGTCGCCAGCCTGCTCGATCCTGCCGACGTGCGTGAAGCCAAGTACGGCGAAAAGCCTTGCACCGCCGCCGATCTGGTGATGGCTGACGCGAAGAAGCGCGCAAAGCAGGGCAAGAAATTCCTGTCCGACCTCAAGGACGATGCCGACGAGTCCAACGCCGAAGACGTTGGCGCAACGCCTCCCCCTGCTGAGGAAGAGGAAGAAGACGATGACGCGAAGAAGACCCCGGAAGCGCGGCTGGCCGATGCAAGGGCCAAGGTTTCTGCGCTGTTCGGCAAGAAGGAGGGCTAAGCTATGACGAACCTGAGCAAGAAACTCGGTGAGATGAATTTCGACGGTCTGTTCACGGACGTCGTGCCTGCCGTTCAGGTACGCGGCGGCACCATTCGCAAGCAGACCACTTCTGCTGTCACACTCAAGCGCGGCACGATCCTCGCAAAATCCTACGGCACGGCTGGCGACGGCAAGCTGGTGATCCTCGGCTCCACTGCCGCGACCAATGAAACGCTGACGCCGGATTGCGTACTCTGCGACGATGTTACCGTTGGCACCGACGCCGACGAAAAGGTCGCAGTCTACACGGCTGGCTGCTTCGACCCCGACAAGGTGAGCGTCGCTGCCAGCTACAGCATCACCGAAACCGACAAAGACAATCTGCGTATGCGCGGTATCGTCTTCAAGGACGCCGCTGCTGCCGACTAAGGAGGGAGTCAACTATGAGTGCAGAACTGAACTTCTTTGATACCTATATCCTGATGGCGATTGTTGAGGAAATCGTGCCCAAGCAGACGTTCTTCAAGGATCGCTACTTCCCGACGGGCGATGACGACATCTTCGCTTCCGACAAGGTGCTGACCGAGTACCGCAAGGGCGACCGCAAGATGGCGGCGTTCGTGTCTTCCCGCGCCGGTGATATTCCGATGGAACGCCGGGGCTTTGAGATCCACGAATACCAGCCCGCGTTCATCGCTCCTTCTCGTCTGCTGACGCAGGACGATCTGCGCAAGCGCGGCTTCGGCGAAGCCATCTATGCCAACAGCACCCCGGCCCAGCGCGCCGCCCGCCTGCAGCGTGACGATCTTTCCGATATGGACATTCGCATCACCCGTCGTGAAGAGTGGATGGCCGTCCAGACCATGATCAACAACTCCTGCACGATGCAGTCGTACATCGACGATAAGACCGAAGGTGAAAAGCTGTATGTGCAGTTTTATGACACGACGAGCGATCACGCCTACACCGTCAGCACCAAGTGGAACGCAACTGACGAAAAGGGTGCGGCGTTCTTCTCCGACGTGAAGAATATGTGCCGCAAGCTGTCCAAGCGTGGCCTCCGGGCAGCAGACCTCGTGATCGGCTCCGACGTTGCAGACGCGATCCTCGCTCTCACGGACGTCAAGTCCCTGCTCGACCGCAACAGCGGCATCATCATCGGCACGATTGATCAGCAGCTCAGCCCCTATGACGGCGTTACCTATATGGGTACGCTGAACTTCGGCGGTTTCCGCCTCAACGTGATTTGCGTGGACGAAACCTATGTCGATGACAGCGGTGCGGAGCAGCGGTACTTCCCCGCGACCTCTGCAATGGTCACAGCTCCCGACTGCGGTCACATGATGTACGGCCAGATCACGCAGATTGATTACGGCTCGACCGACTTCTCCACCTACGTTGCAAAGCGCGTCCCGAAGTTTGTTCTCGACCAGCCCAACGACAGACGCAAGCTGCGCTTGGCTGCCCGTCCGCTGGCTGCGCCGAAAAACTACTGCCCGTACATCTACGCGGCAAACGTCGTGGCCTGATCGGCGCGTGAAAGGAGTACGGCATGAAAATTGAAATTATCAGCGGTTCCTACGGCTGGCGTAAGACCAAGGACGCCATGCCGAAGCTCGTTGAGCGCGGCGGCGTCTGCGAGGTAGACGAAGCCGAAGCAAGGCGTCTCGTCGCGCTCGGCGTCGCAGCGATCGTCCACGAAGCAGACGAAGCGCCTGTTGCAAGCAGCAGCACGGTCGAAAGCGGCGACACCCCCTGCGCCGATATGCCCAGCGAAGAAAACGGCGCAGAGAGCGGCGCAGAGGCCCATCTCGACGCGGAGCAGCTACAGGAAATGACGGTGGCACAGCTCAAAGAGCTTGCCGCCGAGCTTGGCATTGAAACGGCGAAGCTCCGCAAGAAAGATGACCTGATTGCGGCAATCGTTGCCGTGCCCGTCGAGCCGGGCGAGGAAATCAGTGAGGATGATCTTCCTGATCTGAGCGCCGCCGCGCCGGTGGTATGAGCAAATTCAAGGACATGGTCGCGCGTGACAATGCGCGGACCTTTATGAACCTCGACGAGTTTGCAGAGAAGCGGGTCGTGGTCTACGACGGCGTGACATACGACGGCGAGGATCACGCTGGCATTCCGGTTGTGCTGTCCGGGCTGAAAGAGAAAGACCGCCGCCAGCTTATGAGCGATCATATTCAGGGGCTGTTCCTCGTTTCGTCCGTGCTGCATTGCAGGATTCAGGATCTCGGCGGCAACCAACCGGAAAAAGGGATGCGCATGGAGATCAGCGATCCCGATGACGCTACCTTCTTCCGACGCTTCTACGTCGCCTCGTCGGTCTGCGAGCTGGGCCTGCTTCGCGTAGAACTGGAGGCGTTCAACGAATGAGCAGCTTCTACGTCGAATGCATCGGCGCTGAGAAATTCCAGAACGCAGAGCAGATGCTTGCTGATGTGCCGGGCGGCATGGAACGTGCGCTGAAATCCGCGACAAAACGTGCCGTATCGTTCCTGCGAACGCAAAGCACGAAAGAAATCCGGCAGCGGTATGACATCTCGCGGAAGAATATCCGCGCCGAACAGAATATCCGCGTCAATTACCGCTATTTCAACGGTGTTGAAGCGCGTGTCTCGTTCCGCGGCAACAAAATTCCACTCTGGCGCTATGGCGGCTCGTCTCCAAAGACGCCGACCGTCAATCCCGATAAGACCATCATGGCCATTGTCAACGGCAATCTTCGCCCGGTTCATCCGGGCATTGCCGCGGCAGGCCATCAGCTCGTTTCAACTTCGCCGACCACGTTCTCCCGCGCGTTCGTTGCACAGATGAAATCCGGGCATATCGGCATTTTCGAGCGGACCGGCGGCAAGACGGCGACTGGCGACGCGGAGATCAAGGAAATCATGGGTTCGTCTGTCCCGCAGATGCTCGGCAACGAAGATGTTCAGGAAAGCCTCGCTGAAAAGACGATGGCAAAAATGGATGAACGTTTAGAGCATGAAGTGAACCGAATCCTTGCAGGATGGGGAGGTTAAATTTTGACACGACTGAATTTACTGGACGCGCTTACGAGCTTCACGAATGAGGTCATGCGCGAAATTCTTCTTCCCGTGCGGCGGCAGAAGGGCGACGAGGAAGAACCTGCCGAGCGCCCGCCGCTGGTCTACCGCCAGCGTCTGCCCGATGTCAAATCCGCGACCTCGAAAGCGCCGTACATTCTGCATCAAATCGTCACTGGCGAAGATGAGCAGAAGCCCGGCGAGCCGACGGACAGCAGCGTTGAGGTCCGCTCTCTTTTCTGCGTGTACGGTGAAGACGATCAGGAAGGTGCGCTGCGGCTGCTTACGACGGTCGAGCATTTCCGTCAAGAGCTTCTGATGCACGGCGTAATCGCCAAGCAGTTTGCGCTGGATCTTTCACAGAAGCTATCCACACTCTACTACACCGACAACACCGCACCGTACTTCTGCGCGGAGCTGGTGTCGGTATGGAAAATCCCCAGTGTCAACAGGGAGGCATTTGCATGGTAAAAGCCAAAGGCAAGGCCGGTGCGAAAAGCGCCGGCTTTTGTATGTACATCGGGCCGAGCATCGTCGGCACGATCCAGCAGGCGCGTATCCTGTACGGTGACAAGCAGGACGCGCTCGCGCAGATCTCGGCAGCGGTTGAGAAATATCCGCTGATTGCCACGCTGGTTATTCCCGGCGATCAGGTATCCGAGGCAAGAATCAAAGTCAAAACACCCGGTAATCTGCTCTATGTGAATTATCACAAGCTGGCAGACCGGAGAAAGAAGGAGGAGTAACCATTGAAGCATGGCGTATATGTGCGGGAGCAGAAAACGAGCGTTTCGACGCCCGTTGTCGCTGAATCCGGTGTGCCGTTCGTTGTCGGCACAGCACCGGTTCACTCCGCAGAATCCCCGGCCGCGCTCTTTACCCCGGTGCTTTGCACCGACTGGGAAGACGCGGTAAAGAAGCTGGGCTATTCCGACGACTGGAAGACCTACACGATCTGCGAAGTCATGTACTCGCATTTCAAGCTGTTCCAGCGTCAGCCAATCATCTTCTGCAACGTGCTTGATCCGAGCACCAACAAGGAGGCCGTCGCGGGCGCGGAAGTCACCCTTTCCGGCAAGCAGGCAAAGCTGCCGTTCGACGCGATCCTGTCCAGTCTCGTTGTCAAGACGGCATCTTCGTCCGAATCGCCGCTTGTCAAAGACACGGACTATGCCGCGTACTACTCGGACGGCAACCTTATCGTCGAGACGATCGAGGACGGCGCAGCCAAGGACGCGACCAAACTCTTTATCAGCTACGACAAGGTCAAGACGACTGAAATCGGCGACGATGATATTGTCAAGGGCATCGAGGCGATTGACCTCTGCATGGCAACCGTCAGCATCACGCCCGACCTCATCATCGCGCCCGGCTGGTCTCATACCAGCACCGTACAGGCTGTCATGGCTGCGAAAGCCGAAGTCATCAACGGCATTCTCGGCGCAAAGTCCATCTGCGATATTGACTGCTCCGCCAGCGGCGCGCGCAGCTATGACGCCGTCGCCGCGAAGAAGTCCGCGACGAACCTGATCGACCCGGCTCAGATTGCAGTCTGGCCGCAGGTGAAGCTCGGCAGCAAGCAGTTCCATCTCTCCACCCAGCTCGCGGGCCTGATGGCGAAGGTGGACAGCGGCAACGACGGTGTGCCGTATGAATCGCCCTCTAATAAGGCCCTCCAGTGCGACGGCGCTTGCCTGGAAGACGGCACAGACGTCACCCTCACGCTGGAGCAGGCGAACATTCTGAACGCCAACGGCATTTGCACGGCGCTCAAGTTTATGAATGGCTTCGTGGCGTGGGGCAACTACACCGCCTGCTACCCCAGCAACACCGACATCAAGGACTATTTCATCCCGATCAGCAGAATGTTCAAGTGGGTCGGCAACTCCCTCATCAAGACGTTCTGGTCGAAGACGGACAGCCCCATGAACCGGCGCCTGCTGGACAACATCAAGGATTCCGCGAACAACTGGCTCGCAGGGCTTGTGGGCAGCGAGTATCTGCTCGGCGCCCGCGTTGAGATCCTCGACTCCGAGAATCCCATGACGGACCTCATGGCCGGTATTGTGAGAATCCACATCTACATGACGCCGCCCAGCCCTGCACAGGAGATCGACTTCGTACTCGAATACGACACCGATTACGTGCAGAGCGCGTTGGCGTGACGAAGGAGGACTGAACAATGGGAATGGTAGATCAGGCCGTAATCAACTTTGCCTGCTACGAAGACGCCAAAGACTTCCTCGGTCTGGCTTCCGTGACGCTGCCCGATGTTGATTTCATTGTTGCGACCGTCTCCGGTGCTGGCATTGCCGGCAACGTGGAGGCGCCGATCATCGGCCATATGAACGCCATGACCGCGCAGCTCAAATTCCGCACCTTCAGCGCTGAGAGCCTGAAGCTGCAGGAGCCGCGCGAACACAACATCGACCTGCGCGCGCCGCAGCAGGTGTATGACCCGATTGCGGGCGTTTACAAGACGCAGTCCGTCAAGCACGTCCTCGTGCTTGTTCCGAAGACGCTGTCGAACGGCAATATCGCCCCGGCGTCTCCCACGGACGGCTCTGGCAGCTACGCCGTGCGCCGCTGGGTGACGTACATCGATGACGCGAAGGTCATGGAGCTTGACCCGTACAACTACATCTGCGAGGTGAACGGTGTCGACTATCTTTCCGACACCCGCAAGGCCCTCGGCAAATCGTAAATCTTTGGGGCGGCGCGCGATGCGTCGCCCCGTCATTTTTGAAAGGAGCCTCGAATCATGGAAAACAAGAAGCAGAACACCGCCGCAGAAGAAAGCGGCAACATCTTCGCAGTCGCGGAGAAGCAGGACGAAGCAACCGCCAACGATGGCGTCTTCACGCTGCATCTTACGCGCCCTCTGGAGCATGAGGGCAAGAGCTATTCCGACCTCACGTTCGATTTTGACAGTCTGAGCGGCAGCGACTCTCTGGCGATTGAACGGGAGCTGCAGATGCTCGGCCATACGGTGATCGTTGCGAATTTCGACAGCGAATACCTCATCCGCGTATGTGTCAAGGCGTGTACGGAACCCCTTGGCATTGATGCACTGGGCAAGCTCAGTATCCGCGATTTCAACCGTCTGCGGAACACCGTAAGAGGTTTTTTATCGCGCAAGGAGTGATCGTCGGAGATGGCGGCGTATGGCTTCGCAGGCAATGCCTCGCCATGGCCCGGACGAACAACACTCCGGTAGATTTCTGGTTATCTCTACGTCTCGGCGAATTTTTGCAATGGGTGAAAGCCTCTAATGCGCTGATTGCCGAGGAAATGGAGAAGCGAAAACAAAAACGCAAGTGAAAGTGAGGCGGAGATATTGGCATCGCGGAAAGAATATGAGATGCTATTTGCGCTTGAAGCGCAGCTTGGCCGCGAGTTTCGCACGACCTTTGCAAAGGCCCGCGGCGAGCTCGGCGACACGGCCGATAGTGCAGAATCTTTCGGCAGCCGCGCGACACAGGCCGTGGACGCGGTGTCGAGCGTTCTTGCTGCGGCTGGTATCTCCGCTGCGCTTAAAGAAATAAAGGAAGGCTTTGACGAGTGTGTGCAGGCGTCGATGGATTTCGAGTCTGCCATCACCGGCGTCGCCAAAACGACAGACCTGACAGACGAAGAACTGGCAGATATGTCGGACGCAATTAAAGCCATGTCCACGGAGATCCCGGCATCTACGACCGAGATCGCCGCCGTCGCTGAAGCTGCTGGCCAGCTTGGCATTCAGAAAGACGCGCTGCTCGATTTTACGCGCGTTATGACAATGCTCGGCACAGCGACGAACATGACAGCCGAAGATGCCGCAACCGCCCTCGCGCGGTTCGCGAACATTACAGGCATGTCCGCAGACAATTATGATCGTCTCGGCGCCGTGATCGTTGATCTTGGCAATAACTTTGCAACGACCGAATCTGAGATCACGCAGATGGGTACGCGCCTTGCCTCTGGCGGCAAGCTGGCCGGTCTGACGGAACCTCAGATCATGGCGCTTGCCGCAGCAATGTCCTCCGTCGGCATCGAGGCCGAAGCTGGCGGCACGGCCATGACGCAGACGCTCAATGCCATCGAAAAGGCTGTTGCAACCGGCGAAGATTCTTTACAGAGCTTCGCAGATGTTGCAGGAATGTCTGCGGATTCGTTCGCGGAAATGTGGAATACGGACGCGCTGGGCGCTCTGACAGCGTTTATCCGCGGGCTTGGCAATCTGGACGAACAGGGCGAAAGCGCTGTTCTGGTGCTGGAAGACCTCGGCCTTACCGGCATTCGCCAGAGCAATATGCTCAAATCCCTCGCTCTGGCAGCAGACCAGATGGACAGCGCCGTACAGACGGCAAATACCGCGTGGGATGAGAATATCGCTCTGACGAACGAAGCCAACAAGCGATACGCCACCACGCAATCCAAGCTGGATATGATGCAGAACGCCTACAACAACCTCAAGGTTGCCGTAGGCGATGCTTTTACCCCGGCGCTGCGCGATGCCTACGACGCCGGTACGGACGTGCTGAACGTCCTCGGCGAGTTTGTGCAGGAGAATCCTGCGCTCGTCAAGGGTGTTGTAACATTCACGGGCGTAGTCGGCGGTGCAACGGTCGCATTGACGGCATACGCCGCAATCTCCAAAGTCATTAAAGCGCTCGACATGGCTACGATGTTCGGCGGTGCCGTCGGTCCTATCATGTTGGGCGTAACTGCCGTGGCCGCATTGACGGCTGGAATCGTTGCGCTCAGTGACGCTTCCAAGGACGACGCTGTTCCGTCCGTCCGGGAGCTGACTGAGGCGGCGCGTGAACTTGACAGCGCCATGAGCGACGCCAGAGCCGCTTGTGATGATACCGTCACAACGACGGAAGCATCTGCGAATGTCGCGAACAATTACATCGACCGTCTCGATGAGCTGAACTCTCTGAGCAAACTGAGCGCGGAGCAGCAGCGAGAATATCATGGCATTCTCGTCATGTTGACGCAGACTGTTCCGGATCTGGCCAACTACATCGATCTTGAAACCGATACGATCAATGGCGGCACGGAGGCGCTGCGGGCCAATACGCAGGCTTGGAAGGATAACGCCATTGCTCAGGCCTATCAGGAACAGCTCACTGAGATTTACAGCAAAAATGCCGACGTTCTGATTGAAGCAGAAAAGAACAAAATCGGTCTGCGCGACGCTGAGGGCAAGCTGGCTGTGGCGCAGAAAGCACAGAACGACGAGTTTGAACGCCAGAATCGGCTCTATCAGGAAGCCAATCAGAAGGTTCAGGAATACTACGAGGAAACAGGCCTTGTCACCGACGCCAATATGTGGCTCGGCGAAACGACCGACGAGCTGAACTGGAAGCTGGAACAGAACGCGCAAGCGGTTATGGAGGCACAGGATGCTGTCGACGCCTACCAGAAGGCCATTGATAAAGACAACGACGCGCTGCAGGCCGCGCAGGACGAAATTGCACTCGCTGAGGAAGCTGTTCAAAACCTGACAACGGCCACTGAAGATTCCACCACCGCAACCGAGGACGCGAGCCGCGGCTACGGTGAGCTGAACACCGAGATCAGCAGCGTCAAGGAACGTGTCGAGGCTCTCCAGCAGGCGTATCAGGAAGCCTATAAAGCTGCCGCAGAAAGCGTTCAGGGCCAATATGCACTTTGGCAGCAGGCAGACAGCATCGTTGCGACCTCTGCGTCCAGCATCAACAGTAATCTCCAAGGCCAGATCACGCATTGGCAGACCTACAACGATAATCTGGCCAGCCTGCGTGACAGGGCTGGTGATATTGAGGGCCTGACCGAAATGATCGGTTCTTTCGCAGACGGCAGCTCCGACAGCGTGAATGCGGTTGCCGGCATGGCTGCGGCCAGCGATGAAGAATTGGCCGCGATGGTCGAAAGCTGGAATAAGCTGCGCGAGGAACAGAATAAAGCCGCCGAGGACATCGCAGACTTCCGCACCGGCTTCTCTGAAACTATGGACGCGATCAGTGGAGACCTCGAAGCCACCATTGACGACATGGATCTTGGCACGGAAGCTGCGGAAGCCGGTCGTGCGACCATTCAGGGCTTCATTGATGGTGCAACCGGAATGCTGCCGACAGTGCAATCGGCGTATTCCCAGCTCGGATACGCCGCCCTCGCTGCTCTCAGCCGAAACGTGCAGAACAATAATTCTGTTGCTTCGAGCCGTCGCATGAGCGGGTTCTCCCGATATGCCAGCGGCACAACCTCTGCCGAGACCGGTCTTGCCCTCGTCGGCGAAGAAGGCCCGGAGTTTGTGATGATGCACGGCGGCGAAGCGGTCTTGAACGCGGCCGACACACACAGCGCCATCGAAGCTATGACTTCCACTTCGGACAGCTCCGTTCCAGTGCAGGTCAATATCACCGTCGAGGGCGATGTCAATGACGGCGTTATGGAGCGCCTTGAAACCTATGGCGAGGAATTTGCCGCACAGGTACGCGCGGTGATTCGAGAAGACAATATCAACGCGCAACGGGGGGCGTACAGATGAGCAGAATCTACACGACTGTGCAGGGCGATATGTGGGATATGATCGCCTACAAGGAGATGGGCAGCGTCGACTATACCGACGATCTGATGAACGCCAATAGCTCGCTGCTCAGTTATTTCTCCTTTCCCGCAGGCGTCATGCTGACAATCCATGATGTGGTGGAGCGCCGCGCATCTACGCTGCCGCCGTGGAAGCAGGTGCAGCGATGAGCAGCCGAAATCTCGCGAGACGCACAAAAGCCGAGGTTTCCTTCGGCGGCATCGACATCACAAAATCCATTCAGCCGTATCTTCTGTCGATCTCCTATACGGACAACGAAGAAGACGAAACGGACGATCTGCAAATCAAAATTCAAGACCGCGACGATCTCTGGCTCACGCAGTGGCTCGATGAAATCTCTGAAAAGCTGTCCTGGGCATCACCCTCTGGCGGCAGCGCGTCTGGCGATGCTGTTGTCAGCGAAGCAAACAAATACCTCGGTACACCGTATGTTTGGGGCGGCAGCAGTCCGAGCGGCTTTGACTGCTCCGGTCTTGTCTACTACGCGCTCAACGAAGCCGGGATCAGCGTTCCCAGAACGACCGCGCAGGGCTACAAGGATATGGCTACACCGGTCAACGAAGCCACAGCGCAGCCCGGCGACCTCATCTTCTTCGGCACGCAGGGCGTTGTCGACCACGTAGGTATCTACATGGGCAATGGGCAAATGGTCAATGCGACCGGTTCGTGCGTCCAGATCACAGACATCAACACCCGCAGAGCCGGGATTATCAGTTGGGGCAGAATTGGCGGCGCCACGCAGAGCGGCTCTGCTGCCTCTGCACAGGCAGGCACGCAAAGCAGCGGCTCAGGATCTTCTACTTCCTCTGGCGAACAGGGTGCATCCTCCGATGGCGGCGGCGCAGAAGAACGGCTCGCCATGGACGTTGTGTTTGTCCGTGAGAACTGGAACAGCGACGGCTCCGACGCGGTGCTGCCGTGCGGAGAATTTGAGCTTGACAACATCTCCTGCAGCGGACCGCCGAACACAGTCTGCATCAAAGGATCTTCGATTCCGTTTTCTTCGCAGCTCCGGCAGACCTGCAAGAGCAAGGCATGGGAAAGCTACACGCTTAGCGGCATTGCGAATGAAATCGCCGGGAGCGGCGGTATGACCTGCATGTATGAATCGGACAGCGACCCATATTATGAGCGCGTCGAGCAGATCGACATGAGCGACATTGAGTTTCTGTCGCAGCTTTGCCATGATGCCGGCATTTCTCTCAAGGCAACAAACCGGATCCTTGTACTGTTCGATCAGCGCAAGTATGAGCAGAAGCCAGAAGTCCGCACCATCAGACGCTATGACCACAGCTATAAGACGTACCAGCTCAGCACCAGCGCAGCCGATGCGCAGTATGCGTCGTGCCGGGTGTCCTACGTCAACCCCGAAACCGGACAGTGTATTGAGGGCATCGCCAAGGTCGAGGGATACACCGAAGACCCGAACAATCAGCAGCTTGAAATCACCGCCAAGGTTGGAACAGTGGACGAAGCGAAGGAGCTTGCAGAAAAGAATCTCCGTCTTCGCAACAAATTCTGCCGCCAGGCACAATTCCTGCTGCCGGGAGATACCGACCTCGTTGCGGGCGTCAATGTTGCGCTCAAAGGCTGGGGCGGCTACGACGGAAAATACATCATCAAGCAGGCTGTCCACAAGCTGGACAGTGGCGGCTATACAACGCAGATCTCGCTGCGCATGGTATTGGAGGGATATTGATGGACGTAGAAAAAGTATTAAAGCGGCTCGTTCGCGTCGGAACTGTGACGGACATCGATAATGCCAAGCGAAAAGCGCGAGTGAAGTTTCAGGACTGCAATATGACGTCCGGATGGCTCTATGTGCTGGACACGCACCCGCACATTCCAGCTTATGACCCTGCGCAGCAGAAGACAGAGTTGCAGGATGGGCATCAGCACGACCTCACGATCAAGCCGTGGATGCCGCTTGTCAACGACACCGTCCTCACGCTCTATCTGCCTGTGTTCAACGGGGATGGCTTCGTGCTGGGAGGTATCGGATGATTGTAGGAGCACTTGGAGACGTTGTCTTTTCAGTTTCGTCGCGCACGCTGAAAACGATCAGCAATTTCGTATGGTCCGGTTCTGCGCGGTACGCCACGCATGATCTCCATGCCGGCAACAGCATTTCGGAATACACCGGCACAGACCTTGCGAAGATCACCTTTGACATTCAGCTTCTTGCTTCCCTCGGCGTTGACCCAATGTCCGAGATTTGGCGGCTGTTCGATCTGGAACGGCAGGGCGTGACGCTGCCGCTTACGATTGGCAATCATGGATACGGCCGCTATCGCTGGACGATCCTGAGCCATAAGACCAAGGCGGAGCATTATGACGGGCATGGAAACATCATCAGTGCGACGCTGAGCATTTCCTTGCAGGAATATCTACGATGAGGGGCGCACACTATGGGCTACAAAATCACCATGTCGGAGATTGGGCCGATCAGCCTGAACGAAACCGACCCTGTAAAATCCATTCTGCAGAACGTGTCCATCATCCTGCGGACGATCAAAGGCTCCTGCCCGATGTATCGCGGCTTCGGTATTGACGCTACCTTGATCGACCGCCCGATTCCTGCGGCAAAGGTGCTGCTTTTCTCTCAAATCCGCGAGGCCATTGAGGAATATGAGCCGCGCGTCCGTGTCAAGAGCGTCGATTTTGATACGCAGGAAGAAATGCAGGGCGTTCTAAGCCCTATCGTGGAGGTGGAAATCGTCGATGAGTCGTAATACCGAATTTCAGTTTGTTTCGACCGACGCTGCGGAAATCACAAATTTTCTGATTACCGTTTATGAGAACCTGACCGGAGTAAGCGTCCGCCCCGCCAGTCCGGAAAAGCTGTTCGCGCAATGGGTAGCCAGCGTCATCATTCAGGAGCGGGTCTACAACAACTACACCGCAAATCAGAATATTCCGAGCCGCGCCGAAGGCAAGAACCTTGACGCGCTGGCAGAACTGTACTATCTGCAGCAGCGCCCACAGGCAAAACCCGCTTACTGCACGGAACGGTTTACGATCTCCGAGGCGCAGACGTTCGCCATCCTCGTCCCCAAGGGGACGCGCGTCACAGACGCCAGCAACACCCTGATCTGGGAAACTGTCGCCGACGCCTACATCAACGCTGGCGATACCTACGTCGACACTGCCATCCGGTGCCAGACGGACGGCACGGTCGGCAACGGCTACGCCGTCGGCCAGCTCAACGTGATCGTTGATGTGTTCGACTACTACACGTCCTGCACCAATATCACGACTTCCGACGACGGTTCGGAGATCGCCAGCGACGAAGAATTCTACGAGCTGATGCGCGAATCCATGTTCGCGTTTTCGACGGCTGGCGCGGTTGGCTCCTACATCTACCACGCGAAATCCGTATCTACGGAGATTGCTGACGTACAGGCCGTTCGCCCGGCTGTCGTAAAGAAAGTGACGCTTGATCTCTATACGAAAGGCGGCGCCAAGTACGCTTTTTGGGGCGGCGACACCATCGACCTGTCCTCTCTGGCGGTCTACGCCAAGGGCAGCAGCACGGCTGCGAGCGCCGACACAGATTATACCGTCACCTACGAAAACGGTCTGCTGCAAGTTGCAATCGCCGCAGACGGCGCGCTGGCAAGCGCGAGCCAGATCGACGTGTCGCTCACCTTTGACGGTGCCGGGCACGTCGATATTTATGTCCTGATGAACGACGGAACGATTGCCACGACGGAGATCAAGAACGCCGTCCTTGCCGCCTGTAACGAAAGCAAGGTGCGGCCGCTG
>FR887094.1 GCA_000436735.1 Firmicutes bacterium CAG:170
GCGGTTATCCTTCGGTACGTCGATCGCGCCGACCTTATAGGCAAGGCTCTTGACCATCGGCGTCGTCAGAAAGGATACGACGGCCGCGACAGCCAGCGCGGCCAGCATTTTAAGCGCAAGCTGCGTTGTCATAAAGATCTCCTCCGATCAGCGGGCGACAAAGCCCACCTTTTTATAGACCTTGCGCAGGGTCTTGTTCGCAAGGTAGGAGGCGCGCTCCGCGCCGGACTTGTAGATGCTTTCGAGATAAGCCTTGTCGCCCAGCAGGTGCTGCGCTTCCTCACGGATCGGGCGCAGCAGCTCCACGACAGCCTCGCCGACGGCGGGCTTGAACACGCCGTAGCCCTGATCGGCAAATTCGGCCTCCGCCTCGGCCAGCGTTTTGCCGGTCGCGGCGCAGTAGATGGTCAGCAGGTTCGAGATGCCGGGCTTGTTCTCGCGGTCGTAACGGACGGCGGTCTCGCAGTCGGTCACGGCGCGCTTGAATTTGCGCAGGATATCCTCGGGCTTGTCCATCAGATAGACGCAGCCGTCGGGATCGGACTTCGACATTTTGTTTTCGGGATTGCCGAGGCTCATAATGCGCGCGCCCATCTTCGGGATGAACGGCTCCGGCAGCGTGAAGGTGTCGGGGAACACATAGTTGAAGCGCGTGGCAATGTCGCGGCAAAGCTCGACATGCTGCTTCTGATCCTCGCCGACGGGGACAAGGTCGGCCTGATACAGCAGGATATCCGCCGCCATCAGGACGGGGTAGGTAAAGAGACCGGCGGTGATGTTGTCGGCGTGCTGCTGAGATTTCATTTTGAACTGCGTCATGCGGCTCAGCTCGCCGAACTGCGTATAGCAGCCGAGCACCCAGCTCAGCTCCGCGTGCTGCGGAACGTGGCTCTGGATGAACATGATGTTCTTCTCGGGATCAAGACCGCAGGCGACATACTGCGCCAGCTGCTCCAGCGTTCTGCGGCGCAGGTCTGCCGGTACCTGACGGACGGTGATGGCGTGCATATCGACGATGCAGTACAGGCAGTCGTATTCGTCCTGAAGCGCGACCCAGTTCTTGATCGCACCCATATAAGAGCCGAGCGTCAGATCGCCGCTGGGCTGGATTCCTGAAAAAATTCTCTTTTTGTTTTCCATGGTATAAGACCTCTACTCTGTTATTTTTACATAAGTATGTGTATTTTACCACACGGGAACAGATTTCGCAATAAATCATTGACGAACGGGAAAAGAAAATATATGATAGGTGCGAACGAAAAAATGGAGGCTGCTTTTATGAGCTTTTTTGAGGAAATGGAATCCAGGATCCCGAAGGGAAAGGTGCGCACCCGCTTTGCGCCCAGCCCCACGGGCTATATGCACGTCGGAAATCTCCGCACGGCGCTTTATACATGGCTGATCGCCCGCAGTCAGGGCGGCACGTTCATCCTTCGCATCGAGGACACCGATCAGGGCCGTTTGGTCGAGGGCGCGGTGGATGTGATCTACAAGACGTTGGCGGAGTGCGGCCTTGACCACGACGAAGGCCCCGATGTCGGCGGCCCGGTCGGACCGTATGTCCAGTCGGAGCGGCGCGGACTGTTCGGAAAGTACGCCGAGCTTCTGGTGCAGAAGGGCGGAGCGTATTACTGCTTCTGCCAGAAGGAAGCGGAGCCGCAGGAAAATGCGGAGGATCCCAAGCAGATCAAAAAGCACGTCTGCGCCTGCCGCGACATGACGCCGCAGGCCGTGCAGGAGAAGCTTGCCGCCGGAGCGCCCTACGTCATCCGTCAGCGCATCCCGCATGAGGGCACGACGACCTTCCATGACGCCTCCTTCGGAGACATCACGGTCGAAAACAAGGAGCTGGAGGATCAGGTGCTGCTGAAATCCGACGGCCTGCCGACCTACAATTTCGCAAACGTTGTGGACGACCATCTGATGGGCATTACCCACGTCGTGCGCGGCAGCGAGTACCTGTCCTCCGCGCCGAAGTACAATCTGCTTTATGAAGCCTTCGGCTGGGAGGTTCCGACCTATGTCCACTGCTCTCCGGTCATGCGCGATGCGCAGCATAAGATGTCCAAGCGCAACGGCGACCCCAGCTATGAGGACCTGATCCACGCGGGCTATCTGACCGAGGCCGTGCTCAATTATGTGGCGCTGCTGGGCTGGAGCCCGAAGGGCGAGCTGGCCGAGCAGGAGTTCTTCACCCTGCCGGAGCTGGTCAAGGCGTTTGATATCTCCGGCATCTCCAAGTCCCCGGCGGTGTTTGACATTGAAAAGCTGCGCTGGATGAACGCGGAATACATGAAGAAGCTGACGCCGGAGGCGTTTTATGAGAAGGCGGAGCCGTGGCTCCGCAAGGCGGTCACCGATCCGTCTATCGATCTGCGGAAGGTCGCGGCGCTGGTGCAGTCCCGGTGCGAAATTCTCTCCGATCTGCCGGAGCGCGTCGATTTCCTCGACAAGCTGCCGGAATATGAGACGGAGCTTTACGTCCACAAGAAGTCCAAGACGAATCTGGAAAACTCGCTGGAAACGCTGAACGCGCTCGTTCCGGTGCTCGAGGCGCAGGCCGACTGGTCGAACGAAGGGCTTTATGCGCGTCTCGTCTCGTTGGCGGAGGAACGCGGCGTCAAGAATTCCGTGATCCTCTGGCCGCTGCGCGTGGCGTTGTCCGGCAAGGCCTCGACGCCCGGCGGCGCGACGGAGCTGGCTTCGCTGCTGGGAAAGGAAGCGTCCATCGCGCGTGTTCGCAAAGGCATTGAGCTGCTTTCCAAATAAGAGATAAGGTATAAAAAGGCATCCGCACGGCCAGCGCCGTGCGGATGCTTTTTACTTTTTCGTTTAGCGAATCTCTTGCTCCAGCGCGCCGAATTCCGGCGTGGAGAAGAACTCGCCGAGCGTGATACCCAGTCCGTCGCAGATCAGCTTGATGGTCAGAAGCTTCGGATTCTGGCTTTTGCCATAGAGGATGTTCTTGATGCTGGACGGCGGGAGCACGCTGAGGGTGGCGAGACGGTTGATCGTAAGGCCGCGCTCACCGCACAATTGCAAAATACGGATTCTGACGGCATCCAATGTGCACATGGCAATATTCCTTGTTTACTCAGAAGTCCTCCGCGCGGATATCCAGCCCTGAGAAAAAGTCGTCGTAGGAACAGCCGTAGATCTTTTTCAGCTCAATGAGGACACTGACGCGGATATTCAATTCACCGGCTTCATATTTGGCATAGGTCGTGCGTCCGATGTCACAGCCGCGCCGCTGAAGCTCGGCGCAAAGCTTTTCCTGCGAAAGATGGTGTGCGCTTCGAAGTGCGCGGAGATTATCGCCCATATTCCGGTCACG
>FR887095.1 GCA_000436735.1 Firmicutes bacterium CAG:170
AACGGCTGCATAGCCGAACGCATAGTCAGCCGTCGTGTCCGAATCCGCAATCGCTGTAATACCAGCAAAGGTCAGTGTGTCGCCGCTGAGATTCACGGAGACACCGCTTGCGCAATGTGCGCCGCCAGTTGGATTGCCGTCAAAAGCAGTAAAGTTCGTAAGCAGCGGGAACCATGCTGCCGGGCAGACTTCGACCGCGTTCAAGCTGCCGAGTTTAGCAGACACTCTACTGGAACCTTTTGTGTAAACAACACTGGTGTTACGCAGAGTGCCAGAGTAGGCTTTGGAGAAGCCGCTGGACGGCGCGTTGTAAGTGAAATTGTCATTATAGTAGTTGGAGCCAGCCAACTCGTACCACGTTGTGCCATCCTCGGAAACCTGCACAGCGCCAGCCTCCGGGTTGCCGTTGAACGCATTGCCGTAGATTACGAAGTCAATGCCGTAGGGGTTCTTTTCATCATTTTTGATGCCGTTTTCAAACTTGAACTCAATGAAGCCGCCGAACGAACCCAGTGAAACACCAGTGGTTTCAGGCGCGGTCTTTCCCGCAAACTTCGTGCCGAGATAGCCCCAGCCGGAGTTATTGGCAAACTGACCAATGGGCAGATAGCTCACAACCGAGGTGGGCGCGCTGCCCGCCGGAGTGTGGGATTTGGTACCGCAGGAAATGGTATAGGTTACACCCTTTGCGACCACAACAATGGAAAGAGTATTTTCTTCAGAAGTTGTGATCGTGTAGCCGTAGTTCGTGCCGTTCTGCAAGGACGCGCTCTGCGCAGTACCGTTCACAGTAACAGATGTCGGTGTATCGACCCAAAGCGTAAATTCGCCGGGGATCTTGTTGGAACCGTAGCGGCCAGCGACAGTGCCAGTATTGCCGTTCCATGCGATGAACACGGGGTCGCCGGTGGAGATGCTGACGGGTTTCGATGTGTAGAAATGGAACGCATAGGTGTCAAATGTGCCGAACGAACCTCTGACATCATTGTGAACGTAGGCAGTCACAAGTGCTGCACCATCGGTCATCGTTGCAGTGTAGGTGTTGGATGCACCGGAGTAAATGTAGTTGATGCCCTGAGGCGGGTTCGGTACGTTGGAACCAAACTTGGAGATGACGAAATTGCTCGACACATCGGCAGCCGGGGTAAATACCACAGTCAGTTCCGTGCCGTTTGCGGTTTCTGCCGGAACAGCCAGATAATAGTCATAGATCGTTCCGCGTGTGCCTGTGCTCGTTGCATACTCGACGGTTTCATAATTTACGCCGGTTGCAGTAATGGTGGAAATGTTGCTGCCGTGTCCGCTCAGGGACTCGGACGTTGCAGCCGATGCGCTGATCGTAAACAGCGATACGGCCATTGCCAGCACAAGAATCAGTGCCAGCGTGCGGGAATTGAAAATCTTCCGTTTCATGCTTGACTTCCTTTCTGTCTGCATAAAAATCGTTCCTCGCACTTGATCCGATGCAGCCGAGGAACAGCTCTGCATCGAGATGGGATGCTTTATGTCACAGCAAAAGCTGCTGCAAACAACAAATTCATGCTTCACACCACAGATACGATGCCGGTTCCTGCGCTCCCGCCCGCCGCGACGTAGACCGCGTTTTCTGCCCGTTGGTGCGCTCGTTTCGTCGCGTCGCTTCGCCGGGGCAATATTCTCTCTCGCTGTGGCTATTCAGTTGTCGGCGCGTATCGCCTTATTGAGACGGGCGAAGGCCCGGTATATTTGTTTTGAGATCCCCCGGTTCCGCGTTCCCAATTCGGAACCGGGGATTTCTGCGCGTCAGGGGGTGACGCGCTGGCAGTCGGCTCTAGGGGGTAGAGCCTGGTCTATCGCAAATCCGTTCCCAATTCGGATTGTGCAAATAAATTATTGTGCGCTTTCCTCCGCAGCCGATTCCTGCCGTTCGGCTTGCCGTGCTGCGCGCTTGGCTTCCTTTTCTGCCGCCTGCTCCTGCCGGAACTTTGTGAGCTGCCGCTGGTACTCGGCTTTGAACTCCTGCGTTTTCCGCACGTTCTTATTCTGCGGGCATTTGAACCCTTGCAATTCAAGCGCGTACATCGTTCTTCCAGTGATTTTCTCATCCAGAAGAAGATCCGCGCGGAATCGGCGGCCTTTGCCTTGAATCTGCGGCTTCTCTTTGGCTTTATTTTGCTTTTTGGCTTCAGCCTTGGCTGCTTTGTCCAGCTCCCGCTGTGTATTGAACTCCGCCTGAAACAGCGCCGTTTTTTCCAGCGCGGGCGTACTGCGCTTTGCCGCAAGCTCTCTGCTAACGCCGATCGCTTCAAGCGCATTTACCCATCCGCGGAACCGCAGTTCAATGAAGTCGCCGCCAATTATTTCTGTCCTGCCGGGGATATGCCGCAGCTCCGCCTGCTGCCGCCGCAAATATGCAGCCAATTCCTGCAATGACGCATTTTGATATTTCAGAACAAACTCGATGTTCCTGTGAGACAGCGCCGTATAGGTGCGTTGGGTCAAAACTTTTTTAAGCGCCGCCATATTTTCCTCATACGTTCTGTTCGGATTCATCACTGCACCTCCCGTTCAGAAGATGCCGCGTCCTTCGCTGCAAGCCGCCTCAATTCGATCTCACATAAATCCTGAACGATCTTGCGGTCACGAAAATGTGGTGGATTTTTGATGTTTGTGATTTTTCCGGCATAAAAAGATCGGATCGCGGCTTGCCATGAGCCGAAACGATATATGATGTAGTCCGCACCGATCACCTCGACCGGCGCAGGAGGATGCCCGATGTCCTCCATGCAGCTCTGCAAGTATGCCGAGAGCTGCTCCAAAGTGTCATTTTGATGCTCAAGGATGAACTGCACGTTTTTGTAGGCGATCACACGCTCAATGCGGCCATAGTTGATCTGGTCCAGAGATGCTTGCCGTTGCTGCTCATTCATCGCAGATAATCCTCCTATCGATTTTTTCGCAAAAAACAAATCATCCCGCTGACGCGAGATGATCCGATTGCTTCAAAAACAAAAAACACCGATTTACTTCAACTTTAGAAGCAAATCGGAGCCCTGTTCCGAATTACCGATAGGATCATCGTGCTATCTACCCTTTGTTTGCCAACTTCTGCACGTAACGAGATCATAAAACAGGCAGCATCTCATGCAGGCGAAGAAAAGCGATTCTCCTGACTTGGACTATGGACGCAGGTCGCGTCCGCACTCTGTTTCCTACCTTCTCACGGGATGTCCTCCCGCAATGGCGACCTTTCGGCCACATGGCTTGTTGGTGTAACGCTGTCTTTCGTTTCCTCCAAGCTACTTTAGAAACTTGCTCATCCTCACAGTTCCGGGCGAGTAGATTCATTGCTCTTTCATTGCAGACTATAAAGCGAGAGATAACCTGCAATTACAATTCTTCGTTGGTAAACATATTAAATTGTCAAGCTTCTTCCATTCTCCGTATGTGCCGGCATAGATGTGACATACTATCTGCACATACAAAACATGGCGGTTTCGGCTTCATAAAGTTCTGCAAATTTACGAAGTCCTAAAAACGCAATAAATATCTTGTTTCTGACACCATTATACAATAGCACAGCAAAAAGTCAATGCGGTTCGGTGTCAAAATATTGATTATTTGCGTCGTTTTCGTAAAGATCAATCGGTATCAGGTGATGCAGAATACTATTGTGCGAACATCGTATCTGTATTCGCAGTCAGAACAGCCGTCAAAAGGAGGGTGCCGTTTGCCAAAAACAGGTGAGAACATTTATAAGCGAAAAGACGGACGTTGGGAAGCGCGCTTTATCAGTGGCAGGAAATCGGATGGATGCGCAAAATACACTTCTGTCTATGCGCGCACCTATGCCGCAGCAAAGGCCAAGCTGGAGGAGCGGAAACGGATGGTCGTGTCACGACCTGCCGGAAGCTGCCGCTTGACGGTAAAAGAGCTTTTTGTATGGTATCTGTCACAGGCAGAGATCAAGCCATCTACACGCGCCAGATATGTTTTTCTGATCGAGCATCATATCCTTCCGGAGCTTGGTTCGATCTTCGTCGTTTCTTTGACGGCGAAACAGCTTTCTGACTTCCTGAACCAAAAGCGTAAAAGTGGTCGGCTGCATGGCGGTGAGTTATCTGCCAAAAGCGTCCGTGACATCGGCGTTCTAATAAAAGCTGCGCTCCGGTTTGCCAGCGCAGAATACCATTTTTATTGTGATGCGCTAAACGCAAAGCTGCCGAAAGCAAAACAGCGGGAAATCGAGCCGTTTTCAGCATGGGAGCTTGAACAGCTCAAAAAAGGTCTATCGCCGTCACCCAATCACAAGGACGCTGGAATCCTGCTTTCCGCAAACGGAGGATTGCGTCTTGGTGAGGTTTGCGCCCTGCGGGTTTCAGATATTGACTTTCAAAACGGCACCGTCAGCATTGAGCGCGCCGTTCAGCGTGTCCGTCAGAATGGGAAAACGAAGCTCATCATCCAGACACCAAAGAGCGAAAAATCTGTGCGCGTTATTCCACTTCCAAACGATATGATGGCGTATTTGAAAAAAGCTGTTTCTGGTCTGTCACAAAATGCGTATATCCTGACAGGCCGAACGGATAAGCCAATGGAGCCACGCACCTATCAATACTACTTTGAATCTGTCCTGCGTCAGTGTGGCATCCGAAAACGCAGCTATCACACTCTCCGTCACACTTACGCGACGCGCTGTATCGAAAATAGGATTGACGTTAAAAGCGTCAGCGAAATGCTGGGTCACGCAGATGTTACGACAACGCTGCGGTTGTACGTCCATCCGTCACTAGATAGCAAACGGCAAGCCATTCAGAAAATCAGTTTCCTCGGCGGTGTTGCTTAAAAGCCTATTCGCCGTCAAAATTTCCGTCACCCAAAACGCGGAAAGGCCGATGATCTCAAGGCGCATCTGGCGTTTCATCGTAAATTTGCAGAAATTTACGAAGTCTTTTCTATGCTCATTATAGCAAAGGACAGCGTGCTGACACATTAGACTTCCACGCAGGAGTATGTCGTTTTCAATGTGTCCGGGTGGATCATCAGCATGGGGCGGTGCAATTCTCTCACATAAGAAACAGCCTTATCGGTATCATCCCCGCGCGCCGATGCCGGATCGTAGACCGCCAGCACCATATCGGTCTGCCGGATGATCGTGCGGTAGGCTTTCAACTGTGCGTCTGGCTGCTTATGCGTGTAAACGGCTGTCATGTGGGTGCATTTGACAAGCATATCAAAATAGCGTTCGCGCAGTTCCGGCGTCCACTTTGTCGATTGCTCCTCGTATGGCGTAACACAAAACAGCATCAGTTCCGGATCATTGTCACGCAGTACGTTAATGAGTTCGGCGGCGTAAAGCCCCACGCCGTAGTCGCAGGCCACGGAAAAATGCGTCACCCCCTGCTGCCGCAGCACCATGATCTGCTGGGCCAACTCCATCTTCATATCGTGACACTCCGCAGCTTCTTCATCAAATCCCCATGCAAACCGCATGGGGTTGTGTCCGAGGATCGCGCAGCTTTTCGTTCCGCACATCTTGTATCACCTCACATGTAGTCTAATAGCTTATATTTCGTATTCTATCAGTCGCTATTTTCTGCGTCAAGAAAAATGTAAGCTTATAGGGAACGAATTTGCCTCAATCAGCATACAGGTGGGGAGAATCAGATGGATAAAAAGTTGCTGGGAAAACGAATCAACACCGCGCGAAAGGATAGGGGCTGGACAAGTGAACGGCTGTCCGAAGCCTGCAACATCAATGCGACATATCTCAGGCAAATAGAGTCTGGCGCAAAAACACCCAGCCTGCAGGTTTTCGTAACGCTTTGCAGCACGTTGAATGTTTCCCCAACATATTTGCTTGCGGACAACCTGAACCTGACAGAATCGCAGGATTTGGATTCCCTGCTTGCTCTTTGCCGCTCGGCCACACCAAAACAGATGAACATGATCGTCGCAATGGTCCGCAGCGCACTTGAATCGGTTGAATAGTTTTTTCAAGCCCCTTGCTGTTTGGCTTTAAGCTGCCATATCATGCGCCACCAACGCCGTGTAATAGCTGTTCAT
>FR887096.1 GCA_000436735.1 Firmicutes bacterium CAG:170
TCAGGGACTGCGGGCGCTTTTGGTATGTTGTACAAAAATCAGCGGATGTTCTTATAAAGAGGGCCGTAAGCGGCACAGGCGCGGTAGTCCTGGCCTTCCTTGTCCATGCCGAAAGCGTTCCATGCCGCCGGACGGAAAACGTCCTGATCGGGCACGTTGTGCATGCAGACAGGGATTCTCAGCATCGAGCAGAGCGTGATGAGGTCCGCACCGACGTGACCATAGGAGATCGCGCCGTGGTTGGCACCCCAGTTCTGCATGACGGAGTAAGCGCTCTCGAACGGGCTGCCGGCCTTGCCGTCGCAGCGCGGCGTGAACCAGGTGCACGGCCACGTGGGGTTCGTGCGCTCCATGAGCGTGTCGGTGACTTCCTCGGGCAGCTTCACAGTCCAGCCCTCGGCGATCTGAAGCACGGGGCCGAGGCCCTTGACGAGATTCAGACGGATCATGGTCGCGGGCATTTCCGCACGGGTGACAAAGTGGCTGGAGAAGCCGCCGCCGCGGAAGTTGTCAAAGCCGGCCTCACACCAGACGGTGGCGTCGGTCATCTTCTTGATGTCCTCGTCGGTGACCTCCCACCAGCGCTTCATGACGGCGTTGCCGGCTTCATCGGTGCACTCGCCGCAGGCATCGAGGCAGGCCGCGCCGGAGTTCAGCAGGTGGATGATACCGCCGTTTTCCTTGGCCTTGCCTTCAAGGTCATAGCCGGTGACGCGCTTGGTCGCCTCGGGAGACCAGTAGGTGCGCACGTCGGCGAAGATCTGGGCGCGGTTGGTCAGCAGCTCCATAAAGAGCATGCCAAGGCCGTTGAGCACGTCGTTTTCGGTCGCGAAGACCATCGGCTCCTTCGGGCCTTCGAAGTCGAAGGAGGAGTTGAGGACAGCCTCGGGATAGTCGCAGTTGGGCCAGTGGTCGGTCCACTGTCTCTGACCCTGGAAGCCGGCGGCGATGGCGTTATGACCGACCTTTTCCTCTTCAAATGCGTCGGGGAGGTTCTTGTTGCCCTGGATCAGATCCTTGATGATGCAGTACATCTTGATCGTGAACTCCCACTGCTTTTCCTTTTCCTCCGGGGTGAACTTGATGCGGCGCTTTTCGCCGAGGAAATCCACATACTCGGGGTTGTCGTCGCGGCCTTCCTTGCAGTGCTCCTTCGTCCATGCCAGCGCCTTTTCGTATGCCTCATGGTCGTAGATGCCCTCCTCCATGCGGCGGAGGATCTCGACCTCGTCAACGGACTCAACGCGCAGTCCCAGATACTCTTCCATGAAGTTCTGATCCATGATGGAGCCGCCGATGCCCATGGTGACGGAACCGATCTGGAGGTAGCTCTTGCCGCGCATCGTGGCGGCGGCGACGGCCGCGCGGCCGAAGCGGAGCAGCTTTTCCTTCACGTCGTCGGGAATTTCGGTGACCTGATCGCGGTCCTGCACCTCATGGCCGTAGATGCCGAAGGCGGGAAGACCCTTCTGTGCGTGGGTCGCCAGAACGGAGGCCAGATACACGGCGCCCGGACGCTCGGTGCCGTTGAAGCCCCAGACGCCCTTGATGGTCATGGGATCCATGTCCATGGTCTCGGAGCCGTAGCACCAGCAGGGGGTGACGGACAGGGTGATGGCGACGCCCTCGCGCTTGAACTTTTCTGCGCAGGCAGCAGACTCCGGCACGCGGCCGATGGAGGTGTCCGCCATGACGACCTTCACATGCTCGCCGTTGGAGTAATACAGATTCTCCTCGAACAGCTTCTTTGCGGCCTCGGCCATGGCCTTGACCTGATCCTCGAGACTCTCGCGCAGCTGCATCGGGCCGCGTCTGCCGTCGACGATGGGGCGGATGCCGATGACCGGGTACTCACCGATATAACGATTGTTTGCCATTGAATATTCCTCCTGTTTGTTTTCTCCGCATATCTGCGGGCAACAAAATTCGAATTATATTGATAACGCGGGCGCGTTATGCAGACTACTCGATCAGCCGGCAGGGGAGCCGCGTGATCCGGGCGGGATCGCGGCTGCCGGACATGCGCTCGATCAGGCGCATACCGGCCAGACGGCCAAGCTCCTGCTCGGGCTGCTGAACGACGGGGATGGGCGGCGTCATCATGCGGCAGATCTCCGCACAGTCGAAGCCGAATACGCTGACCTCGTCCGGGATCTTTACACCGCGCTCACGCGCGGCGGTGATCAGGCCAACGGTGATATCGTAATTGGTAGAGAAGATGGCCGTGGGCGGGCTTGGCTGCGACATCAGGGAGATCAGACCCTGATAGCCAGTCGCAAAGGTGTTTTCGCCGCTGACGGCAAGCGAATCGTCGAAGATCACGCCGTGGTCGGACAGTGCGCGCAGATAGCCGATCAGACGCTCCTTCGCGGTAAAGACGGATTTCGGGCCGGAAATGATGCCGATGCGCTCATGACCCTGCTCCATCAGACGGGAGACCGCCTGATAGACGGAATCGGTATTGTTGACCAGAACGGTGTCCGCCTGTACGCCGGAAATGCTGCGGTCGAGGAGAACGATGGGAACGCCGCTGTTGGCGGTCAGCTCGGTAAACTCCTCCGCCGTGAGATCCTCTGGCGTGTAGATCAGGCCGTCGGCGCCGATGCTCAGAAGAAACTGGAGATTGTCGCGCTCGAGGCCGTGGTTGGAGCTGTAGCATGAGACGAGCGTATGATAGCCCTCCGGCCGCAGCACCTTATTGAGCGCCGCGAGCACCGCGCCGTAGAACGGTGCGGTCATATCCGGCAGCAGCACCGCGACGAAGCGGCTGCGCTGCGTCTTGAGGCTGCGCGCAAAGGGATTGACGCGGTATTCCAGCTCCGCGATGGCCTTGCGGATGGCGTCGCTGTTCTCGCTGCGGACGCAGCCGCCGTTGAGATATTTGGATACGGTGGAGGGCGCGACGCCCGCCCGCTGCGCAACATCTTTGATCGTGGACATAAGCTCTCCTGGAATCGAAACGATTCGTATTTTTAGACGCAAAAGAAAGGCGTTTCTTTTCTTCCAACGTCGATTCTATCATAAGGTATTTTCCTTTGCGCGTCAATACAGTATTTGTAGAAAAAATGCGTCGGCTTCTGTAAAAAGTGCCGAAGAATAGTGCCGATGAAAGACATGAAGGGAAACAAAAGAGACGAAACGTTTCGCAAAAGGAAGGCTGGATATTCCGGCAGGAGTCTGCTATACTGGGTATACGAAAAAGAAGTGCGGCAAATACGGGGAGGAACGTTATGGAAGCGTATGCGGAAAAAATCTGTATTGCCTTGCAGGAGCCGTCGGCGGATGCGCCGGGGGACAGCCGGACGCGGCTGCTGGATGCGCTCGGAAGAGAGCATGTCCGCGTGACGCTCTCAGCCCTTCAGGTGCTCTATCCGGCGATCCGGGACGGCAGAGGCCGCGTGACCGTGACGCTCAGCCCGGCGGACGAGGGCTGGGAGCTGGTGCGTGTGGAGCCGGGCGATACGTCGCAGCGCCTTTTTGCGCTGGCGCTCGATATCGGGACGACAACGCTGGAAATGGAGCTGCTGCATCTGCCGGACGGCGCGGTGCTTTCGCGCGCGGGCTGCTTCAACGGGCAGTGCGCCGTCGGAGACAATATCCTTGACCGCATTTTCTACGCGAAGGACGAGCCGGAGCATCTGCGGCATTTGCAGGAGCTGGTGCTGGAGAGCATCCGCGGCCTGATCGCGCAGTGCTGTGAGCAGGCGGCTGTACGGCCGGAGGAGATCGCGGCGCTGGGCGCTGCGGGAAACACGACGATGATGCATCTGCTGCTCGGCTGCGAACCGTGGCAGATCTTCCAAAGCCCCTATACGCCGGTCTTTCTCG
This sequence comes from Firmicutes bacterium CAG:170, assembly GCA_000436735.1. Classification (GTDB taxonomy): domain Bacteria; phylum Bacillota; class Clostridia; order Oscillospirales; family Oscillospiraceae; genus CAG-170. Next base: position 3,829 of record FR887096.1, read on the forward strand.
ATCCGGGCGTGCATTCCGCACGCGAGCTGGGACTGCCGCTTGACTGCAATATTTTCTGTATGCCGGCAGTGGCCAACTATCTGGGCGGCGACATCACGTCTGGCCTCCTGCTGACCGATCTGGACGCCAGAGACGATCCGGCGGTTTTTCTCGACGTGGGAACGAACGGAGAGCTGGCGCTCGGGTGCCGGGAATACCTCCTTGCGGGGGCCGGAGCCGCCGGGCCTGCGCTGGAGGGCGCGGTCAGCAAGTCTGGAATGCGGGCGGAGCCGGGCGCGGTGTGCCGCGTGCGGATCGATGCGGAAAACCGCCTGCATTATGAGACGATCGGCGGCACGGCTCCGAAGGGGATCTGCGGCTCCGGAATCGTCGATCTGCTGGCGGAGGGCTATTTGAGCGGCTGGATCAGCGGCGACGGCTCGCTGAACCCGGACGCTTCGCCGCAGATCCGTCCCGTCTGGGAGGAGGACAGCCACCGGAACGTACCTGCGATCATTTACGCCATGTCCGGGCGCGGGCCGCTCTATTTCACGCAGGACGACATTGCGGAATTCATCCGCTGCAAGGCGGCGGCGTTTACCATGGTGCAGACGCTGCTGGAGGCGGCGGGCGTTTCGCTTGACGAGGTGGGGACGTTCTACCTGTCCGGCGGCTTCGGAACGCATCTCGATTTGGAATCGGCCATTACCATCGGCATGTACCCGGATATTCCCCGGGAGAAATTCAGGATTCTGGGGAACAGCTCCCTTGCGGGCGTGAAAAAGCTCCTGACGGACAGGACGCAGCTTGACCGGGTGCGCTATTTTGCCGGGCAGACGGCATATGTCCAGTTCGGCGCGATGGAGAAGTTTGTGGAGAATATGACGGCGGCGCAGTTCCTGCCGCACACCAACGCGGCGCTTTATCCCAGCGTCAAACGAAGAAGATAGACTGAAAACCGGCCCCATCCGTTTGCTGCCC
>FR887097.1 GCA_000436735.1 Firmicutes bacterium CAG:170
CGCCGGTCACGCCCATGGCCGGGATCCCGAGCCACGAGACGCCGAAGATCAGGATGGGGTCAAAAATAATGTTGATGAGCGCGCCCGCGCACTGCGAGATCATGGAAAGCACGGTGCGTCCGGTTGCCTGCAAAAGCCGCTCGAAAATGAGCTGCGCAAAGAGGCCCACGGAGAAAATACAGCAGATGGAGAGATAGTCCTTGCCGAGCGCGATGATCTCCGCGTCGGCAGTCTGGCCGCGGAAGAAGAGATCCATGGCGAAAATACCGACCAGAATAAAGATGACGCAGCAGATGGCCTCAATGAAAATACCCTGAAGCGCGATGCGCTGCGCGCGCGGCTGGTCGCCCTCGCCGAGGCTCTTGGAGAGCAGGGCGTTTACGCCGACGCCGATGCCAACGCCGAACGCGATCATAAGATTCTGGATCGGGAAGGAGATGGAGACGGCTGTGAGCGCGGCCTCGCTGACGCGCGCGACAAAGATGCTGTCCACGATGTTGTAAAGCGCCTGTACGAGCATGGAGGCCATCATTGGCAGCGACATGCTGATAAGCAGCTTCCGAATTGGCATTGTGCCCATTTTGTTCTGAGAAAGCTCTGATTCCATGTTTTTTGATACCTTTCTGCAATGCTCATAGCGTCAGTTGACAAGGGCACGCACGCTTGCGGGCCGGACTGGGCCGCCGTCTGCCGCGTTATCGTCCTGGACATACGACGGTATGCCTGCGTCCTCTGCCTTGCAGACAACGCTCCAGACCGACCGGCAAGTCCTTCGGAGTTTTTCACGGAGGATAAACGGCGGCTGGCAAGGCAGACGAGGCAGGCGGGCTGTCGCCCGCCAACGAGGATAACGACACCAGACGTCGCTTTGCCCCGTGAAAAACCGTGTGTGCCCTTGTCAGCTGACGCAACAGTTATACTATATATAAATTGCCCTGTCAACACGAAAGACGCCTTTCTGGGAAAGCAGCAGATTTTCTGGTTGACTTTCCGGAAAAAACGTGCTATCCTATAAAGGCGCTTGAGATGAGCAGCGTTTTGTGCGGCTCGTTTTCGGTGATGCTAGTGTGGCTCAGTCGGTAGAGCAGCTGATTCGTAATCAGCAGGTCGCCGGTTCAAGTCCGGCCACTAGCTCCAGAAACCGGTGAAAATTGTAAGATTTTCGCCGGTTTTCTCTTTTATTTGTTCGGTTTTTCAGGCGTCGAAACCGTCTGACCCACACTGTGACCCACACGGCGAAATGTCCAGAGAGTGGCGGAGAGGATGTTTGTCTTATCCTCTCCGCTGCTCTGTGTTTTCAGGTAAACTTTTTCCTGCTGCAAGCGGTTGCTGTTTGCCCAAATGTACGTTATATTTGACATATCCAAAAATTTTTTGAAACAATGTGCTGTTTTGAGCTCCTGAATTGTTATATCTATGAGGCCTCAAAGAAATGGAGAAACAGACAGATGAAACGAGAACAGGTGTTGGCACTCTATGACGCATATGCCGACAGCATCTATCGTGTGGCGCTTGGGTATCTGCGTTCGCCGCATGACGCGGAGGACGCGGTACAGGCGGTTTTCTGCAAGCTGATGGAGCAGAAACTAAGCGTCTACCCCGGTCGGGAGCGTGCATTTTTGACAAAGCTGACGGTAAACCACTGCAAAAACCAGCTTGCAGCAGCAAAACGTTTTGTTCCGGATGCATTAGACGATCTGATCCTGCCGGCAGAGCCGGCGGATCGTACGCTCTACCGCGCCGTGATGGAGCTGCCGGAGAAATATCGCGTAGTGATCGTCCTGCACTGCATGGAGGGGTACGCCCTTTCCGAAATCGCCGGATTCCTGCATATCACTACTTCTGCCGTTTCCATGCGCCTGCACAGGGCGCGAAAAATGTTGGACGAACAACTCGGGAGGGATTGACATGGAACAAAATTTTAAGCGTATTGCAGATTCTGTTCGCCTGCCGGACGGTAGCCGAACGCGCATCCGCGCGCAGATCGCCTCCCACCGGGAAAAACAGGAGGCTTCTATCATGAAAACCAAAAAGCATTTGCCACGTTTGGCGATTGCGCTGATCGTCGCGCTGGCACTATCGCTGACAGCGGCTGCCGCAGTCTATGTATTCCGCAACTCGATCCTCGTATCTGACAAAAGCGACATTCCAGAGCCGCAGGGCGACACGCCAGTCGCGGTCGCGGTCTCGTTTCCGAACGGGGATGTGCCGCATTCGCTGGAGGACGTAACCGAGGCACGCCGCATTACTGCCGATGAGTGGGAAAACGGAGAAAAAATCGGTGGCGGCGGCTCCGGTTGGGATTCCGCAGAGGTTCTCAGCAGCGACACGGCGCTCTCCATCCGGCGCATTACGCGCGAAGACGGTGCGGAAAAGATGGAGTATATGGCGGAGAACCCCAACGATCTGGTTCCGTTTTTAAGCGACAAATTTGCTCTAGATCTGACGTGGATGAATGAGAACTATCGCTTTGTGCCGGAAACCGGCATTGCGTATGTCGTGCGCGACCCGGGCGGCGCATTTACAGGCAATTATTTCTCTGCACTCTACGGCGCGGCGGACGGCAAGGGGTATATCAGCTTTGAGCTTCGATATGACACGTCATGGGAAAACAGCAGCCAGCGCTACATTGTGGATGGCTCGTATGAAAAGGCGTATTATTACACCACGCAAAGCGGCTGCGAATTCCTGATTACGGCAGACAGCGGCCATGTTTGGGCTGAATGCTGCACCGCACACGCGAATGTCAGTTTGAGCGGGGCGTATCTGACAACCGACGCGGTCGAGCAGATCGTCGAGCATCTGGCTCTTTCGATCAAGGAATAAAGGCACAATGCGCCGGAGGAAGACTTGGAGCATTCCTCCGGCGCTCCTGTGCTTTTACATCACTTGTGCCATGAAATTGCCCATCTTTTCGGCTGCGCTTTCCTGCATCTGGCGTGTGACGTGGGTGTAGGTTCTCAGTGTGAAGCCTGCGTCGAAGTGACCAAGCATACTGGACACTGTTTTCACGTCCACGCCATTTTGGAGCGCCAACGTTGCGAATGTGTGTCTCAGGTCGTGAAATCTCAGGTGTTCCAGTCCTGCGTCCTTCAGGATTTTCTTGTGGATGTTTACCACCGAATCAGGGTGGTACATCTCGCCTGTTTTCGGTGATGGGAACATCCACGGGTTGCTCGGGTGCTTCTGATGCTCCGCGATTAGCAGATCGACGGCATCTTGCGGAATCGAGATTTTGCGGATGGAGTTTTCCGTTTTCGGACGCGTGACATCGGGTTCGCCCGCGTTGTTTCGTCCCGTCAGCTTTTTCAGCGGAATATCCCCGATGCGCGGCGTGATGTGCAGTTCGATGCCGCGCCGGTAATACTCTGCGGTCGAAAATCGCAGGTGTGGCTTTGCGTATAGCTCGTACCACGTTTGCAGCCACGTGCCAAGCGTGTACTCGTCTGCTCTCCGCACATCGACAGTTTCCGCTTCCGCGACCGCCTTTGCCAGCTTTTCTTTCACTTCTGCCTGCGTCTTGCCGAGGACGTTCTTAATCAGTTGTTTTCCGGTTTTCTCGTCATAACCAGCAGTATATCTGCCCTCCCAGCGTCCATCTTTCCGTTTTCGGATGTTGCCTTCACCGTTTGCCCGTTTCTTTGCCATGTCTGTGCCTCCTTTTCTTCGGTAGCACAAACAACTACCACAGAACCGGCACAAAGTCTACTGATTTTTTCGGAAGATCGGAATATTTTTATCCGGTTCTGCACACATCGAAAATCCTTATTCTTTGTTTACTGCGGCGCAGTTTTTGCGCTCCGGTGTTAAAATATAAAAGCGCTCAAATATTGCAGTTGGAAACACACGCAAAGACCTGTTATAATTTTTATAAAATATCTTTCATCCCTTTGGGTACTCTCGTTCGTTATACTGACAGAAAAGGCGGTGAGGCGGTGGAATACAGCGATCATGAACTGGTGCGCGGGATCAAGGGCGGAGATAAGGGCGCACTGGAGCTTTTGGTTCGCCGCTGGTATCCGCGGATTTACGGGTATGTTTTCAAACTGACCGGGCATGAGCAGGACGCTTATGACTTGACGCAGGATGTTTTTATCGCAATGATGCAGAGCATCGGCAGCTATACGCCGTGGAGGAAATTTGACAGCTGGCTGTTTACGATCGCGCATAACAAGTGCATGGACTACTTTCGCTTTCGACAGAAAATCGTTCAGGTGGAAGACACCATGTTCGACCGACCCGATCCGGCTGCCTCGCTCGAAGATATGGCAGCGGTCTCCCTGTCCGTAAAAGCCGCGCTGGAGAAGCTGCCTGCCGCACAGCGGGAGGCAGTAATCTTACATTATTTCCATCAATTTACCGCAAGCGAGATCGCGCGAATGACGAACACACCGCTGCCGACGGTCAAATCACGGCTTCGTGCCGCCAGAAATACACTCTCAAACGAACTGCGGGAGGACTTCGAATGAACGATCGAATGGAACAGGAAATCCGCCGCACCATTTTGCGGCTGCAAGCGTCCATGCCGGAGCCAAGGGACCGGCAGACGCCGGTCTTCACGCTGCTGCGGATCGCCGCAGGTGAAATAAACGCGGGCCTGCTGCTTGGGCTTTTCGCGGGTGCATTGATTTTCGGTCTGCTCAGCGTCAGGGCTTTGTCCATGCCGATGCTGACGATTTTCTGTACCGCACCCATGCCGATGCTCCTGCTGTTTCATCGGTACGTGCTCGCCTGCAGCGAGCGTATGCGCGAATTGGAAGCTACGTTTCCGTATTCCTATCCGGAAATGTTAGCTGCGCGGTCCGTTGTAATCTCATGCTGCATGTTCGGCGCTCTGGTGCTCCTTTCCGTGACGCTGCACGTTTCTGCGGGGGAGGATCTTCTGCGGCTGGCGCTCTGCGGCGCGGTACCGGGCATCTATTTATGCACGCTGCTGCTGTTTCTGTCTGCCAGACTCCGTAATCCGGAAGGGCTGTCCCTGCTTGCGCTCGTCTTCTGGGCAGCGCTCTGCTTCCTCGTGACGGTGCTTCCGTTTGACCGGCTTTTGCAGCTCTGCTCCACCGCCGCCTACGCAGCTCTGGCGATCATCGGACTGATTTTATACGGCATACTTGTGCACAACGTTCAACGAAGGAGGGAGCATTATGACATGGCTCATATCGGATGAAGCCAGAAAGCACCGGGCGTTCCGCGAGGTCTGGGTCGCGTATCTCCTTGGCGGGTTGTATCTGCTGCTGGGGCTATACACAGAAATCTCGGAACAGAATTACAGCGCGCTCTATGATGCACAGCAAAAGTGGTGGTTTGTTCAGCAGAATATCTATTCCTATGGCGCGACGCTGACGGCGTTTCTGCTTGCGGTCGGATTGCCGCGGCTAGTCTGCTGTGAAAGGGAATACCGGACGGACGATCTGGTCGGGACGGCAGCGCTTGGCCGCCGGTGCACATGGAGAGCGAAAACGGCGTTTACAGTCCTCTATTGCGCGGCCGTTGTTTTCATCATCGGCGCATCCAGTCTGCTGGTAAACGGCGGCGCGTTTGGGTTCGAAGGTGCCCTCTCCCCTGTTGCCAGATGCGTGTATTTTGCGGATACGGCGCTGCCGCCGATGTCCAATCTTGCGTACTGTGCGCTCCAGTATGGATTTCTGCTTCTGGGCGCGTTATATTTCGCCGGGTTTATTCTGATCGTCGCTGCGCTGACGCGGCGGACGGCGCTCAGTCTGTTCCTCTGCGGCGGAAGCTATCTGCTGTTTTTCGCGTATTCCGCTGTCGGGTTTCGGCTGCCAGAGTTCCTTCGCGTGCCGATCTACGCGCTCTATCGGTTCGGCTTCGGTGGCTATCTGCTGCAGGAGAGCTATTCGTGGGTCTTTCCATATTTGTGGTCGGACGTATGGAAACCGGTTCTGCTGGGGATTGGCATGACCCTTCTGGAGTTTTTCCTCTTTTGGAGGATCTGGCGGAGGAAGGCGACGACATGAAAACTGAACTGACCCGCTATTTTCGAAATTCCCTTTACTGGCTCGTTTTGGGTGCTGGGCTATCCGTTCGGGTCGTCCTCGCCTATTTTGATTTCCAGACCCGCAGCGAAGCGTTCTGGTCCTTATCCGCAGAATTCTGGAATAAGATAGGCTCCGTAACACTCGGTTTTCTGGTTCTGCTCGTTCTGATCCGTCTGTTTTCCGCGGATCGTGAAACAGGAGTCTTTCCCGTCATCAACAGCACCGCCTATGGTCGAATCACGCTGTTCCGGAACCGGTTGATTGCCGGGAGCATTGCCGCTTCGGCTGGTGCTGTGCTGTTAGCAGCCGGAAATCATGCGCTGTCAATTCTCATTTCCGGCAGGCTTCCCCAACCGGATGGTTGGAATCACGCATGGTTCCGCAGCACGGCGATCGTTCTCATCGGAACAATTGGATTTTTCCTCTTTGCAGCATTTGTATGTGACAGTCTGAAGAATCAGCCGGCGGCCATGTGCATCTGCGGAGCTCCGTTTGCGTTCAGCTATTTTATCAATGCCGCTGTGCTGAAAAAGTTTGAATTCTTCTGGTTTGTCCGGTATGGATTTTTTGCAGAATGGATGCGCGGACGGAGAATCGGTGTGACCCCCGGAGTCTGGGGGGTCTGGTACGCGCTGTTATTGGGTGGGTTACTATTGGCCGCCATCCATCAAAGAAAGGAGCGCAAGGAATTATGAAGCTTTCCTTCGAACATATCAGCAAGCTCTACGGCGATACAGCCGCACTGCAGCAGATCGACCTGACCCTCGGATCAGGCGTCTATGGCTTGCTCGGTCCAAACGGAGCCGGGAAAACGACGCTGATGCGGATCATGACGGATCTGCTCGCCCCATCGACCGGACGTGTCTTGCTGGATGGGCAGGACATTGCGGTCATGGGCGCTGCGTTCCGGAAAAAGCTCGGCTATCTGCCGCAGGATTTCGGCGTTTATCCGAATTTCACAGCGGAGCAGTTTCTGCTCTATATCGCCAGATTAAAGGGCTTGTCAAAATTTGAGGCCAAGCGGCAAACGGATGAGCTTCTGCGCATGGTCGGTCTGGAGGACAAAAAGCAGAAAAAGCTGAAAGGTTTCTCCGGCGGACAGCGGCAGCGCGTGGGAATCGCACAGGCACTGCTTGGAGATCCCGAAATTCTGGTGCTGGACGAGCCGACGGCGGGACTTGACCCGGAAGAACGGATCCGGTTCCGCGGGATCATCAGTGATCTTTCCCAGCAAAAGCTCGTTTTGCTGTCGACGCATATTGTATCGGATCTCGAAGCAGTCGCAAACGAAATCATTCTGCTCCGGAAAGGTGTTGTTCTCGAAATGCAACAGCCTGCTTCGCTGCTGGAGCAGCTGAACGGGCAAGTCTGGCTCGTTACAGTTCCTGCTGCGGACGAAGCGGCACTCACAAAGCAATATACCTGCAGCAATGTCATGCACACAGACGGAAAAAGTGTGATCCGTCTGCTCAGCGAAAGCGCCCCTCGACCCGACGCAGTACCAACAGCACCCAATATGGAGGATATGTATCTATATTATTTCGGTAGATGATCGTCCGGCTGATTTTGGCTGGATCTCGGGTGCAGTAAAGTGCAGACTTTTTAGAAGGCAGCTTGCAAGTTTTCGGGCCTGCAAGCTTTCCTTCTCTATAAACTCAGAATCGATTATGTTGACGCAGAACCTCCGGGAATGAGATCTGACCGTTCGTTCGCAGCACCTCCTGATAGCTCATGCCGCGCATTTTCTGGTATGCTTGGTATCCTCTCCGCCGCCCTTTGTGTTTTTCGCATACGGGTTCTATTTTGCTCAGAGATGATCAGCGGTGCAGAAGCTGCACACAAAATAGACCGTATGGCTCCATCCGGCCGTTCTCAACGCCGTCGCTGAGGAGACAGTCGCCCTGCATTTCCGGCGGGAGCGCGGCAGGCGCGTTGCTGAAATTACAGCATACACGGATACGCTCTTTGTCGCAGGCGCGTTCATAGGCAAGAAGCTGCGGGTGCTCCGGCAGGAGCAGGCGGAACGTCCCGCTGCGCAGCGCATCCGAGCTTTGCCGCAGCGCCAGCAGCCTCCGGTAGAAGTGCAGGATCGAATCCGGGTCTGCCTGCGCACGATACACGTTGATCTGCCGGTAGTTCGGATTTACATCGATCCACGGCGTTCCGGCGGTAAAGCCCGCGTTGGCGGAGGCATCCCACTGCATGGGCGTGCGCGCATTGTCGCGGCCCTTTTTGCGGATGCCGTTCCATGCCCAGGCCTCCCGCCCATCCTTTCGGGCCTGCGCAAGCAGATTGAGGCTCTCCACATCGCGGAGCTGCGTCTCGTCCCGGAACGGGAAATTTGTCATGCCGATTTCCTCGCCCTGATACAAAAACGGCGTTCCGCGCAGCAGATACATGGCTGCCGCCAGCATCTTTGCGCTTCGGACGCGCAGCGCCTCCGAAGCGTCGGATCCGAACCGCGACACGACCCGCGGCTGATCGTGGTTGCCCCAGAACAGCGTGTTCCAATCGACCGCCTCCTGCCAGCGCACAAGAAGCTGCTTGAATTTCTTCAGGTCAAACGGAATGACATTCCATTTGCCGTCCCGGCCGTCGAGATCCATAAAATCGAACTGGAACAGCAGATCCAGCTCCCGGCCGTCGCCGACAACGGAGTCTGCATTCTCCGGCGTTACGAAGGTCGTTTCACCCACGCACATACAGTCTCTCCCATCAAAGCAGCGGCGGCGCATTTCCCGCAGATACTCGTGCAGCTTCGGCTGAAATGCGAACTGCTCCGGCGCAAACACATACCCGTCGCCCTGACCGTCCGGCAGACCGAGCGCCTTTGCAATCAAACTGATCACGTCCATCCGGAAGCCGTCTACGCCGCGGTCAAACCAGCGATTCATCATGGCATAGACCGCTTCCCGGAGCTTTGGATTTTCCCAGTTCAGATCCGGCTGCTTCTCGCTGAACAGATGCAGGTACCATTGGCCGGTTTTTTCATCGTAACTCCACGCCGACGGCGTAAAGAAGGACGACCAGTTGTTCGGCTCCCTTCCGTTCTTGCCGTCGCGCCAGATATAGTAATCCCGGTAGGGATTGTCCCGGCTTTTTCTCGATTCCACAAACCAGGCGTGTTCATCGGAGGAGTGATTCACGACGAGATCCATCACCAGCTTGATGTCCCGCTTGTGCATTTCCCGCAGAAGCGTATCAAAATCCTCCATCGTTCCAAATTCAGACATGATCTTTTCATAGTCACGGATATCATATCCCATGTCCGCATTCGGAGAATCATACACCGGGCACAGCCAGACCGCGCCGACGCCCAGCCATTTCAGATGATCCAGCCGGGAGATGATGCCGGGGATATCTCCGATCCCGTCGCCGTTGGAATCCTGAAAGCTGCGCGGGTAGATCTGGTAAAATACCCGTTCCTTCCACCATGCCGCACGCATTGCGTTTTCTCCTTTCCGTTCCTGCATCGTATCAGCTTCTGACCTCCTTGTAGTATTCCGTCGGGCTCATGCCGGTCATTTTCCGAAACAGCTTGGAAAAATAGTATCGATCCTCGATCCCAACCAGATACGCGATCTCCGAAAACGGCAGATCGGTCGTGGAGATCAGCTGCTTTGCGTTGTTGATCCGCAAAATGTTGAGATAGGCAAACACCGGCGAGCCGGTCAGAGAGGAAAACACCCGGTTCAGATAATCGAAGTTTCCCTCGAACAGCTCCTCGATCTCCCGGCTGGTCAGACGCTTGGTATAGTTCTGATTCAGATAGCGCAGAAGCTGCTCCGCGATCACGTCGGACTTTCGGATTTTTCGTCCCTGTACGCTGTTTTTTGCAAGCAGATGCTCGTGCGCCGTCTGGAGCAGAAAGCTGTGCAGCAGGGCGGACGCCCGGCGCTTATAGTCGTCCTCCCGGCTGTCATAGCATTCTACTGCCGCGTGCAGCTGGGATTTGAATTCCCCGCCGGTCAGATGGAACTGCTTCGGCAGGCAGGTTTCCGGAGCCGTGGGATCGCAGGCGTCCAGATTATAGCCGACCAGACTTTGACGCCGTTTTTCCGCCAGCAGCGCCATCGCCTGCCGGTCGTCTGCGGCCCGGTGCATATCCGGGTGCGTAAAATGTGCGTAATAATAGTCGCAGGCGGCCTTCTGATAGCCCTCATGCGGAAGGCCCGGCTCCAGCAGGAAGAAATCTCCCGCGCTCAGATGATAACGGACGCCGTCCTCCTGCAAATACAGATTCCCGTCCCGGATCACATACAGGACCCATTCGTTGATGCAGCGGGAAAAATGGATCCACGGCTCGTTATACCGGATCTGTCCCAGCATCCGCACCTTCGGGAGCAGATCTGCATTGTAGGATATCAGCATACTTCGTCCTCCATTGTAAACCAGATTGCGGCCCAATAGTCCAGCCGCGCAAGCTCTGCCGTATAGATCCGCCCCTGCGGCGTCTGCCGGCAGGTCAGCGGCAGACGCTCCGCGCACAGGCTTTCGCCGTCCGGCGAAGCGGCAAATGCACCGGCGATCGGCCGGTCAAGCCGCACATGGATCCGGATGTTCTCCGCAGCCTTCGGCGCGGCCTTTGCCTCGTTCCACCGCGCGTTGTTCCCGCGCAGGTTGACAAGCTGAATGTTCAGGCGGCTCCCGCTTTCCCGGATCATGCTCCAGACGGTATCCGCCTCCGCGTCCGTGGAAAAAACGCAGTCTTCCGCTTCGAACTGAATATCCTCATTGATCCCGCCGGCCGCAGTGCGTCCGATGTCCATACCGGCGTCCAGATACAAAAGCGCGGCATAGCGCACCAGAAAATCGCAGTACCGCTGCACCACGGGCAAGAAGGACGGACGGAGGGCAGCATAGTTGGCATAGTAGCTGTCCTGCAGGGCGGCTTTATTTTCGCCCAGCACCAGCTGTGTGCCGCCTGCTGCGCAGATCGCGGCCCAGGACAGGCGGAACGCCCGTTCCGCACCGTCCGTGTCCGCCTGCTGGAACGGATGCAGATAGGCCGCAAGCACCACCTGCTTTCCGGAGCACAGCCGCGCTTCCCGGATCAGCGTATACAGATCGTAATAGCGGTCGTTCGGCGGCCAGACCTCAATGTAGACTGCGTCCTGCTTTGTTCCGGCTACCGCCTCCATCGGCCAGTTGTTGACGGCGTTGAAAATCACGCCTGCGGCAGAGTCTTCCTTTCGGACTGCCTCCGCCGCCCGGTCGATCAGCTTCGGAAGCGCGTCGGTCAGCTCGACTGGACGCCGCTCCGCGTCCCAGACCTGCTTTGGAAAGCCGTAGGTGTCCATATGGATCCCGGAAAAGCCAAAGGCGACGGCCTTTCGGAATTCTGCCAGAATATGCTCCGACCAGCCGCAGCTTGGCGCGATGTTCATGTAATAGAGCCACCCGGCAAAGGTCATCGCCTGCCCGTCCATGGTATACATGGCCCATTCCGGGTGCTCTGCAAACAGCTCCTTTGCAGCGGCATAGACGGCGCCGTAGGCAATGGGCCGGATCCCGGCTGCCTTGCAGGCGGCGATCTTTGCGCGGATCGCGGCAAGATCGGTTTCCCTGCCCATGGGATCGAGATACCGCTCCTGCGGCGGCAGCAGCATATCGTGGCGGTACATCCAGTCATAAAACTGCACGGCGTTGAAGTGCAGCCGCCGGAGCCAGTCCACGTCCTGCGTTTCAGTGTCCGCAGAGGTAAAATCCGATAAAAAAGCGTACCGTGTCACCTGACGGGAATCCTCCACAACGTCGAACGCGCCCTCCCACTGCGCAGAGCCGGCCTCGACGGCGACTCCGTAGCTGCCAATCGGCAGCGGCGGCAGGATCAGCGTCCGTCCGCTTTGGCGCACGGAGCAGTCAACGGGCGTTTCCAGCCGGTATACACATACGCGCAGCGCGTTCACGCCCTCCGGCAGGCTGAGCCGTACCTCCTGCCCGGTCAGATACTGCGCGCGGTCAAATTCACAGATCAGCTTCATCCCTTCACCGCCCCCTGTGTCAGGCCGCCGACGACCATTTTCCGCTGGAACAGGATAAACAGCGCGACGACCGGTATCAGCGCGAGGATCGACGCGGCAAAGACCCACTCCCAGCGCGTGGCGTACTGCCCGTTGAGCCGCTGCAGCAGCAGCGGGAGCGTCATCATTTTCTCATCCGCGCCGACGAGCACCTTGGCGGTAAAATACTCCTCCCAGAAGCCCTGAAACGCGAAGATGGTCATTGTGCCGATCGCCGGCTTGGAGAGGGGCAGCATGATCTTGAAAAAAATCGTGCCGTGTCCGCCGCCGTCGATAATGACCGATTCAGACAGAGAATCCGGCAGACCCCGGAAGAAATTCCGAAGGAAAAACGTATGCCCGCAGACGTTGGTCGCCACATACACCAGAATCAGACCGGCACGCGTCCCGATCAGGCCGTTTGTCAGGCCCGGAAGCGGAATGCCCTTCAAGATCAGGAACTGCGGTATGATGTTCAGAAAGCCCGGCATCATCAGCGTAAACAGATAGATTCCAAAGAGCTTGTCCCGGCCCGGAAACCGGATGCGGGCGAAGCCGTAGGCCGAGAGCGTGGAGATGAACACGGAAAGAGCGACCGTTACACAAGTATTGACGACGCTGTTCCAGACCGCCGTCGGGAAAATCTCCAGCTCCAGAATATGCTTGTACGCGGAAAAATCCAGTCTGGTCGGAAGCAGTCTGGGCGGGTACGGCAGCACATAGCTGAATTCCTCAAAGGAATTGCTGATCATGAAGAAAAACGGAACAGAAAAGACCAGCAGCGCGCTGATCAGCAGCGCCCACAGCAGGATCTGGCCCAGAAGCTCCGATCCCTTTTTGCTTTTGACGTGTTTCAAGCCTATCCCTCCTGTTCTGTGCTGTTCAGCTTCAGCGTCCGGTTCAGGATCACCGTCAGGATCACGATGGTCACGGCGGAGATCATGCCGATGGCCGAGGCCTCGCCGAAGGCGAACTGATTGAACGCCTTGTCATACAGCAGATACTGCAGCGTGGATGTTTTGCCGTTCGGATTGCCGCCGGTCAGCATCATGACCTGAATAAAGACGTTGAACGAACCGATAATCATGTTTACCATGACATAGAAGGTCGTGGGCCGCAGACTCGGCATGGTGATATAGCGGAATCTTGCCCAGAGTCCCGCGCCGTCCAGCTCCGCTGCCTCATAGCGCTCCTTTGGGATGCTCTGAAGCGCCGCCAGATAGATCAGCATGGCCCAGCCGACGTTTTTCCAGATGCCCATGAGCCAGATGGCCGCATTGCCGGACCACTCCCGCAGCAGCCACGGCACATAGTCGTCCAGCACATGCAGCACATTCACGAGAATGTAGTTGATCAGCCCTCGGTTGGAGTTGTTGAACATATACTGGAACACCAGACTGACAATGACCCACGAGGTGATGACCGGCAGATAAAAGCCCACGCGGAAGACGCCCTGTCCGCGTTTGAGATTGTTGATCAGATACGCAAACAGCATGCCGCCCAGCAGGATAAACGGGACGGTCACGAGCGCGTAAAGGAAGTTGTTCCGATAGGCATACCAGAACCGGGAGCCGCCGGACAGGACCTTTTTGAAATTCTCAAGACCGATGAACGTGATGTTTCCCTGCACGATCTGATAATCGGACAGCGCAATGCGGATCGTAAACAGCAGCGGATAGAGCACGAACACCGCCACCAGGATCAGCCCCGGCAGGATAAACGGCAGCGCCGTGAGCCAGCCGCGCACGCCCTTGCGGACTGCGCCGGGCCGCCCGGCCCGCAGACCGGCTTTTTCGGCAGAAACCATGGGGATACCCTTCCTCCTTTCTCAAAAAGGCCGCAGAACCGTTGGGTCCTGCGGCCTGCTGTAAGACGCGGTTTAGCTGAGCTGCTCGTCGATCCGGGCCGCCGCATCGTGAAGCGCCTGCGCCACATCCGCGCCATCGACGAAGATGCTGGTCACCGTTTCGCTCCAGATCTCCTGGATCGCGGAATTGTTGGGAGACGGAATGCGCGCCTTGGCCGATTCCATCTGCTGCATGTAAACAGACCAGACGGGGTTGCTCTGCACGGCCTCGCTGCTTACCAGCGACTTGAGGATCGGCAGCTGACCGGCCTCGAGCATGGCAAGCTGCACATCCTCGGAGGTCATGAACTTGGCAAATTCATAGGCTGCCTCCGGGTGCGCGCTGGTGGCGAACACGGCGATATCCTCGCCGCCGACCACGGAAGCACTGCGGCCCTCGTAGGTGGGAATGGTCGCAGCGGTGATGCCCTTGGAGAGGCTGTCCTCATAGGAGCCAAAGTACCACGGGCCTTCAAAGAACATGGCGTATTCGCTGTTGATGCCGTCCCATGCGTCCACCGAGCCGTCCACGTCGCGGATGGTAAAGACCTTCTCGTCATGCAGCTCCACGATCTTCTGCATGGCTGCGATGCTGGCGTCGCTGTCCAGATAGCCGCTGGCCTTGGTAAAGCCGTCGTCGGTCAGTACGCCGCCGAACAGCCAGAAGTACGGGTACATATCCCAGTCGCCGACGCCGGAAACATTCAGGGAGTAGGTGCCGCGGGTCTTGGCGGCCTCAATGAACTCCTCCATGGTAGCCGGGATCTCGTCAAGTCCCAGCTCCTTGAGCACGTTGGTGTTGACAACGGCCGCCTTGCAGTTGGTATCCAGCGGCAGGCCGTAATATTTGCCCTGATAGAGGTTGGTCGAAAGCGGTGCGTCCAGATACGATGCGGAAAGCTCTGCGAAGTCCGGGTAATCACTCAGCGCAGCCAGACCACCCTGCTTGGCATAGGCTGCGATGTTGGCGATGTCCACACGGGCCACGTCCGGGCTCATGCCGGTGCCGAAGGAGGTCACGATCATCTGGTGGTACTGGCTGCTGTCCTGACGGACGGCCTCGACCTTGATCTCGGGATGAAGCGTTTCCCAAAGCGGCATGACGACGTTCAGAAACTGCGCTTCTTCGCTGTCACCGTAGGTATGCCAGAACGTGATGGTGACAGGCTCTGCCTGCTCGGGCGCGTCTGTCTGCTCCGGTTCGTCAGCCTGCGCCGGCGTATCGGCTGTCTGCGCGGGTGCGTCGGCGGTATTATCCGACGCAGGCTCCTGCGTCTGGGCCTTGCCGCAGCCTGCCGCGCACATTACGATCATAACGACGGAAAGCAGCAATGCGATCCATTTTGCAACACTCTTTTTCATTGTTTTTCCTCCTGCTTCGTAATCTCTGCGAAGTTTCATTCGCAGTTTGATTATACCCCTCCGTTTTCGGCAGGTGAATGGAGATCGGCGTTCTTATTTGTATTATAGCGACTTTTTTGAAAATAGCCATGCAGCACAATCTCTATTTGCGCAGAATTTTGCCTTTCCGATTTGTGCATTTCGCCGCCGGAAGGTCTGCTTTGCATGGAGCGGCCCCGCCCGGAAGCAGCTCCGCGTAGATGTTTTCTCGTATTCTTTGTTTACTGCGGCGCAGTTTTTCCGCCGGTTAGCTTCTATCTCCCTCCTTGACTTCTTTGCAGTCTGCTTTATAATGGTATTATGTAAATTGAATTTTGCTTGGACTATCAAAAAAACTGCAAAGCAACCAATATTTGCGCAAAAGCAATCGATTTTTGGTTTACAAAAATCGCGGTATCCCATAAAATCAGGAGAGAAAGATATGACACTTTGTGAAAAACTGACACAGACGCGAAAAGCGGCAGGATTGACGCAGGCAGATGTTGCTGCGAAGCTGAACGTTTCCCGGCAGGCGGTTTCGCGTTGGGAAAGCGGACAGTCGAAGCCGTCCACGGAAAAACTTCTTGCGCTGGGAGAGCTTTATGGCGTGTCCATCGACCGGCTTCTGAACACGGAAAACGCAGAGAAGCCGGCTGTGGAGACCACTTCCGATGAGCCGGAAGCCGTTCCGGTCGAAACCGTTATTTCCGAAAAGCACCGTCCACGGGCATGGCTGAAATACATGGTCGCCGCGCTTTGCGGCGCGCTGCTGATGCTGGCGATTCTGCTTATGCTGAAGCTACCTGAGGATACACACAACGAGCCGGCCAGCGAAATAAAGTACGACGATGTCAGCGGCGTATCGTTTGGCGAACCGTTTGATTTTACATGGGTCGACTGATCACCGGCTGAAATGGGCTTTTATGGGAGGAAACACAAATGAAAAGGTCCTGCCTGCTTTCCGCATTCATACTGCTTGCATTGAGCATCCTCCTGCTGAGCGGCTGTTCTTCGCATTCCTCTGACGAAGGCGCTGATGAGCCGAAGGCGGTCACATTGGGCGTGTGGAAGAACGATGCGATCCTCCCGACTGTGAATGCGTTCAATGCGCAGCAAGAGCAATTTCAAATTCGCCTTGTCATTTATGATAGCCTGGAGCTTATGCAAACGGAATTGATGGCCGGAAAGTACTGCGATCTCTACCTGCTGGAAATGGACAATTCGGCAATGGCAGCCAAAAGCCTGTTCGTAGATTTCATGCCAAGGGTCGAAGAGACGCTGAAAAATACAGAAAATGAAGTCGTTCCGGAGCTGCTGGATGCCATGACAGTCAATGGCGCGCTGATGCAAATTCCTTATTCGTTCAGCATTGGGACGTGCATGGGACTTCAGCAGTACTTTGACGGGCACGGAATTTCTCTTGAGGATGCGAATCAGGCGCTCAATGATCATGCGCGCCCAATATTCCCGGAGGAGTGGAAACTGAAGGCGAGAAACATTGCGTCAAAGGTGTCCAGCGTGTCAGGCATCTTCTTTGTGGACCGGTCAAAGGAAGAAGTCCAATTTCAGAAAAGTGAATTTGAGGAGTATCTGAAATTCTGGATGGACGGATGGGTTGTTCAGCAATCACAGGATATAGATTCCGATCTTGCTTTGTTGATACCGACGTTCATCGGAGACCCGGGCGAGCCTCCGGCAGAGGGCTATGTATATACCGGTTATCCGACGCTGGAAAATATGCCCGCCGGTTCGTATTTTTCGTTTGGAACGGCGTTCAGCATCATATCCGGCTCAAAAAATGTTGACAAAGCGTGGGAATTTATCCGCTTCTGCTTATCGCCGGAGCAGCAGCGGAGCGTTCGGGGCGGAATGCCCGTAAACAGCCGCGTGCTTCAGGAGCGGATCGACGAAAGGCTTGAGAACAAAGAGATCACAGAAGCCGATGCCGAATGCTTCGATGAATTATTGGACGAAACGGAATGGGTCCGTGCTTCGCCGGACATAACCGATATCTTCTCGGAGGAGATATCTGCCTGTTTTGAGGTAAACCGGCAAGTCGAGGAAGCGGCGAAGATGATAGAAAACAGGCTCAATCTTTTCCTGGCTGAATCCAGAGAGTATTGATCATTGCATGAAACCAGATGGAATCTAACACATTCGGTAAATACGAAGGGAGAATTGTACCATGAAAAGACAATTTGCCGCTATTCTTTTGTTGATTAGCATTTTATCCTTAGCTGGATGCCATAAAGAACCATCCACCCCGAATGCTTGTGTTCCTTCCATCATGTATAATGGTGAGATTTATTGCACCACAGGTAAGCAGATGCCCGGTGAGGTAGCCGACGACGCAATCATTGGCGAGATTACATCTACCGTTTCATTATCTCAATGGCCAGAGGAGGACGGACAGGCAAACTTCGATATTCTGGGCGCTGCTTATGCAACCACCTCCGATGGACTTGTTGTTTTCATCGATAACGAATGGACTCTTTTTGAGAAAAGAGAAATTAGCAAATAGTTTCTGACTTATAAATGGACGCCTATTTTGAAGCATGGCTGGATGAAGAAAACCGCATCGTATCTTTTCACGAAATTCCAGACAGCCGGTATTACAGCGCAGAAGAACACGACTTCTGGCAGATGATTGTCAGCTTAATCTTGTCTGGATACCGGGTGCAGTAAAGCGCAGATTTTTTAGAAGGCAGCTTGCAAGTATTTAGGCTTGCAAGCTGCTTTTCTCTGTAAACGCAGAGTTGCTTCAACCACCGCTGTACCTGCCGATATTTGTTCGATTTCTACGCATTTTTTTCGTGCAACCCCGTCGTTTTCCTTGAAACGGCAGGCTTTTTTCAAATCACGACCCCAAGAGTGCTATTTTTGCTCTCTCAACAACCCCCTCGCAAATCTCCGAAACTGCCCGCACGGCGGGCAGTTGTGACCGCCGCGTGGCGCGCACGACCCCGCGGCTTTGTCCTGCTTTTTCGTCGCAGCGTTCAAGATCTCTCGATTTTTCCCTTTTTGATGTTCTAGGGTGTATTCTTCCAACTCCCAATGTGACCGGCAGCGAGGAATTTTTGCGTTGAGCAAGACATTTTTTCGCAGGAATACTGACGTATTCCAAGGAAAAATGGCGCAGCGCAGCGTGAAAAGATCCGCTGTCCGGGGGCGTTGCTCAACGCAAAAATTCCTCGCTGCCGGTCACATTGGGAGTTGGAAGAATACACCCTAGACAGGCCGCAGACAATCAGCAACGTATCGCTCAGATACAGCGCCAATACGGTAACGGAGCGGATCAGCCCCGGCTCCAATGCCGTCTGTAACGGAAGCCAATCGTCAATTTAAATGAAAAAAGTATGGAAGCAGGACTTCAATTTCTGCATCCGGATCTTGCAGGATGGGCCGGCGCGGGGAGCGTCTAAGACTCCCCACTTGTACCACGTTCAGAGAATATTGGTGTAGCCCATAAGACTTGCGTCTGCCTGCGCAGCGGCCTGTTTGCCGCTGGCAGCAGCCAGCACGACGAGCGACGCGCCGGAAACCATATCGCCCGCTGTCATGACCGGCACGCCAGTCTTCCGGACGGCTTCATACGCATCCACAGACGCCGGTTCACAGCCGGAAAAGCCGGAGGCAAGCAACAGCAGATCGCAGGGCAGCTGCTCATCGCTTCCCTGCAGGATCACCGCGTTTACAGAGCCGTCATCGCCGCAGACAAGCCGTTCGATCTGTGTCTCATAGCGCCGGATATCCGCGCCGAAGACAGCCTCCGCCTCCTCATGCGCATGGTCGCGTTTTTCTGTCCGCTCCGTGCGCGGCTTGCGGATCAGCTGCGTGATGGACCGGCAGCCCTGCCGCAGCGCAACGGAGATGCAGTCCGAGGCACTGTCGCCCGCACCGACCAGCACGACCTGCTTGCCGGACGCCGTTACGGCAGGTCCTGCTTTTTCAAGCAGGGACTGCGCTGAGGCACGCAGATAATCGAGCGCATAGAAAACACCAGCTGTTTCAGCAAACGGCAGCGGCCGCGGCTGCTGCGCGCCGCAGCAGAAGATCACAAGGTCAAACTGTGCAGCCAATTCCTCCGGGCCGATCTGCTGCCCGACACAGCAGCTTGTCCGGAATCTGATGCCCTCGCGCTCCATAAGCGAAATGCGGCGGGCAACGATCTGCTTCGGCAGCTTCATTTCCGGGATGCCATAGGTCAGGAGCCCACCCGGAAGCGGGTCTTTTTCAAAAACTGTCACATGATGGCCGCGGCGATTAAGATAATAAGCAGCGGAAAGTCCGGCCGGGCCAGATCCAATCACCGCAATTTTTTTATCCGAGCGCGCGGCAGGCAGCATGGGCTGCATCAGATCGTTTTCAAAGCCATACTCAATGATGGAAAGCTCGTTTTCCCGGATCGTGACCGGCTCGGACACTTGGCCGCAGATGCAGGCTCTTTCACACAGCGCCGGGCAGACCCGGCCTGTAAGCTCCGGGAACGGGCTTGTCTTCAGCAGCCGCTGCAGCGCGCCCTCATAATTTCCGTTCCAAAGAAGATCGTTCCACTCCGGGATCAGGTTATGCAGCGGGCAGCCGAGCAGCACGCCCTCAAACGACACACCCGCATGGCAAAACGGTACGCCGCAGTCCATGCAGCGGCCGGACTGCCGGCGGCGGTTCCGTTCAGACAGCGGCAGCTCAGCCGGCGCATAGTCGCCTGTGCGCACCGCTGCGTCGCGGAGCGGACAGTCAACACGCGTATAATCCAGAAATCCAGTCGGTTTTCCCATGGCTTTATTCCCCCCGCTTCAAAAACGCTTCAAGTTCTGCCTCATCCCGCGTCATACCAACTGCCTCATACCGGCCGATCAGCTGCAGCATATGGCTGTAGTCATATGGAATGATCTTTTTGAAATCCGCAAGCCGCTCGTCGAAGTGTTCGAGAATGGCGCGGCCCTTTTTTGAGCCTGTGAATACCACATGACGTTGCAGAAGCTCCCGGAGACGGGAAATGTCCTGTTTCTGTGTAACGGCTTCGACGGAGACAAGCTCCTTGTTGACGCGCAGATAGAACTTATGCTCCGGATCCAGCACATAGGCAACGCCGCCCGACATCCCGGCGGCAAAATTCCGCCCGGTAGGCCCCAGGACAACGACTGTACCGCCTGTCATATATTCGCAGCCGTGGTCGCCGACCCCTTCCACGACGGCGATCGCACCGGAATTGCGCACGCAGAAGCGTTCACCTGCAATACCGGAAATAAAGGCGCTGCCGCTTGTTGCACCGTAGAGTGCAACATTGCCGATGATGACGTTCTCAGCAGGCTCAAACGTGCCGGCCCGATCCGCAAAAACGACCAGTCTGCCGCCGGAAAGGCCCTTGCCGAAGTAGTCATTGCTGTCGCCTTCGAGCGAAAGCGTCACGCCCTTCGGCAAAAACGCGCCGAATGACTGCCCGGCGCCGCCGCGGCAATGGATCTGATAGGTATCATCTTCCAGCGTACCGCCCCAGCGGCGCGTGATCTCCGCGCCGAAGAGCGTGCCAAACGCACGATCAGAACAGGAAATATCAACGGTGCAATCCTTTTGAACAGCCGGTTTTCCCTTTTTCGGAAGCAGCGGCAAAAGCACCTGCTTATCCAGCGTCGTATCTAGCTTGAAATCGAACCGCTGTGCAGGGTCATAATGGCAGTTTTCTTCGCCGCAGCGGGCCAGAATGCCGGAGACATCTACCATCGCGGCGCGCTGCGTGATCTGATGCGGCAGGATGTGCAGATACTCCGTATGACCGACCAGCTCGTCGACCGTGCGCACGCCGAGCTTTGCCATAATCATGCGCAGCTCCTGCGCGACAAACTCCATAAAATTCATGACATACTCCGGCTTGCCGCAGAAGTTTTTCCGCAGTTCCGGTCTCTGGGTTGCGATGCCCATCGGGCAGGTATCGAGATTGCACACGCGCATCATGACGCAGCCAAGGCACACCAGCGGCGCAGTTGCAAACCCGAATTCCTCCGCGCCGAGCATGCAGGCGATTGCCACATCGCGGCCGGTCATAAGCTTGCCGTCTGTTTCGAGCCGCACCCGGCCTCGCAGGCCGTTGGCAATGAGGCTCTGGTGCGCTTCGGCCAGACCAAGCTCCCACGGAAGGCCGGCATTGTAAATGGAACTGCGCGGTGCCGCGCCGGTTCCGCCGTCATAGCCGGAGATGAGCACCGTCTGCGCACCTGCCTTGGCGACGCCTGCGGCAATGGTGCCGACGCCCGCCTCGGAGACGAGTTTGACGGAAATATCGGCGTTTTCGTTGGCGCATTTCAGATCGTAGATCAGCTGCGCCAGATCCTCGATCGAGTAGATATCATGGTGCGGCGGCGGTGAGATGAGCGCCACACCAGGCGTGGAATGCCGCGTACGCGCGATCCATGGCCAGACCTTGCTGCCGGGCAGATGGCCGCCTTCTCCGGGCTTGGCTCCCTGCGCCAGCTTGATCTGGATCTCGCTTGCACTTACAAGATACTCGCTTGTAACACCAAACCGCCCTGAAGCGACCTGCTTGATGGCGGAGTTTTCCTCCGTGCCAAGTCTTGACGGCTCCTCGCCGCCCTCGCCGGAGTTGGACTTTCCGCCCAGGCGGTTCATCGCAACGGCAAGGCAGCGGTGCGCTTCTTCGGAGATGGAGCCGTAGGACATGGCGCCGGTGTTCCAAAGCGCAGACGATCAGCCTTGGGCGGCTGTCCGCGATCAGATCACCGAGGTCTGGTTTGAGGACGTGGAAACGCTGACCATCCCAGATCTGGCGTACTGGTTCGAGGGCTGCGTCAACCTGACCACAGCCGAGCTTCCGCTCGCGCCGACCATTGGCCGCCATGCGTTCTATAACTGCCCGAAGCTCTCTACGCTGACCATGTACTACGGCGAAACGGTTCTGAACAGCATCGGCGAGGATGCGTTCTGGCGCGAAGCCGATTCCGGCGACACGCTCTATGTTGCGTACATCATTGGCTATGGTAATGTTCAATGATATGCTTTACACAGCAACAAATTATTCTGGCGAAATAAAGGATTTATCTGTTGTTGGTAAGATTGAGAGTTGCATTGACTATGGTGTACCCACAGAAAACAACCAAGCAAATGACCTTTTGGTTGGTTGTGAAATCTATACCACTCCCTCTGCACCAGACTTCATTTTTGTTTTGAGCAATGATGTATATTCGCCATACAAGTCCACAGACGGAGCAGGTATAGAGTAAGCCAATTCCAATTTGATGAACTAAATATTGACCCACAGGGCGACTATTTCCAAACCGAAGTAGCCGCTCTTTTTTGTGCCTATGGGCAGAAAGGAGCGACCACCCATGACGAAGAAGAAAACGCCGCAGGGTGGCAAGCGAAGCGGCGAAGAAAAACAGCGTAAACGGCATGGGTAGAAGCGTTCACAAAAATCTGCTATAATTTTTTTGAGGAAATTTTGAAAAGCGTGAAACCAACCCCGATTTTTGTCGGGTTATATAATGAAGGCATCTGACAGCAGATGAGAAAGGAGATTCGCCTATGCAGGACGAGATGATTGTTTCCTTATACTGGCAAAGAGGCGAGAACGCCATCAGCGAAACGGAACGGAAATATGGGCGGTATCTTTCAAAGATCGCCTACAATATCCTCTCCGACTGGGAGGACAGCAAGGAAACCGTCAACGACACCTACTTAAAGGCGTGGAACTCCATGCCGACGCACAAGCCCAGCATTCTCTCCACCTATTTAGGAAAAATCACACGGCAGTTGTCAATTGACGTATTCCGCACACGGAATAGAGAAAAAAGGAAATCTTCGGAATATGCAATCTCTCTTTCCGAACTTGAGGATTGCGTTTCCGGCAGCGAAACGACGGAGCAGAGCGTGGAACTGAAAATGTTGGGAGAAGCAATCAACGCCTATCTTCGCACACTCCCGGCAGAAGCACGAAACACATTTGTCGGCAGATACTACTTTGCGGATTCTATCCGAGAAGTCGCAGACTACTACGGCGTAAGCGAGCCAAAGGTCAAGAGTATGCTCTACCGAACAAGGCAGGGACTAAAAAAATATTTGGAAAAGGAGGGCTATGAACTATGAAGAAAGAGCAGATCAGCGACGCCTTGAATATGCTGAACGATGATATTATCGAGGAGGCCAACAAAGTCCGAGCCAATGCAAAACCGAAGCGCAAGTGGGTTAAATGGGGAGCTGTTGCAGCCTGCCTGTGTCTGGCGGTGATTATCGCCATTCCTATGCTTCACCATAAGGGAGGCCCTGGCACCCAAGATCCCGTGCAGAACATTGCCGCACTTGAGTACAACGGCAAATTTTACGAGGCTGTCAAACTTCCGGAGGTGCTTGAGAAGTATGGCCTGCCGCCTGAAATCACCGCCGATATGGCTGGGGG
>FR887098.1 GCA_000436735.1 Firmicutes bacterium CAG:170
CCGAGAGCATAGAACTTTCGTCCGACGACCGTCTGATCCAGCAGCACCCACAGGATGACCGCTGCGATCAGCATGACGATGACGGAGATGGGAATGACGTCAAACACAAAACCCTGGCCGAGCGTCTTCCAGTTCGGCCCGGTCTGCGAGATCATTGAGCCGCCTGTCACAATGTAGCAAAGGCCGCGGACAGCCATCTGCATACCAAGCGTAGCAACAAACGCGGGCAGATTGAACTGCGCGATCACAAGGCCGGAGAAGGTATTGATCACGAGGCCCATAACCATGCCGACCAGGATCGCAACGACCATGGAGCCAGTGGCGAGATACGCCTTCAGCGCCAGAATGCCAGTCAGGCAGCAGGTCGAGCCTGCGCAGAGGTCAAGGTTGCCGGAGATCAGCAGGATCGCCTGACCGAAGGCCAGCACGGCATACACCGTGACCTGCCGGAGGATGTTCACAAGGTTGCTCGCCGTCAGGAACTTATCCGTCAGAAATGAGCAGATGATCATGAACAGAAGTGTAATGACGTAAATGGAATACTTGGCCACAAAATTGACCATTCTTTGTCTGCTGTTTAATTTCATTGTTTATTTTCCCCCCGTAGCGTAAGTCATAACGCTTTCCTGCGTGATCTCATCGCCTTTCAGCTCGCCCGTGATGCGGCCCTCTGCAACGACGTAGATCCTCTTGCACATGCCGATCAACTCCGGCAACTCAGACGAGATCATCACGACGCCCATACCCTGCTGGGCCAGCTCGTTCATGATCTCATAGATCTCATACTTTGCGCCAACGTCGATTCCGCGTGTCGGCTCATCAAGGATGAGGACTTTCGGTGAGGCCATCAGCCATTTGGCAAGGACGACCTTCTGCTGGTTGCCGCCCGAGAGCGTGTAGGTCGGCACATTCTGGGATCCGGCTTTGATGCGCAGGCGGTCAAAGTATGTCTGCACCGCGCTCTTTTCCTTTGCCTTCTGCACGATGCCGCCCTTGGAAAGGTTTTTCAGATTCGGCAGGGAAATGTTTTCCTTGATGCTGCGAGTGCCAACGATACCATATTTTCTGCGGTCTTCACTCGCCATAACAAGACCGTTTTTGATGGCGTTGGAGATGGTGACGGGCTTGAGCTGCGCGCCGGAGACCTCCACGGTTCCCGACGTGATCGGGTCAAAGCCGCACACGGCACGGACGATCTCCGTGCGTCCCGCGCCGACAAGGCCTGCAAAACCGACGATCTCGCCTGCGTGTACATGGAAATTGACATCTTTGAACACGCCGCCGCTGAGATTTGTAACGCGGAGTACATCCTCGCCCTGACTTTCCTCGCGGGTCGGATAGAGATTGCTGACCTCACGACCGACCATCATGGAGATGACGTCCTTTTCCGTAAACTCGCCGATCGGCGCGGTCTTGATGCTGCATCCGTCGCGCATGATGGTGACATAATCGCTCAGGCGGAAAATCTCATCCATCTTGTGCGAGATGTAAATGACCGCGCAGCCCTCTTCCTTGAGCCTGCGGATCTTATCAAACAGACGCTCGGACTCATGCTGTGTCAAAGAAGATGTTGGCTCGTCCATGATGACAATCTTCGCGTTGTGATAGGTGGCCTTGACAATCTCCATCATCTGTGCGTCAGAGATTGGCACCGTGTACATCATGGCATTCGGCGTAGTGTGGATATGCTCGATTTTTAGAATCTCGTCTGCCTGCTCGCGCATAGTCTTCCAGTCGACAAATCCGGCCTTCGTGCGGGGTGGGTCGCCAAGGCAGAGGTTCTCTGCTACAGAGAGGTTCGGCACATATACAAGCTCCTGAAAGATCATGGATATGCCGAGCTTCTTGGCGATCTGCGGGCTAGTGATATGCTGCTTTTCGCCGTTTACAAAAATCTCACCGCTGTTGGGCATATGCATACCGTTGATGATCTTCATCAGCGTAGACTTTCCCGCGCCGTTTTCGCCGACGATGGAATGAACCGTGCCGTAGCGCACGTCGAAGCTCACATCGTTCAGCGCCTTGACGCCGGGAAACGTCTTTGTGATATGCCGCAGCTGTAATGCGTAATTCTCACTCATCCGTCCGTCCTCATTCCATCGTGAAAATGACCTTGTAGGCCTCGCGATTGCGGATCATATCAACGCCCTTCTGCGCCTCGTCGATCGGCATCACGTGGCTGTAGAACCACTTCGGGTCCACAACGCCCTTTTCGATCATGTCGAGCATCTCGTCATGCTGGCGGAACTCGTGATACGGCCAGTTGAGGATGTGGACGCTGACGTTGTTCGGCAGGTCCAGCAGATCGATCGTGGAGTGGCCGCGCTTGAGCACGCCGTATACACCGACAACGCCGCACGGAACAAGGAACTTCGCGCCCTGAAGGACGATCTCAGGGCTTCCCGCCGCATCCACGCAGACGTCGAACTTCTGCCCTGCCAGCTTCTCCTCCACGCTCTCGGTCTTGGAGTTGAGCGTCAGATCGACCTTTGCCAGCTCCGCGATGCGCGCAAGGCGCTCGTCATGATGGCCGACGACCGTAACATTCACTGCGCCGAGATAGCGCGCAAAGCAGCTCAGACCCAGCGCGACTGCGCCGTCGCCGAAGATGAGCACGCGGCTTCCGGCATGGACGCCGAAGTTTTTCAGTGCGCTGTAGTTTTCCTTCATGGTCAGCAGCATGACCGCGTCGGGATCGGACATTCCCTCCGGGATCAGCCTGGACGGGAAGTCCAGAATGGGATCGTCCAGCATACCGAACAGCGGGCTTTTCACTCCGTCCTCCACCATTGCTTTGACATCCATAGTCAAAGCATAGCCGTTCATGCCGCCGTAGGTCTGGGTATAGCCGGGCGCAGGGGTCAGCATGCCGAGCGGGCTCGTGACACGATCGCCGGGCTTGAGATAACGCACCTTCTCACCGACCTGCTCGATGACGCCGACGCCCTCGTGGCCGAGCAGCGTAGGATACGTGATCGTGTTCTGCGCGACGCTGCCGTTATAAATGATCTTCAGATCCGTGCTGCTGCAAAGGCCGCAGGCCGTCACGCGCACAAGGCAGTCATACGGGCCGACCTTGTCCGGCTTCGGCACCTCAACGATCTTTACAGTTCCGTCGCCCATTGCGGCGACCGCTTTCATCATTTCCATTTGATTCATCCTTTCTCTGTCGCTATCCTGTTATGCCGTATGGGGAGCCGTGGCTCCCCCATTATCCGACCTCATGCAGCGTGCGCTCGATGATCTCGCACTGGAGGCGATGGTCGAGATTGACAAAGTATTCGCAGTAGCCCGCGATGCGGACGACAAGATCCCGATGCTTGTCCGGATGCACCTGTGCATCCAGCAGATCCTTGGGATTCTGATAGTTGATCTGGATCTGCGGGCCCATCTGCTCCAGATAGACCTTCAGCATCCGGATTGCCGCCTGCGTGCCCTCACGATCCTTGACAAAGGAAGGGCTGATCTTGAAGTTCAGCGCATGCGCTCCGGTGACATCCTTGTGCGAAAGCTTCAGGACGGAGTTCAGCAGCGCCGTCGAACCCTCGGTGTCTGCACCCTGCGTCGGGCCGACACAATCGGAGATCGCTTCGCCCGCAGAGCGGCCGTTCGCCGTTGCGCCGAGGCTCTCGCCGAGGGTAATGTGCATGTTATAGCTGAAAACGTTGTCCACATAGCGCGTCTTCGGCAGACGGTCCTCGTTCTGGCGGCGGACACCCGCGGCATAGCTGTCAAACAGGCGCTTTGCGATCTCGTCGACATAGTCATCGTCGTTGCCGAACTTCGGCGCACCGTTTGCAAGACGCAGACGGTCAAGCTCATGGCCTGCAAAGTCCTCATGCAGCATCTGACCAAGCTCGGCGAGCGTGTAGCGATTTTCCTCAAAGACGAATTTGCGGATGGCGCTGAGGCTGTCTGCCGCAGTGCCGAGGCCCTGCGCCGAGACCGAAATGGGGTCGCCCGTGTCCGTGCCGCCCTGGAAGTAATCCGTCGCATTTTCAAGGCAGCCGTCGATCAAAGACGATGCAAACGGGTCACAGTTTCTCTCGCGCTGCGAGTGGATCACATTTTTGCCGCTTTCGCCCGCTTCGTCGCACTGCTTGTCGATCAGCTTCAGATATTCGCCGAGGAATTCCTCAAAGCTCTCGTATGTACGCCCCTCTGCGGCGCTCTTGCGGATCATTGCGTTCAGAAGCTCCGGGAAGAAGATCAGGCCGCCTGTCGTCCAGTTACAGTCCTTGCCCTGGATCATGATCTCGGTGCAGCCCATGTTGTAATAGTCGCGCGCCCACTTCTCGGGAATGCCGAGGCTGGTAAGATTCGGGACCCAGACCGCATCGTTGAGCACCATCGGCTGGCCGCATCCGGCCTTGACCGTGCGCATGATCTCGTCATAGAACCAGTCAGGTGTCTTGCCGGGCATGACACGGGCGGACATGTTGGGATACGGCGTCTTGAGCGTGGACATCGCCTCAAGGCACAGCTTTGAGAGATCGTTGCAGGCATCCTCGCCGCTCTCACAGCAGATGCCGCCGACAGCGAGCGACTGCACGGTGCGCATTTTCGGCTCGTTGAGCTTCATATAAAGGCTGCAGATCAGCTCGAACACGCGGTCGACCGTGATCGCGCCAGCTTCGATGTCATGCTTATAGAACGGGTACATATACTGGTCAAAGCGTGCCAGCGAGAGCGCCGAGCCGCCGAACAGATTGCCGATCAGCTGGATCATCCAGACAAGCTCGATGGCCTCGGTGAAGGTCTCGGGCTTCTGCATCGAGATCTTTTCCATCACAACAGCCATTTCCTGAAGCTCCGCGCGGCGGACAGGCTCCTCTGTCGCCTCAGCCTTCACAGCCGCAGCCTTGGCATAGCGGAAAATATAGTCCGAGACCGCCTCCATGACGATCTTGCAGCCCGTGTAGAAATCCTTGTCCTTCTGCGATTTTGCATTCTCCAGATAGCCGTTGATGCGCTCCAGAATGCCACCGATGCCCGTCACGACAAGGCGCTTATAATTGAGATTCGTGTGGTTCGCGGCGTTCCAGCCGTTTTCGCGCAGCAGCTGCATGGTCTCCGCGCCATAGTTGTACACGAAGTGCTTTTCGATGCGGGAGCCGATCTCCCAGTTTTCAAATTCCACGCCCGCATCGCGGTAATGCTGCTCCATCTCCGCGATGAGCTTCTGCATGACCTGGAAATCGATGTTCGCGTCGTAATGGTCGCGCGCCATCAGCGAGCCGAAGCGGAACTTGGTGAGGTTCGCCTGCTCCTCAAAGGAGAGGCCGCCCTTTTTGTACGCAAACAGCATCTGCCCTTCGCGCGCGTTGTCATAGTGATTGAAGCCGCCGCGGTTTGCAAAGTATTCGTCGAGCATCTGCTGCGTTTCCTGCTTCAACTGCTCATAGGTCAGCTGGTTGCGCGCCTCATCGACCGGCCACATGCCAGTGACCGAACCGATCAGCTGCTCAGCATCGTAGATTGGTTGTTCAATATGCTTGAGGTGGTAAGCAAATGCCTTTGCGCGGCGGATATTCTCCGGTTCACCCTTTGTCTGCGCGAGCGACGCGGCCATGTTGACATACAGGCGGGTCTGACGCAGTCCCTGGTCGTTGAGCGCCTGTGTTTCATCCTTCATGCGCTGAATGCGAGGCGTCATAAGGGTCATTGGTATATCCTTGATGTCGATAAATTTTTCCAATTGTTCCGCCAGAAAATGTTTACTCATAGATGCTCCCCCTTTTGAATTTACTGCTGCCGAAGAAAGTGCATCGTTTCCCGCAGCGCCGGATATAGTCTTGTATATGCCTGATACATGTGTTCATATTTTGCGTTTTCCACGCTGGGAGGGATCGCACCGCTCGGCCGGAATCTCGCAAGCGCCTGATCGATGCTTTCAAATATGCCGACCGCGCTGCCAGCGACAGCTGCGATCCCAAGCGAGGTCGCGTCCTCCGCCGGGGCCGGGATGGTCTGAAGCTCCAGCCGCGTGACATCCGCGATGATCTGGCTCCAGAGCGTGGACTTCATGCCGCCGCCGATGGCATGCACGCGCGTGAGCGGAAGGAATTCGCGCTGCGCGTCTGCGATCTGGCGCAGGGCGTAGGCAACGCCCTCAAATACCGCGCGGCAGAAATGGCCGTTTTTATGGATCTGATTCACGCCTGCAAAAACGCCGCTGGCCTGTGCATCGAAAATCGGCGAACGTTCGCCGTCAAGATACGGCAGATACACAAGTCCCTCGCATCCCGGCTCAACCTCGGCCGCAAGTCGATTCATCTCGTCAAGTCCCACGCCCAGCAGTTCGCGCACCCAATTGACGGACGCGCCCGCCGCCTGCATCGTGCCATAGACGCTGCTCGTCAGGCCGTCCAGATTCATAATGTTGAACAGGCGCTGCTGCGGATCGATGACGGGCTTTTCTGTCACGGTGGCGATCCACGCCGTCGTGCCGAGGCTCAGATATGCGTCGCCGGGGTGCAGATTTCCCGCACCGGCGCTGCCGCAGGCGCCGTCTCCGCCGCCTGCGATGACCGGGATCCCGGCAGGAAGGCCAAGCTCCCCTGCGCTCGCCTGCGTCACGCGCCCGACAATGTCACAGCTGCGGTGCAGCGCAGGCAGTTTTTCCATGTCGACGCCGAACTGCCGGAACAACTCCGGCTCATAGCTGCGCGTCGTGATGTTCATCAGCTCGCCGTGGCTGGCGTCGGAGTAATCCGTCGTATCGGGATCTCCGGTCAGCCTGGCAATGATGTAATCCTTCGACTGAAGGAATTTTTCGGTTTTTTCATAGATCTCCGGGCGGCACTGCCGGAACCAGAGGATCTTGCAGAGCGAGCTGCGCGCATCAAGAATGTTGCCGGACATCTGATACAGGCGCTGCGCGCCGATATCGCGGCAGATCTGCGCATACTGCGCCGCGGCTCTTGAATCCGAGTGGAGCAGATGCGGATGCAACGGCTCAAGATCCTTACCGATCGGCACGCAGCCGAGCATATGGCCGCTGACGCCGATGGCCGCGATCTTTGTACGGCTGTCGGGGCTGCGCCCGATCAGCGCCTGTGTCGCGCGGCAGATGCCGCTCCACCAGTCCAGCGCATTCTGCTCGGCAATACCGCCGCGCGCATAGTGTGTCGGATAGGACTCCGTCTGCGTGCCGACGACGGTGCCGTCCGCCGCGATGATGGAGGCCTTCACGCCGCTCGTCCCAAGATCATAAGCCAGTAACTGTTCCTGCTGCATAGCGTTTCTCACTCCACATTCACAAGCCGTCCGCCCTTTGACTGGATATAGCGCTTCCAGCCGTCGCTGACCGAGGCGTCGACCATTTCAAATTCCTGGTATTCGCTGTCAATGCGCTTGGCCTTGGAGACGCCCAGCTTGTGATAGGGCAGGATCTCCGCGCCGACCAGCTTCGGCAGCTGCACCGTCAGCTGCGCAATGGCGTCAAAATGCGTCTGATTGTCATTAACGCCCGGAATGATCGGGCAGCGGACCAGTACGCGCGCGCCAGAGTCATGCAGATACCGCAGGTTTTCCAGGATCCGGCGGTTGTCGCAGCCGACATAGGCCTTGTGTACCTCCGGGTCGGTCGCCTTATAGTCATACAGGAACAGATCCACGTAGGGCATGACCGCGTCATAGGTCTCTTTTCTATGAACGCCGTTCGTCTCCAGCGCGATGCGGATGCCGTGCTCGCGGCAGCGCCGCATCAGCTCCAGCGCAAAGTCCTTCTGCATCAGCGCCTCGCCGCCGGAAAGCGTCACGCCGCCGTCCTCGCCGTAGTATTTCTGATCCTTCAGCACGACCTTCATGACCTCGTCCGCAGTCATACGCTTGCCGATCAGATCGAGTGCCTGCACCGGGCACGCATCCACGCATTTGCCGCACGCCTCACAGGCTCTGCGGTCAAAGCGGTGTTCGCCGTTTTCGATGCTGTGGCAGCCGTTCGGACAGGCCGCCGCGCACGCGCCGCAGCGAACGCAGCGCTCCTGATTCAGACCGATAAGCGGCTGCATGGGGATCCCTTCCGGGTTGTGGCACCATTTGCAGTTGACGTTGCAGCCCTTCAGGAAAACCGTCGTGCGGATACCGGGGCCGTCATGGATAGAGAGGCGCTGAATGCCGAAAACGATTCCCGTATGGGCATTCTCCGTCATGGCTGCACCTTCTTTCAGGCTCAAAGCTCAAGGTGAAGGATCTCTTCACCCTCCAGCTTGCCGGGAACAAAATCGGTGGCAAACGTGCGCTCCGGCAGCAGCACGATCACTGCTGCGTTTTCCTGATCGACCGGGAACTGCGTTCCGTGCAGGACGCCCGCCTTGAACTTCACCAGCGTGCCCTTCGGCACGAGGAATGCCTCAAACTTGGGCGGGAGGAACGGCGCAAAGCCGAAGCCCGCGAAGATGACGATGTCCGCATCAAGGCACACAACGCCCTCCGCCGCGCGGTTGTGGAATTCATAGTTGGCAACGACCATATCGCGGCGCTTTACATGGCAGACGCACGCCGAGGCATTGCTCATGCCAAGCGGCATGACGTCGGGATAGAACGCATTGTCCGTTCCCACGCCAACGCCCATCGTCTGGGGCTGGTACAGGTTCTCAAACGAACCGTATTTGCTGAAGCTCTCCTGCGTCAGGGGCTGGACCTTAACCGTTTTCATATCGCGCTCTTCCTTTCGTTTTTGCTCAAAGGCTCTTCGGGCCGCCGCAGGCGGGGTTGTCAAACTTCACACCGAGATATCTCGCCGCCTCGCGCATAGCCGGAACATATTTGCCGTACATGCCGCCAACATGGTGGATATACGGGCCGAAGACCAGCTTCTCCTCCCACGCGGGCCAGTTTTCCGTTTCAAACCAGACATAGGTACCCGTGGTTTCCGGGCCGTCGGTCGCATGGCCGTCGCCCGCGAACAGGTAATACTCGCCGTTTACGCCGTCAAAGCGGCACAGCGTGATGTCGCCCTTTTTCAGCTCCCATCTGCCGTACATATCCTTCATCTTCGCCTTGCTGGCCGGATCCTTCATCGAGTACGGGAACGGGCCGCAGTGCCACAGCAGCTCCGCATTGTCGTTCTCCGGATGACGGATCGTCAGATCCGCAAAGAACTGAGAGGAATCGCCCATCGCGCAGGCGTTCATGATGGCAAGCGTGACGGCGCCGTTGACATCGCCCTCACAGGAGACGGGAATGCCCTCGTCGGTCAGCTCGCCCAGCGCCACACACGGCAGGCCCTTCAGCACAGCCGCCGACGGCCAGCAGTCCATGGATGCACAGGTGCAGTCCTTCTCCAGAATCGCACGCTTCATGGCGAGCTTCATGGCGATCGCGCGGCGGACGGCCTCCTCGCCGGATTTCAGACCGATCATCTTGCCGAGCGCGAAATTCTCCATCTCCGAGCAGTCGACGCGCGCGGTATAATCCGCATAGTCCTTCTGGAGCTGCTCGCCGTTTTCCGCGAGGATCTCGTCGGTGTACTTGACGATGGTGGGGATGGAAACGGGGATCACGTTGATCCCGAAGCGTTCAAGAAGCTCTGCCTCGTTCGTCATGACGCTCATGAACGGCTCGGGGCGGTTTCCGATCTGCGCCACGCGCAGCGTGCGCATCGTCTTGACGATCATGCTGGCGCGCAGGAAGGTCTCAAAGCCGTTTTTGAACTGCTCGGACTGTGTGGGACAGTTGACAATGTAGGAGAATTTTACGCCGCAGCGGCTGAGCACCTTTGTCGCGGCGATGATACCGCACTGCGTGTCGCGGCCGCGTGTCACATCGGAGTTCGGTTCGGTGTCGCGCGGGCCCCACACCAGCGTCGGGACTTTGAACGCGGAGGCGATCCCGGCAGCAACGCTTTCCTCACCAAAATCGCAGAACGGAAGGAACAGCGCGTCGATCTCGTTGTCCTTGAGCTTCTTCACGATCGGTGCGATCACGTCATACGTAAAGGCAATGCCGTTCTCCGTCAGCTCGTCCACGTCGATGATCTCAACATAATCGCTCTTGATGCTGCGGATAACGGGCATGAATTCGTCCTTCTGCGCCTTCGCCGCTTCCATCGGCAGGAAGGTTCTCTTGATCGGCACAACGCCAAGCTTCAGCTTTTTCATTTCAATTCCTCCATGATCTTATTTGTAAACATTGTTGTCAAACTGTGTAAAAAGAAATGGCGAACACAAAACAGGAGGCTTTTCAGATATGTTTTTCCGTCCTTCTGCCGTTTTGTACGCCTTTCAACCGATCTCATTGTCCCGCCGTTTTCTGCGGGCCGCTTGTTTTGATGCTCCTATCATTTCACATCTGCCTTCGTTTGTCAATTATATTTTCTAACTTCTCTGTTTTCAACCAAATCCGCATACCGCATTTGTGTATTTCGCCTATTTTTTGACTTTTTCCGCCGCTGTGCCCCCCCTGTTTCATACTTTAAGGTTGACAGTTTGTACACAATGTTGCTAAAATATTGTTAAATAAGAAATATAGGAGATTCTTCCATGGCTGAAAGAAAACTCGCTGGGCATACTCAGCGTAATATACGCAGCAGCAATCTGCACGTCGTGCTTTCCATGTTCCGCTCCTCCGACACACTCACCATCCGGGATATCACCGAGCGTACAGGTCTGAGCAAGACCGCCGTCTCCAAGATCGTCAATGAGCTTCTCTCGCGCGGGCTTGTTCTGCCAGCGGGCAAGGGTACGTCGACCGAGGGCGGCGGAAAGCGTCCTGACCTGTTTGAGCTTTCCACCAAAAACACCTTTGCCATCGCCGCAACATTCATTCCGAATCTGATCACCGTCAGCCTGTATGACGCAAGCCTTGTCTTGCTCGACTCCGAGCGGCGTCAGCCGTCTGACTGCGATTCGGCTCCTCATTCCGCTTACACATCGATCGCAGTCGATCAGCTGCGCAAGAAGCCGCACGAATATTTTGAATACGATGCTGCCATCTCTGTTCTGGCTGGGCTGATCCAACGCATTATGGTAAAAAATCATCTGACGCCTGCGCAGGTTGCTGGTATCACAATCTCTGTCGTCGGCATTGTCTCCAGCGAGACCGGAACTCTTGTCACGACACTGATCAATAAGGCCTGGCCGGACGAACTCCCCGTCGTCCGTGATCTGCGTCAGCATCTTCCCTTTCCGTGCAGTATCTACCTTGACAACATTTCGCGCGTCGGTGCGTATGCGCACCTATGGGAAAAGCCGCAGCGGTACCAGCAAAATATCGTCGTGCTCTACTGTGACAACAGCGTCGGCGGCGCATACATCCGTAACGGCCACCTTGTCCACGGTAAGCGCGGCCTCGTTGGTGAATTCGGACATATCACAACCGATTATACTTTTAAATCGCAGTGTGCCTGCGGAAAGTCCGGCTGCTTTGAAAGCATCGTTGCCCGCGATGCCATTGAGTCCCGTGTTTGCCGCGAGCTTGCCAACTGGCCGGAATCCAGCCTCAATGCCTGTCCTGATGCGCCGCATGTCACCATTGCCGAGCTTTTTCAGGCCGCCGACAACGGCGATCCCTTCGCCTGTCTTCAGGTCGACCTCGTCGCACGACAATTCTCAGTCATGATCTATAACTTCCAGATCATGTACGATCCGGATGAGATCATCATTTCCGCCTACTGCGTGCCGCAGATCCGCTATTTCACACAGTCTGTCAAAAAGCAACTGTACTATTTTGCCGGACAGACCGAAATGAATCTGGTGCTTAGCTCCGCCGGTAATGAGCAGTTCTCTGCTTTCTTGCTCAATTCCGGCGCAGCAGCGTTCTGCCTTGATCAGTATTATTCCAACGAGGCGTTGGCTGACCTCGCCTGACGTAAAGGAGGTTGACTTGGAAGCAACATGATCTGCTATATGCTTGCTGGGACATCATGGAATCCGGA
>FR887099.1 GCA_000436735.1 Firmicutes bacterium CAG:170
GCCGTGTAGTATTCCGCGTTGGACATTCCGCGCGACTGCCGATGCTCGTCTCTCTGGAATTTCGGCAGCCCCAATTCCGCACAAATTTGGTCGTTGCGAACGCGCAGCTCCTGAATCTGTTCGTCTGCCATATGCACCTTCCGACCGGTTTCAAAATTTACGCTGTTGATGACGCAGTGGGAGTGGATATGTTCGCGGTCGACATGGGTGCAGACCAGCACCTCGCAACCCTCGAAGTATCCGGCAAGCCTACGCGCTGCTTCGTGCACTGTGCGAGGATCAATGTTCGCACCTTTCGGGAAGCTTTGCACCATGTGATAGAACATCACGCCGCCGTCCTTGTGGTGCAGCAGCTTTGTACTCAGGAATTCGTCGAACGCCGTTTCTGGCTGACAGCCGATTCCGCTGACGAGCTGCTGTCCATCCCAGAGCGTCTTGCTGAGTTGGGAAACGTAACGCATGACACTTTTCATGCAGCCGCGCGTTTGTGTCCCCTTTTTGTAATTCACGAAATGGACGATTGCGATTTTGCCACACCTCCCTCCTGCATTTCACGCAGGGCTGTGTTGATCTTGGAAAACTCGTGCACGGCAGAATCCAGATTGGCAAACTGTACCTTGCCCATATTCGCCAGTACCGTCAGCTGGTTGAGGTTGTTACCAATGGCTTTCTGCTGCCGCAGGACTTCTTTCAGTCCATCGAGAATGACGATATGTTTTCCGAGACAGCACGCAGTCACATAATCGCTCTGGCTCATATGGGCTTGTGCTGCTTTCCGGCGTATCGTTTCCAGATCTTGTGCTGCTATTCGAATGCTGAATTGCTTGTCTTTTTTCATCTTTCCTCCGTTTTCATTGAAGTGAAGTGGGTGTGGGCTTCTGCCCGCAAACAGCATTTGGCAGGGAGCCGGTGCGCCGGCGACTAGCCAAATGCGATGCTGGCTCCTCCCGAACGGGAGGATTTTCCCCGCCGCGGCGGGGATTCTCTGTGTTGGGCTGGCGTATTGTACCTATATTTTCCTGCGTTGCCCGCACGTCGGCGCAACGTTGGCTTTTCCCGTTGCGCCGCGCACACACTCGCAGCCGGGGCAGAAAACCGCACACAGCGGCGACACGCGGCTCACGGCGCGGTGCGGGCGCTCGCCACACCCGCAGGGTCGATAGGGACGATTTTTTCTACGGTGGGAAGATCGGCACCATCGACCCTTTTCAGGCAGATGAGGCGCTCTCCGTTGCTCTTTCGGAACGATATGAAAATACCGTTTTGCCTTAGAGTGTCAACGCTTTTTCGGATTTGATGTGAGAAGCTGTTCGGCGTCCAGCCCTCGATTCCGGCAGGGTCGATCTTTTCCAACAACGCTTTTGCAGGGGCGCTGATTTCAGGCTCTTTTTGCAGAAGTTCAGAGAGAAGATTTTCAATCTGAAGCGCTGAAATCTTAGAAGTCGTGCTGCAAGTTTTGCTGTCCTCAAGCAATTTCCAGACGTGATCTTCCTCACCGAATTCGAGTTTCAAAGTCCGGTCGGGGATGTCGCGCCCAGTGCAATGCAGAGAAGCGACATGGCAAGTCGGGAGTGCTTTTGCAGAACAAATGCCGAATCCGCTGCGCCGCTTAAGCCCGTCGAGCCGGAGATCATGTTCATCGGATCGTCATCGTGGAGTTTCCGCAGGTGGTGAATCAAGAGGATCGCGATGTGCCGCCTGTCCGCAAGTTTTTTCAGAAGCCCGATGTCCTGATAGTCATTTGCGTACAGATTGCTGTCACCGCCTACGCTGCGGACGCGCTGCAAGGTATCAATGACAACCAGTTTTGTATTGGGGTGTTCGTTCAAAAACTGCTCGATCTGCTGCTCCAGACCATGTTTGAGCGTGTCCGCCATGATCGCGAAGTGCAGCGTCGGCGGCGCATCTTCCGTCAGATCAAAAAGCCGCGTCTGGATACGCTGGAACGAATCTTCGAGGCTAAGATACAGAACTTCACCCTGTGTCGTTGCAAAACCCCAGAGTGGCTGCCCTTGCGAAACGCATAAGCACAGCCACAAAGCCAGCCACGACTTGCCGATTTTCGGTGCACCCGCGAGGATATGCAAGCCCTCTGGAATAAGCTCATCTACCAGAAAGTGCGTCGGTTCATATGTCCTGTTTTGCAAATCTTCTGCTGTGATGGTTTCCAGTTTGGTCATTTTTTCACTTCCTTTCCGTTTGCTATTGACATTCTGTGTTGCATGATTTAGACTTATAATTATCAAATAGATTTGTTTTCTAATTTTAGACTAACATAATCTCAAACTATTGTCAAGACTAATTTATAATATAAATTTCTATAAATCTATTTTGAGGTGCAGTCATGTCTGATTTTCAGTGCAAATTTTATCTTCTGGACAGCAGCGAAACCCTGATGTATAGCAACGACGATTTTCGTTCGTCTACAAAAATAGCAGACCGTCCGTTTCCGGACAGCCTGCTGTCGTTTGTATATTATGACGTGAATCAATGGGAACCGCGCTTCCATGAAGCGGAGCGCTCGTTGATAAAGTTTTACCAGACACGGGACACAAAGTGCCTGAAGCCAGTACAAGAACTTCTGGACGACTTCAAGGACGAGCATCCGTATTTTTTCTACCTGTGGCTGGATTGGAGCAACCGACTGAAGCAGGCGACGCCGGATTGCAAAAATCCGACGAAGCTGTTGCCGCACAAAGAACTGGCGCACGTCCCAAGCAACCTTGCGACCATGCAGCAGCAAATTCTGCGCCTTTTCCAGACGGTACTGGACGCAAGCATTACCGACGTGGATTTCTCCATTCGGGTGCAGGCGTATGAACAGGCGCCGTCCTTGCAGAAATTTGACTTCCAGCCAATGAAGATTTCGTTCGAGTTTGTAGATGAGAAGCAGTTTGCGGAGGTCTTGTATCCGCAAAGCATGTACGATCTGATCGATTTTTCGCTGCGCAAGTGCGTCCAAGAAAAGATCATAATGCGCACTTGCAAAAACTGCGGCAGGTATTTTGCCCTCACTGTTCACGGCAG
>FR887100.1 GCA_000436735.1 Firmicutes bacterium CAG:170
CAGAAGGAGCGAAAGGAAGCGCATTTTTACAGTGCCACGCAGATGCAGACACTGTTTGCCACGCTGCAAAATGACCCGCTGCTGCCGCTTGTCAAAATCACAGCGATTTACGGACTGCGCAGAAGTGAACTGCTCGGTTTGCAATGGGACAGCATTGACGAAGAACGCGGAGCATTGGCTATCTGTCATACGGTCGTGAAAGTCACTTCTGTAGTGGAAAAGGACAAGACGAAGAATAGAACGAGCCGACGTACGTTTCCACTGACCCCGGAAGCCAGAGCAATTTTTGCAGAAGCCAAACGGAAAGAAATCGAAAACCGGCGCTTGTTTGGCGCGGATTATACGGAGAATCCGTATGTGTTCAAATGGGACGATGGACACCCGTATTCGCCGGACTATATCAGCCATCGTTTTAACGACCTTCTGAAAAAGCATGGGTTGCCGCATATCCGTTTTCATGAAATCCGACATAGTTGCGCCAGTCTCCTGATTAACGCAGGAACGCCGTTAAAAGATGTGCAGGACTGGATGGGACACGCCGACATTCGCATGACGGCAGACCTCTACGGGCATCTGGACGTGTCGAGAAAGCAGCAGTTAGCCGCGACGATTTCCAACACACTGTCGAGCACCTGTTAGAAATGCGTTAGAATGATAAACGCAAAATTGCCGGAAAAATAAAGAAAAATCCCGAAATCTTACGATTTCAGGATTTTTCGATGGTCGGAGTGTCGGGATTCGAACCCGAGGCCTCTTGGTCCCGAACCAAGCGCGATACCAAACTTCGCCACACCCCGTCAGCCCGATTATTATAGTAAGGAACGCCTGCTTTGTCAAGAGGAAATTCTGAGCTTTTGCAAATTGAATGAAAAATCCTGCCGTGACTCCTGGCTTTACACATGGGAGATGTTGTGATATACTCGACATATACCGCAAATCAGGAGGCGAGTATATGCCAAGACCGCAAAAACGTCGAAAGATCTGTAAGGAGCCTGCCTTTGCGCAGTTTTCTCCGGACAGCGCGCCGGAGGCGGATGCCGTCGTGCTGACGGTGGATGAATTTGAGGTCGTTCGTCTGGTCGATCTGGAAAAGCTGACCCACGAGATGTGCGCCGAACGGATGGAGATATCCCGGACAACCGTGACGGAAATTTACGAAAGCGCCCGGGAGAAGATCGCGGACTGCCTGGTCAACGGCAAACGGCTGGTGATCTCCGGCGGCAACTACC
>FR887101.1 GCA_000436735.1 Firmicutes bacterium CAG:170
ATCAATTGTTTTAATTAGGCTTTAGTATTATACGAAAACCTCCGTATGAAGCATCATACGGAGGTTTTTTACACTGTTTTTGTCGAGGAACGCACCATCACTTGACGAGCGCATCCACGACCTCCTGCGGGATCTCCACATCGCGCTCTGTGAACGCCGCCGTGGCCGAAAGGCTGACCGGCGTATCCGCAAGCACGACCCGGATGCTGCCTGCGCAGGAGACGCGCAGCGACGTGAGCACCCCGCCGGTCAGGACCGCTTCCAGCGTGCCTTCCTTGAAGGTGATGCTCTGGGACTTCGCCTCCGGCGCGATCGCGTATGCGAGGTTCTCCATCCCCTTTTCATCCAGCGAGAGCGTATAGGTCTTCGTATCGCCGGAGATCGTGCAGCTCGTCTCGCCGTTCAGAAGCAGCTGATAGGCCGCGTCGATCAGCTCGGCCGAGTCCGCAAGACCGGACAGCTGGTCAGAGGCGGCATTGCCGCTTCCGTCGCAGAGGCGGTCGCCGGATAGATACAGCGTCAGCGCGTTCTTTCCGACCGCAGTGATCGTCTGACCGGAGACCCTTTTCTGGTCGATCCGGAGCGTATCGTTCACAACGACCGGCCCGCAGTCGGCGGAAAGCGTCAGGTCAGCCGACATGCTCTCCCCCGCGCAGCGCGCAGCCCAGCCCTTCAGCAGCTCAAAAAGCTCGTCGGTCAGCAGCCCCGCCTCCGCAGGCTTGCCGGATGTGATCGCGCTGCGCACCGCCTCCGGGATCTCTGGTGCGGTCGTCACGCCCTCCGAGAAGCTCAGCTCCGCATTCAGCGTGGCCGACGTACCTCCCGTCAGCTCTGCGGAGAATGTCAGGCGGATGGGCTTCTGACCGTCCGCCGTCAGTGCCGCTTCGAGTGTGCGCACCGTGCTGTCTGCCGGAAGCTCCGGCAGCAGGATGCGCACGAGCGCATCCGCGTTTTCATCCTTCGCCGTCAGGCGGTAGGTTTTCTGTGTACCGCTCGTGGACGCAGACACGTTCACAAGCCGGTAAAGCTCCGCCGCCTGCGGCAGCAGCTCCGCATAATCCGGGTAATCGCCGCCGACGGAAAAGGCCCTCCCGTTTTCAAGATAGACGGTCTCGCCCGCGTAGAACAGCTGCACGCCGTCTCTTTGCAGGCAGGTCACTGTTTTCCCTTCGACCTTTGTTTTGCAGATCTCCGCGTCCAGACCGATCGTCTGCCCGTCCAGCTTCGCGTCTACGCGCAGCGTCATCGCAAGCGGATCCTTCTGCGCATAGGCATTGAGGATGCGGTAGGCCTCCAGCTCCGTGCCGAAATTCCGGCTCACGAAGAACACGCCCGCCGCGATGGCAAGCAGGACAACGACAACGATCACCGGGATCCACCAGCGGACGCGCTTTTTCGGGCGTTCCGCAACGGCGACCGCGCCGGACGCGCTGCTCTCCCGGAGCATCCGCAGCTCCTCCTCCGCGCGGGCAAGGCGTTCCTCTGCGGAAAGCGCCCGGGCCAGCAGCTCCGGGTCAGGCTCCGCGGGAGCTGCCGCCTGTGCAGGCGTATTCGGCTCTGCTGCCGGTGCAGCCGTCTCCTCCGGCGCGCCTTCCTTGCGCTGCCGTACCTTTCGCGCAGCCCTGCGTGTAAAGTGGACGATCAGGAATATAATCAGAGCCAGCAGCAGAACAGCCGCTGCCCATACCCACCAGACCTCGACCGTGGAGACCACGGCGATGCGCACGCTGCTGCCGCGCACCGGGATCACAAGATAGCTGCCCGCCGTCTCATACTCCACACGCTCCCAGCTTCCGTTGTTCTCCATATAGACGCGCAGAAACTTCGTCCCGCCGTCCGGGGCCAGATAGCGCAGCCGATGTTCACCGGAGTCTCCGCCGGGCACCTCGATGCTCCACTGCTCCACGACCTCCCAGTTCGTTTTCAGCAGCGAGAATTCGCTCGTTCCGAACGTGGAGAAATAACCGTCGATGCGGCTCTGGAGACTGCCCGCACGGATGTGGAAGGCACCGGGTGTCAGCGGCTCCGCCGTGATTGTGATGACATCGTCATCTGAATAATCGCCCTCGACCAGCATGATCGCACGTCCGTCCTCGCGCGCTGCGGAGGACGCAAGGCTCGGCGTATAGGACGTGTAGACCGCCGTGACCGTCGTGTCAAAGTGCAGATTTTCAAGTGTCTCGTGATCCCAGCTGGCAAGATAGCCCTCTTTTTCCGGGATCGACGGGAAATTCTCCGCATCGAAGCTCGCGCCGTAGCTGAAATGCGTGGAGAAGATCTCCTCGCCGTCTGCGACGAAGCGAAGCGTCAGCTGACGCATTTCCTCCGGCAGAGCCTGCGTTTTCAGCATTTCCTTGTAGGTGGACGGCTCCGCCTGCCCGGAATAGCTCTGACGGTTGATGCCCGCCAGCGTATCGCTGACATAATAGTTTTCCAGGAACGTGCCCGCGTCCGCGCCGGAGATCGCGCCGGAATACTGCGTGCAGTCCTCGATCTCGACCATCGAATAGCAGCCCGCAACGGTGCTTCCACTGCCGCTCACCTTCTGCGTCACGCCGGAGCCGACAATGCCGCCGACATATTTCTGGCCGCTGAGGGTGCATTTTGCGTAGGAGGTGCGCACCGTCGCGCCCGTCACGCCCGCAATGCCGCCGACATAATTGCCGTCTTCGCTGCGGATCGTTCCGTAGCCCTTGCAGTCGGTGATGAGGCCGAGATCCATCCGGCCGCAGATACCGCCCGCATAGCTGCGCTTACTGGTGACCTCGCCGGTATTGGTGCAGTTCTGAATGACCGCGCGGTACTCATACTGCCGCCGCGCGTCGTCGGAAAGCTCGTTGGACGCATCGTCCTCCGGGTCCAGCTCATATTCAATGGCCATGGAGCCTGCAATGCCGCCGGAATTGATATCGCCGTAGACCGTGCCGCTGTTGCTGCTGCCGGAGGTCTTGCCAAGCGTGATCTGATCGACGTCTACCGTCGAAACATCGGTAATCAGGTCGTTCGTTCCGTTTTGCAGCTCATCGACCGCATTGAAAAGCGTTTCGGAGACCTCGGCGAATTTATCGTTGATCTGCCGCACATCCTCGGCCAGTGT
Organism: Firmicutes bacterium CAG:170; assembly: GCA_000436735.1. Lineage (GTDB taxonomy): Bacteria > Bacillota > Clostridia > Oscillospirales > Oscillospiraceae > CAG-170. The sequence continues at coordinate 3,098 of FR887101.1, forward strand.
ACCGACTGTGCCGGTCACCGCCTGATTGAGCATCGTCAGCTGACTGCCGATACCGTTCACCGCGGAGGTCAGTCCGCCGAGGTCGGGCGCAGCGACGATCTGCGTGCTGGCATCCAGCGCACCGGAGGCCGTCCCGCTGTGATCGATGCCCGCACTGGCGGACGAGCCGATCTCCAGACTGCCGCCGCTGCCGTGGCCAATGCCGACACTGACGGAGCCAGGCTCCGTTGTGATCGTAAGGCCGCCGCCGGAACCGTGCGACGCATCGGCGTCGATGGGATTCACCTCGCCGCCGATCTGCGTGCCGGAATCCAGCGAGCCGTCTCCACGGACGGTCGTGTCGATCCCAGCCGTCACCTTAACGTCGTTCACACGATCCACTGCGTTTCCGACGCTGCCGGAAAGGCTGTTCAATCGAGCGGAAATGCCGCCGGAGCCGCCCTCCGCGTCGTCCGCCGCCTTATCCACAAGGTCGTTCAGCTCCTGAAGCTGCTGCTCGACCTGACTTCTGGTGCTCTCGCTCAGCTCCACGCGGATATAAGGCTCGAGCTGGCCGGCGATACCGCCGACATCCTTTCGTCCGCAGACGCTGCCCTCGTTCGTGCAGCCCAGGATCTGGCCGCAGCTGCGTCCGGCAATGCCGCCGACGTTGTAGCCGATGTGCTGGTGGCCGATGGCCGCGAGATTCGCGCAGTCCATGATCGTGCCGGAGGAATACCCGGCAATACCGCCGGTATCCGTCGCAATGTTCGCCGTATCGGCCTGCGACAGGCGCGTGAGATCCATGGAAAAGTCCAGATCAATGCTGGTGATATCCACGCCCGGATCGGTGCTTTCGATGTTCACGAAGGCGCTATTCCGGCAGGAGCCGATATAGCCGAGATTGTAGCCCGCAACGCCGCCGGTCATGTTCTCGCCGAAAACCGTCCCGCTTGCACCGGAGGAGCGGATGATCGCGGAGGCCGCGTTCTTACCGGCTACGCCGCCGACACTTCTCGTGCCGGAGACCGAGCCGGTGAAGCTGCAATTGGAAATAAGGCCCCGGTTCTCACCGGCAATGCCGCCGACGCAGTCCGAATCGACATCCGGAGCCACGCTGCCCTCCACGTTCAGATTGCGGAGGATACCGCCCTCCTGCACCACGGCAAACAGCCCCGCCGGTGAGAAGCTTCCGCTGACGCGGAGGCCGCGGATCGTGTGGCCGCCGCCGACAAACGTGCCGCCGAAGCTCGGAATGGGCTCAAAGTCCACGCCCTCCAGCGAAATATCGCAGTCAAGAATGACACGCTTGTTCTGCGACCATGTATCAAGCATACAGGACGCCGCGAGCTCCAGAAGATCCTCCGCGCTTGCGATATGGATGGTCTCCTCCGGGAGCGTCTCAGTCGTTTCCGCTTGTTCGGAGGCGTTCTCAACAGCCGTCTGCTCCGCAGCGGTCGTATCCTCTGCCTCGTCGGCCCAGACACGCGCCGGGGCGGCAAACATGCAGAGCATCAGGCAGGCCAGAATGCCCGCCAGCAGGTGCTTGCGCTTACTGTTCATCCTGTTCCGCCTCCTCTCCGCCGGCAGAGCCGGAAACCACATTCAAATCTACGTCTCCATCCACCGTCGCGCGCAGCATACCGCGCACCGTACCGTTGATGTGTCCGCGTACCATGCCGTTGATAACGACCTTACCGCTTGCCGTTTTCCGTTCACCGACGGAAACCGCAGGCACCGAGAAGGAGGTCTTATCCACCACACCGCTGCCGACCAGCAGGATCTGCGGAAGGACGAACATGACGAGGAAGATCGAAATGACCGTGCCGCGTCCAAGGCTTTCGCCGATACCGGCAATGACCGGCTCGGAGGTCATGCTTCCGATCAGGAAGCCGCAGATGGACATGATCGCGCCGGAGGTGATGATCGTCGGGAACGCAAAGTTGAGCGTCTCGATCATGGCATTCTTGTGCGGCATCTTCCCCTTCAGCTCCTGATAGCGGCTGGCGATGACGATGGCGTAGTCGATGTTCGCGCCCATCTGGATTGAGCTGACGATCAGATAGCCGAGGAAGAACAGATACTTGCCCGTGATCGTCGGGAAGGAGAAGTTGATCCAGATACTGCCCTGAATGACGAGGATCAGCAGCAGCGGCATACCCGCCGAATTGAAGGTAAACAGCAGCACCAGCAGCACGATCAGCACCGACACGATGCTGACAACCGTATTATCCACTGCGAAGGACTTTTCAAAGTCATATTCGTTCGTGGAGTCGCCCGCCAGATAGATGTTGCCGTCCGGATAATACTTCCGCGCGATCTCCTGAATGGTGTCGGTAAAGGCATAGGTCTCGTCGCCGCTGACAGGCAGCGTCAGATACAGCAGCATCCGACTGTACTGGTCGCCCTGAAGCTGATTCTTCGCGCTGAGCATCTGCACCTTTGCATCAGAGAGCAGCTGCATCTGATCGTCCGAAAGCGTCACGACGCCCGCGTCAAGCTGGTCGCAGACATACAGAAGCATATCGATCAGCGGCACCTGATAATTGGTGATATTACCGGCCAGCTGGCCGTAATTGTCCTGATTGGCCGCGTAGGCCGCGTAGACGACCTCCGCCAGCTCATAGTCGAGGTTTGCAAGCTCCGCGAACTGCCTCGGCGTCAGCTTATCAGCCAGCATATAGCCGTCCATGGCCTCGATGTTTGTCAGGCCCATGCTGCTGTCCACCTCGTCGTAGCTTTCCAGCTCCTGCAAAAGCTCGCGTTCCTTGTCATAGTCCCCTGCCGGAACCATCAGCGCCACCATATTGGTCGAGGAAAAATTGTCCTCGATCATCTGCTCTGCGATCTGGGTCTCATTGAGCTTCGGCGTGGACAGGAGGCTGTAGCCATAGGCAAACGGACAATTCTTTGACATGCGGAAGCCGAGTACGACCAGCACAATAAATACCGCCGGAACAATGAACCGGGTCGCGTAGTCGATCTGGCCGACGAAGGAGATCTTCGGGACAAAACTCTTGTGTCCGGTCTTGTCGATCAGCGGGCCAAAGAGCATCAGCAGTCCCGGCATCACGATGAACGCGGACAGCAGCGCATAGGCGATGGATTTGATCAGGCAGATGGCCATATCCGGGCCAAGGCGGAACTGCATGAACAGCATGGCGATCAGGCCGCCGACCGTGGTCAGGCAGCTCGCGCCGATCTCCGGGATAGACTTTGACAGCGCCACAATGACCGCCTCGCGGATGGGAAGCATCCGGTGCTCTTCCTTGAAGCGATTGCAGAATATGATCGCGTAGTCAATGGACAGCGCCAGCTGCAAAATACTTGTCACGGAGTTGGAAACGAAGGATATCTTTCCAAGCAGATAGTTGCTGCCCTGATTGAGCACCAGCGCCACAACAAACGTCAAGATCAGCACCGGCACCTCGCCGTAGGTTTCCGAGGTGAACAGCAGCACCACGACAATGACGATGGCGACATAGATCATAATGACGTTGATTTCGTGCTCGATCGTTTCCTCCTGCGAATTGCCGAGGTCGGTCTTGACATAAACGTCATAGGCGGACAGCAGCTCCTTCACGGCATCCAAAGAATCCAGACACGCCGGATCATCCTCGGAATAATCAAAGGTGATCGAGTAGAGCGCGGAGAGATTGTTATAGTGCTCCGACGTTTCGTCGTAGCTGATCATCTGTACGCCCTTGACATCGGCGATCTGGTCGCGCAGCTCCGCCGCCTGCTTCAGCGTCACATTTGCGACCATGACCTCCGCAGAGCCGTATGTAATGAACTGCTCGTCCATAATATTCAGCGCCTGTTTTGTTCCGGAGCCCTCCGGCAGATAGTAGGTCAGGTCGCTCTCGACCTCGACCCAGTTCCGCGAAAAAGCGGAGAAAACAAGCAGAATGATCACAATTAAGAATACCAGATTCCGCTTATCGACAATGAGCGTCGAAAGCTTCTCCAGAAAGGAGCTGTCGGTATCCTGTTTTTCCTTTGCGGGCTTACTCATCCGTTCTGCAAACCATCCTTTCCGATTGGAATTCCGATCCCGCGCAGTTGTTTCCACGCCGGATCTCACGCCGTCTGTTCCTCACAAAACGGGATACTATATTATACTGGATTTCGGATTTCCGCGCAAGTATAAAACCGTGCAGTGTCCCAAAGCCTTGAAAAAATTGTATTCAGTATATAAGAAGCATTTGTCATTTTCCACATATCAGCGCGCATACTTCCGCAATTTTGCGCACTTCCGGAAAAGTACGCAAAAAGCAGGCCGCAAAGGGCCTGCTCTTTCCTACATTTTCGACATGACCACGAGCAGCACGCCGCCGCCAACTGAGATCTGCGCCTCTCCCCTCCACTCGTTGCTGACACCGATGGGAAATCCGTTCGTCAGAGTCGCATCCCGGAGCGGATACTTGACGCCTGTGACCGAAACGTTTTCGCAGCGATCCGTCAGCGACAGCAGCGACAGCGACCATCCCGCACGAGGCGGCAGCGTAAGCGCGCCGTCCGTAAAAAAGTAAAGGAGATTGTCTGTATCTATAATGTGGACTCTGCATCCGCGCTCGACCGCAAAGACCGCCGATTGGACGTTTCCGAGCAGATGATCCAGCCGTCCGCCCAACGCGCAGTAAAGAACGATCTCCGAATAGCCCTCCTGAACCGCATAGCGGATCGCAGCCATCGTATCCGTATCATCCTTCTCGACCGGCAGATCCAGGATCGGGATATCCGCCGGAAGCGCGCCGGTATAGGAATCAAAATCCCCAACCAGCAGCTGCGGCCGCACGCCAGCCTCCTCCGCGTATTGATAGCCCTTGTCGCAGGCAATGATCCGGTCCGCGTTCTCTATTCCGTCCAGCGGCGCTCTTCGTCCGCCGGAAATAATGGCACATAGCTTCTTCATGCTTCCTCCGCCGTCAACGGGACGGCTCCATATCCGTTTTTGCCGGACGAGCAGGCGCGTGACCCACCGTATCCTCCGGCGGGCATATTATAGCATATGCAAAGAAAAATGTCCGCAAAATTTACAGGCACGTTTTCATGAATTCATTGGCCCACCGTTCATTTCCAATGAAATTCCATGTCAATTTCAGGTTTCTTTGTTGACATTTCCCAATATTTATGCTAAGATATCAGTACATAGAAAATAAAACATTTTCCATGACACCTCTTGCTTCGTCCTTCTCCAACGAAGCTTGTGTATATCCTTTAACAAATCTGGCAAGCACCGAGGTGCTTGCCAGATTTGTTTCTGCCGGTCTATGGTGGGGAGTGCAGCGGGTGCCCTTACCGCTGCGCTATGGCATACAAGGATTCGGAATGCCGCTTTGCATGTATGCCAGTATTATAGCAGACGTTTCAAGCATCTGCAACATGTTTTCTTATATTTATTAGTTTTTCTCCGTTTTTCTACAAGAAAGCAGGAGAAAAATGCATATATGCATTCACCATTCACATTCTGGCCGAAGCGCATCCCAAAAGCATGTCATCCCGGACGCTTCGACGCTCAACTCAAACTCCATTAAGTAGGGCCGCCGCTTCTGCCAGACGAGGCCCCGGAACAGATATGCGCACCCGGCGGAAAAAGCGTCCTTGAATTCCAGCTCCCAACGTCCGCTGTTGACGCAGCGTTCCAGAGCTTCGAGCGTAAGGTGCTTCCGAAGCTCCGCGGCCTTCCATCCGAAAAAGCGCAGTTCCCGGAAATATGCGAGCTCCGTTTCCTCCGCAGTGAAGCCGTCCAGCCGCACATCTGCCCTGCCCGTCCGGATCGTCTTTTCGCCGGGGTTGACGGCAGAACCGGCGCAGGCCCAGACGCCGTCCTCGAACGTAAAGATCAGCGCGCCCCTCTCAATTCGAAGCCCCGTCGCGCGGCAATCGTGCATGCTAAAGCTGGTGTCCAAGGGCGCAGAATGTGTAAACATCGAAGCTTCCTCCCATTTCTGTTCTTAAAAAGCGTCCTGTTCGCCGCTTTTTCTGCATGGAAAACTGCTCTGCTCAACAATTCCGCAGTTCCGCAATATACAAAAAACCTCCGAGGCCAAAGGCTGAGGTATGCTCACCGGCCCGCCTTCAGGAGAGCGTGCCGTACTGGAATTGATTGCCCTGCGCGTGCTCTGCACCGTCACACAACCCCATGAATACACGGAAACGACGGTAAACGCAGGCATTGCTTGCCAGGTGTGAACTCAGCTGCCTTACCACTCTTGCTCGCGGCGTTTCTAAAAATACAGTCCACATGTAGCAGAGAGGAATGTTGACATTTCAACATTCCTATGATAAAATCCGCATGTTGAAATCTCAACATCTTAGGAGATGGGAGGTAACCATGCAGGAAAGATTTGAGACGTTTACGGTTTTGATCAACCGGATCAGCCGCGACATACGGAAGATAAAAAATCAGGAGATGGCCGCCTATTATCTGCGAAGCGCCCATGTGTCCTGTCTGTACTACATATATTCTCTGGATGGCGTGACCTCGGCGGAGCTGTGCGAGCACTGCGAGGAGGATAAGGCGACTATCTCTCGTGCGTTGGACTATCTGGAGGCCAACGGCTTTGTTCTGCGGGATTCCGACCGCACCAAACGGTACAGAAGCCCTTTGCGTTTGACAGAAAAAGGTCAGGAAGTCAGCAAAAGAATCGCAGAGAAAATCGGCACAGTGCTTGATACGATCAGCCATACCCTCACAGAGGACGAACGAGCGGCATTCTACCGCAGCCTTTCTGCCATCAGCAGAAGTCTTGAGGCGATCGCTCAAAATAGCGAAGAATAGGAGATTGACGAAATTGAAAACAAGGATTATTGTTGATTCCACTGCGGATTTAGTTCCTGAGATCAAAGCACGGGTATCTACGGTACCCCTCACCGTTCATTTCGGGCAGGAGGAATACATTGATGGCGTGACCATCGACAACAAAACATTTTATGAAAAGCTCGTCGAGAGCGATGTGCTGCCTACTACCAGTCAGGCAACGCCGGACGCCTTTATGAAGGAATATGAAAAGGCAAAGCAGGCGGGCGAATCAGCCGTTGTTATTACCCTTGCATCCAAATTTTCCGGCACATATCAAAGCGCCATGATCGCGGCGGCGGATTATGAGAACATCTATGTTGTGGACGGCACCAGCGCAGCGATGGGAACAGGGATTCTGGTGGAGCTTGCGTTCCGCCTTTTGGATGCAGGAATGACCGCAGAGGAAACTGCGCAGGCACTGGAGGAAGAGAAGAAAAAAATCGTTGTTGTGGCGCTGGTGGATACCCTCGAATACCTCAAGCGGGGCGGCCGCATTTCAAAGACAGCCGCATTCGCCGGCGGGATACTGAATATCAAGCCCGTGCTTTCCGTTATTGACGGCGAAATTCACCTGCTGGGAAAAGCTCGCGGCTCCAAAATGGGGAACAATCTGCTCGTTCAGGAGATCGACAAGGCCGGCGGCATTGATTTCAGCAGGCCGGTTCTGCTGGGCTACAGTGGAATTTCTGACGCACTGCTGCTAAAATATATCGAAGACAGCCGTCACATCTGGGAAGGAAACCTGAAAGAAATTCGTTACACGACTGTAGGAAGTGTGATCGGAACCCATGCGGGCCCTGGCGCTGTTGTGGTAGCGTTTTTCAAAAAGTAAAAATGGGAAACCGAAAGAATATGCGAAGGCGGGCAGGCACAAATTGTGCTTGCCCGCCTGGTTGTCTGCCTACGCCGCCAGCAGCCCCAAACGCTTGCTGGGCCAGTTGGAGCTTGCTGTGATACGCGCAAGGGTGCGCTCCGGAATGGCAAATGCGTCAGACAATGCGAGAATGCGTCAGATATTACAACACACAAAAACCAGGAAAGCGTTGGTATATATTCGCACTGTTCAATCTTTGCAATTTCCCGAAATGACTTGCCATTCTCGGCAAACAATTGGAATCGCCGCAGCTGTGTTTGTGTCAGCCCTGCAAGTGCAGGCGCGGACTCCAGCAAATCCTTGATCTCCTGACGGATGTACTGTTCGTCCAGCGTCTTTGATGCCAACTCAGGAGCATTCGCAGGTCTGGCCTCCAGTCGGAGCTTTTCTACATGACGCTCATCGCGCTTCTCCTGTTTAAGATCTTCCAGCTTGAATTCCCGTGTCAGAACCGTAAACAGCCGGAAGTCCAACTGAATCACCCGCCCGGTGTCTGGGGATTCCGGGTAAATATCCTCGATATGTATAACCGCCGCTTCCGGCTTCTTCTTGATCAGTTCGCGGTGGGCCTTTTTCGTGAGCTGGAACCAGTCAGATTCGATTCCATTTTGGACAATTTTAATCAGCATATCGCTGCCTCCATTTCTGAATTTCATTTGCGCGGATGGGCAAATGTCAGAAACGGAGGGGCACGGATAGGGTAATAAAAATCCGCCAGTGCGCTGCGGCTGCAATTTGCAGCGTATGCACACTGACGGACGCTAAAAATATTCACCAGTAGTTCCACTCGACGCCGTACAACTGCTACGTGTTTGAAAGCGGCCTTGCGGCAAGAGTGGAATCTACCGGTGTTCTGGGCTGCTGGTCACCATCGGAGGCGCAGCCCGCGCCTCTTTTTAGGGGAAAATTGCATAAAACACTCCATCCCGGCAGGAATGGAGCGTCTTAGTCGCACGGATTGCCCTCCAGCACTGCCGTTTTTTTATATGCGGCGCTGGAGGTATTTCCTTATTTCGTCCTCTGATAGTGAACAAAATTCGACACCATTAGAGCATTTCTGAAACAGCGGGTATTCTGTACAATACTCGTGTCGGAGGTGAACTACTGGTGTCGATTTATAATACTCCATTAGAGGAGCGTTTCGGTGAAAAATTGGAAGAATTGCGCGAGGGGAAGAATATGACGCGCGAACAGCTTGCGGATCAGGTTGGGCTTACCGCAAGGCATATCGCCGCATTGGAACGAGGTGAGCGGCGGCCGACGCTCAATACAATGGAAAAGCTGCTGCGGACGCTGGGCGCACCGACCGAGTGGCTCGTCTATCCGGAGTTTGAAGAGCAAAATGTACGTTTGCGCGAGATATCCCATTTGGCTGCTACATTTTCGGACAAGCAGCAGGAATTCCTGCTCGGCATTATGCGCCTGATGCGGAAACAGAAGTACGAGGGTTAAAAATAGCGGTGTTCGCTGGAACACCGCTATTTCTTTGTGTCTAGGTATTGAATAATCGTTCGAGTGATACTCTCAGCGAACTCTCTATCTGAAGTATTCTCACCAGCGTTCACGCATTTTTCCGGGTCCGTAAAGAGCGAATCGACCGATACCGAAAAAGTATTTGCTATCTTATAACAAATCGAAACGCTTGCTTTTGCAGCGCCTGTCTCAATTTGTGAGATATACTTCTGATTGCAGCCAATATATGCAGCAAGTTCGGACTGTGTCAACCCACGCTGTTTCCTCAGCCGATAGACATTTGCGCCCAGATATTGATACAGTTTTTGCTCGTTCAATTGCTACTCTTTCTCCGTATTTATTATAACATGGCATGGCTCAAAATGACACAAGCCGACTATCATATTTTTAGGTGCAGCTCTCATATCTACAGTTGCTAATAACTCCGATGGGCGCTATGGGCAACCGCGAATTATCTTCGAACGTTCAGAAAATCCTTTGCTTCATACGGCGATTTGTCGTATCCCCCCCGAACAAAGGTGTATGTTCCCGCTGCAACATTGTGCTGTTCACCACCAAGCCGAATCTCGGCACTGACCGGCGTAGTAAGAACATATGTCACTGTGGGGCCGTTCCATTTCCAGCATGAACACACTTTTCCGTGCGGCGTATTTACTACTACTTCAAATCGCTGCAGTCGCCGGTTTGGAATGGGTGAGAACAGCACGGTTTCATAGCCCGGCTTCCCCGGACGGATACCTCCCGCCGCGCCGTACAGCCAGTCGGCTACCGCGCCGTAGGCATGGTGATTGAACGAGTTCATATCTGTGCTCCAGAACGAGCCGTCTGCCTTTCGGCTGTCCCAATGCTCCCAGACGGTCGTTGCGCCCATTTTGACAGAGAACAGCCATGATGGGGCTTTCGTCTGCAAAAGAAGGTCATAGGCCGTCTGTGCATAGCCGTTTTCACTCAGCGCGTGTAACAAATACGGCGTTCCGACAAAGCCGGTCGTCAGTCGATTCCCGTTGCTCCGAACCAGCTCTGCAAGCTGCGCGGCAACGCGGTCAGGAGCCGCCGCAAGACCAAAATGCAGCGCCAATGCACATTCGGTCTGCGTTCGGCAGTCCGGGAATGCGTTCTGGTGTGCGGCACGGATCGTTTCAAACAGCCGATGATATGCAGCGCCGTCCATATCCAGCGCGTCCATTGCCTGTGCCAGAAGCTGTGCGGAATGCGCATAGAATGCCGTTGCGATAAATTCCTTGCGGGAAGCGCCGGTATAATTGCCCTCTCCGGCGTCGAGCGCCAGCCAGTCGCCGTAATGGTGACCGGTGCTCCAGATGCAGCTGTCCCCGGCAGCCCTGCATACATATTCGACCCACTTCTGCATCATGGGAAGATGTTCACGCAGGAGTTCCTTGTCACCATAAGCCTGATAGAGCTGCCACGGGCAGATCACCGCCGCGTCCGCCCACGCCGAGCCGCCGCAGAACAGCGCGGGATCTTTCGTAAACAGACCGACATTCGGGACAAAATGGGAAACCGTGCCGTCCCCGCGCTGCTCCGCTGCCATATCGCGCAGCCATTTTGAAAAAAATCGCTTCCCATCAAACGTGCAGGTGATCGCACGGATGGAGACCTGCGCGTCGCCTGTCCATCCAAGCCGCTCGTCGCGCTGCGGGCAGTCAGTCGGTACGTCCAGCAGGTTGTCCTTTTCACCCCAGACAATGTTCTGATACAGCTGGTTCAAAAGCGGATCGGACGTGCGAATCCAGCCGGTTCTTTGCAGATCGGAATAGACGCAGACCGCCGTGAAATTCTCTGCCTGCCAACCCTCCGGCGCTTCGTCCACACGCAGATAGCGGAAGCCGTAAAACGTGTGGTGTGCGCGGCCGGTCTGGATTCCGTCACGGCAGATATACTCGATTCTGGATTTTGCACTGCGGTAGTTTTCCGTATAGAAATTTCCGTCTGCGTCGAGCACCTCTGCGCAGGAGAGCAGAACGCGCTCACCCGCACGGGCCTGCACGGTAAATTCCGCGTAACCCGTGATCTCCTGTCCAAAATCGAGCACCATTTCGCCCTTCGGCGTATGCAGAACCGCGACCGGCTTGAGTCGTTCATGCTCTGTAACGATCTCGCCCTCCTGCGGGATCAGCATCTGCTTGCCGCAGCTATCCGTCCGGCAGAAGCGCCAGTTTTCCGGTGTGACGCGCGCATCATACGTTTCGCCGTCGTAAATATCGCTGAACCGGATCGGGCTTTCGGCCCATTGCCAGCTTTCGTTGGTCGCATATTCCCGCGTGCCGTCCGCGTCGGTCAGATGCAGTGCTGCCAGCAGACGCGGGCCGTCCGCAATCGCCTGATAAACACCGGCAGAAATCCGTCCGGCGAACCAGCCCTTTCCGAGCGTAACGGTCAGTTCATTTTCCTCGCGCAGCAGCGCCGTCAGATCATAGGTCTGTACCTGCAGGCGCGTCGGATAGCTTGTCCAGCCGGGAGCCAGAAAGAAATTTCCGATCCGCTGCCCGTTCAGAAACGCTTCGTAGACGCCGAATGCGGTGATTTCCAGCTTCGCTGCTGCACCGGGGCGCGCGGTAAAATGCTTTCGGAAAACAGGGCATATTTCGCCGATATCCTCCGATGGATAGATCCAGCTTGCGTACTCTAAAATTTGACTCATATTTTTCACCAAAGCATCGTCATATAGACAATATTTGCTGTCGCGATCTGTCCCCAATGCGTGGCGACCGGCTCTGCGCAGCGCTTTCCGTGATCGAAGAAATCAAGCTGCGCTGCTTCCAGTTCTTCCAACCGGTCGAGCCGTCCGGCGCAGTAATCCTCCAATCGCGCACGGCAGGTCTTTACTCTCTGCATCAGACCGCCGAGCCGGATGTCCTGCACGTCAAAGCCATGCGGCTTGTTTTCCTGCATCCACTGTGCCCGATAAGCATCATGGAAACGTTCCAGACGCGCAAGCGTCTCGTCAAGCTTTGCAAGCATGGCGCAAAGCGCTGTCTTATCTCCTGTGCGGTACGCCTCGTGGATTCGGACACCGAGTTCTGCCTTGATCTCCAGCACCCGGCACAGCGCGCCGAGCGTCCGGAACAGATAGCCCCACTCCGGCAGCGTTTGCAGTGCTTCCAGCTTTTCGGCGCAAGCGCCGAACTGTGCCCCTTCGCTGGGCAAAACAGTTTTGTCCATCATGCCCATAAACGGATCATTATACAGCAGGAATTTATCCAGATTCCGAACGTTGTCGTCAAGGCCGTTGCGCGTTCCGGGCAGATCTAGCTGCATGAAATCGTCGAAGGCTGCACCGAAGCGCTGCGCAAAATGCGCCTTGATCGTTTCGTCATCGGTTTCGCCCTTCGCAAGCTCCGAAGCATAGAACAGCGACGGCAGGAGCATAAACGGGGAGCATTCCCCGCCGTCGTCGCCCCACATAGTCAGAAATACGTCCTGCACGCCATGCTCCCGGCAGCTTGCAAGCGCTGCTTTTGTGATCTTCATGCTGTAGCCGTTGTGCGGGGCATAGCCTGTCCACTTCCACAGGCCGCCTGCGAACCATGTGCCGGGCTTCAGCTTCTGATGTGCCTCGATCATGCCGTCATAGTGCGCTTCATCCGCCGAATAATAATCCCAGTAGATAAGTTCCACGTTTGCCGGTATCTTTTCACGCACAGATTCGTCGATCTGTGCGTTTTTGGCGTAATACTGTCCGCCGGTCGCCAGCTTAAAGAACATATCCGACCAGATCAGGAAGCGGAAGCCATATGTTTCGCCGATTTCACATACGCGCTGCAAATGCGCAAGCAACGCCTGTGAGCGGTTGCAGTCGCCGTGCTGGTTGTAATACCGGCCGCGCGCGAACATCTCCGCCTCGTCCATACCGAGATGGATCGTCCGGCAGGAGAGCGACGCGGCAAGGCTTCGGAACATATGGTCAATGAGCGTATACACCCGCTCGTCGCCCGCCAGCAGAATATCATCCGTGTCAAAATGCGGCCAGTATTCCGGCCAGCGCTTGATGGCGTACAGATGCGCCAGCGTCTGGATGCAGGGCATGATCGTCATACCGCGCTCGTTGGCATATGCGTCCAGTTCACGCAGCTCCGCCTGTGAATAACGTCCGCGCATATAGCCAAAATACGGCTCGTCCGGTACCTCATAGGTGTCTTCTGTGTATAAAAGCAGGGTGTTGTATCCGAGGCTTGCCGTGAGATCGACCCACTTTTTGAGCGCGTGCAGATTCGGCACAGCGTTTCTCGAACAGTCGAGCATGGTTCCAAATGTGCGGAACGGTGTGGAATTATCCATAATGATGGCTCCTTTTCAGATATATCTATCATTTCAGCAGTTTTTTGCTGATTGTATGCAAATCTGGGTGCTGCGCCCTGCAAACAGCAGGGCGCAGCTGGTTATATGGGGATTACTTAATGTAAGCCTTGCAGAACAGCATCAGAACCTGTGCGATCTGCGCGCGGCTTGCGGGCGCGCATGGGGTCAGGGTATTGCCGGAAAGGAAGTTCATTCCGACTGCCCACTGCATGGCGGGCTTTGCGTATGCGCTGACAGCGCTGCCGTCCGTGAACGAATCGAGCGAAGCGGACTTCGAGACGTTATACCCCTTATTTTCCGCATAGCGATACAGAATGGTAATCAACTGTTCCAGACTGAGCGTGGCGTTCGGTGCAAATTTTCCATTTCCGACGCCGTTGACAACACCGGTTTCTGCTGCCCAATCAACAGCTGTGCGGTACCAGTCCGCCGTCAGATCTGTAAAGTTGCTTTTCAGCGCGGCAGGCTCCTTTTCCATGCGCCAGAGGATCGTGACCATCATTGCGCGCGTCATTGCCGCGTCGGGAGAGAACGTAGATGCGCTGGTTCCGTTCATCAGGCCCTTTTCCGTGACATAGCGCACAGCTTCATAATAACTGCTCGAATCAGTGATATCCTGGTAGGGATTCTTCCAGGCACTCTGTCCGCCGGACGGCAGTATAGGAAGAATCGGCTTCGGTTCAGGATCGGGGTCGGGATCGGGCTTGGGGCTGGTATCGATGTTCGAGAACGGCAGAAGCGTCATGTCGTGCGTCATCGGATACATGCCGAAGAAACCACTTCCTGTAATTGGACTGTCTGCATCAATTACGTCGAAGACCTTGTTGCCGTCAATATACAGGAACAGACGCACGCCGGTGGGCACATCGATTGCGCCGGTCTTGATGCTATGACGGATATCAGATGTATAGAATTTGTTTTCCACATCGCCGTAAACCGGGTCATAGCCCTCGATCGTACCGATCAGCATCGTGCGGTTCCCGTTTACCCATTTCTGAAGCTCAATGGCATCCTGCTTGAATACAATGTGGTACATCGTACCGAGCGTGGAATATGGGTCCTGCATCCGCAGGGCATACCCCGTCCAGTCGTTTCCATCCAGAGCGGACTGCATATCAAACTCCAAAATAGCATCGTTGGAAATACGATCTCCAATATAGGCGCTGAAACTCTTGGCCGGCGTAAAGAGCGCACCGCCGTTTTCAGCCTCGGCAGGCTCCTGTGTCCAGTCGCTGCGTGCGGCGATGGCCGCGTCCAGCGTCGTTTCCGTACCGACCAGCGGGCCATCCGCCGTTACATCGCAGGTAACAGTGACCGTCCACGCGATGGTATCTGTGCCGTCAGTAAACGTATAGACAACGGGAGATGTGAAGTTTTGGCGGCTGCCGGAGGCCTTGTCGCAGGTGAAGCCGGGAGCCATCGTGAAATTACCGGCAAGCGATGTGCGGTCAGTGCTTTCCGGCATGAGAATATTTGCGGTATGCGCCAGCTTGTCATATTGCGTGTTGCCGATCTGACTAGGAATTGTAAATGTAAGCAGGCCGGCTGGTTTTTCAAAGTAGTATGCCTCGCCGTCCGGATACTGCATCAATGTCACATTGTGCTTCTCTGCAATACCCATGCGGACACCGTCTTTCACGCTTGGATCTGTTAGACCCGCATTGTTGATAATAGCCTGTGCAGCGGGGTATTGACTGAAATCACCGCCCTCAACATAGGTGTTGTTCTCCTGACGGATATTTACGCCGCTGTCCCAGGAACGGTTCACAGAATAGAAGTTGTCGTGCCAGTAGCAGTCCTTGATGTTGGTCGTCCAGATCTTCTGCCACCAGTAAACGCCGTCGCCGACAACGTTGTTGTACAGTTCCATACCGGTCGAACCCTCGTCCGTGTACAGGCCGGCATCCTTGTCGTACAGGCCATCGCTGTGGTGGTGTAGATAGTTGCCAAACACCTTTGTACCTTCCTGCAGGCCAAGCGAATAGAAGCTGCCGCCGTCATGGATGGTCTTGCCGGTATCATGGATGTAGTTGTTGGAAACGGTGTTGTTTCCGGAGCAGGGAGCGTTTTTCCAGTCCCAGCCCCAGCCAAGCGAAATACCAGTATACGTTGTGTAGCAGACCTCGTTATGGTCAATCACGGTATCAGAGGTATACAGCGCACAGATGGCGCTTGAGCCGAAGATGTCCAGACCAGTGCGCGTGATATAGTTATTGCGCACAACAACGCCCGTTACATCCGTGCCCGGATCGCAATATCCGTGATTATGGCCGGTGTTATTGCCGATAAAGATACCGGAACTGGAAATGTCGTGGATTGCACTGTTTGTAATGGCGCAATCAGAACTACCATTGCCGATGCGGATGCCGCCGCCGCCCAAATTGCACAATTCACTGTTTGTAATGGTGATATTCTTTGCCGCGTGTGTTTCAATCGCGCCGGGTACATCTCCCCAAACGCCATTGTGCTGGGCATACGTACCGGACTGTGCATCATTGTAGCCAATTTCATTCGGCGTCAGCCAAGAAGTATCTTCAAATTTCACACCGTCAAATGTGATATTTTCGGTTCCCTCAAAGACCAGAAGCTGCTCCGTCACCGGCAGAGTCGCCGACTTGCCATCCATGCTTCCGTCTGGCTTATAATAAAGCTTGCTTTCGCTGCGGTTAAGATACCATTCGCCGGGCTGGTCGATAAATTCATACGCGTTTTCTATCCATGTGATGCGGTCGGAATAGGCCGTGCTTTGGAGCGATGTGAGCCAATCCGTATCAAGATAGATCTCCGTACCGTCAGCAGACACACCGCTATTTCGGAAGATGCGGTGCTGCCACCAGCGCAGGATGTTGATCTCAATATCCGCAGTGTTTTTAAAGTTTTTCAATCCAAAACTCTCCGGAACAGCGTAACCAAGATGCTCCAGATTATCATAGTACATTCCGTTGATGGCATGCTCTGCGGCATAGGTCTTATCGCTGTTATCGTGCAGCGCCGCAATACCGGATGGCGTACACGTTTCACTGCTACTCACCTGCACATAAATCACGCGCCCTATGTCAATGAAATCGGTCGGTGCATAAGCCTCCAGTTCAGTTAGTCGGAAATAAAGCGGCAACCCCTCCTGCTGTCCATCCAGATCGCGAACCTGAATACGCAATTTGCTGGCGGAAACCGGTGCAAATGTAAACAACCGAGAGGTTGTTTCGCCCCAGTCAT
Source organism: Firmicutes bacterium CAG:170 (assembly GCA_000436735.1). Taxonomy (GTDB): domain Bacteria; phylum Bacillota; class Clostridia; order Oscillospirales; family Oscillospiraceae; genus CAG-170. The sequence goes on from FR887101.1 coordinate 19,765, forward strand.
ACCCTTTCAACTGCCTGCACGTCGTCCAATTCTGACCATCTTCGGAAGCAAGAATGGAAAAGTCAACCGGTTTATTATAGGTCTCTTGAATACTGATCTGCACGCCGCCAACCGTCACTGCTGTTCCGTCATCTGTCACTGAAACGTCTACCCACGGTGCAAGCTCACCGCCGTTTGCAGCAAGCCAAGGCCTCAGGAGGCTGTCCGAAGAGATAAATGTCTGCACATCATCGTCAACAAGATTATTCAGCGGATATGTATAGTTTGTGTAATCCTGTAGTGCGCCGCCATTGATCTGATAAATCGGGCTGACACATCCGGGCTTTAGCAAATCGTTCGACGTATCAACCGAAATCGTCTGCGCTACGCCATACGCCTCCAACTCGCTGAGCTGAAAGTAGTAGCTCTCATCCTCAACAAGCTTTTCGAGATTGTGCGCGACAAAACGCAAGCGGGCAGCCTGTAGCGGTTGGAACGTGAACATAGCAGCGGTCTTTTCCTCGCTCCAATCGTAGTTGTCTTCGTTCACAACTGTCTTCCATGTCACACCGTCTACAGAAGTCTGGATTTCAAAGTCATTCGGCACAACACGCGGACGAACGGCAACGCGTACCGCGCCAAGTTGCACAGCAGAGCCGTTATCGCTCAGTCGCACCTCAACCCACGGCGAGAGACTGCCACCGTTGCCAAGCAGCCACTCCGGCTGATACGGTTTGGAGGTGATAAAGCTATAGGCGCTGCTATTGCCGTCCACCAGCGCGTCCAGCGGGAATGTTCCGACTTCATCATAGTTATAGGATTCCTTGTTGGGGTTGTTATGGAAGATGCCCTCTACACATCCAGGGTGCAGCAAATTTGTCGTGTAGTCTATTTCGGCGGGCTCACTGCTGCCGGACTTGGGCGCAAACGCTGCAAATTCCGCAACACGGAGTGCGTATTCCTTGCCGTCGTCACTCTCTGTGCCGGGCGTTTCCTCGCCATTTGCAATTTTTGTAGCGTGCAAGCGAACTTTTTTCGCCTCACACGGGCTAAAAATGAAGACAGCCGACCGACTCTGTGACCAATCGAACGCTGTTTCGCTGTGAACGATTGTCCAGTCCGTGTTGCCGGGATCATTCGACTGTGAAATTTCGATTGTAAAATCTACGGGTTGATTGATGGCGTCAACCGCGATTCGAATTGCTGCAATCTCTGCGTTCTGTCCGTTCTGGCTGATATTTGTACTGAGCCATGGGTAAACGCCCTCGACTTCGATCTGCTGGCGATAATACCCGCCTGTTGTAACGACGGTGTCCGGATTGTTGTCAAACAGGTTCGCGCTGCCATAGCCGGTTTGATTCAGCCAGTTCCAGTCATGATTTTCGTTGTGCCCCAGAACCTCAACAGCAGTCATCAGGTTGGTGTCATAATCAACAACAACCTCCGAGAGATCTGTATTGCTGCCGGTTTTCAGACCCGTTTCCAGTTCGGAAATGGCCAACATATACCGGCCAGGGTTCGTCCTGCTCGCAGTGCCGAGCTTTGTTGCATTTAGCTTAATATAGCGTGCCTGAGCCGGTGCAAAGTTGAATGTTGCAGCGGTAGCAACCACAGGCGACTCATATCCGGTTTGTTCACACTGCACCGTCCAAGCTGTGCCATCCTCTGAGGTTTCAACTGTAAAGTCCTGCGGAAATCCGGCCGCACGGCCGTTTTTATCCGCCTGTATGGACGAATATGCGGTCAGATAGTTGACACTGCGTACTTTTCCGAGATCGAGAACCAGATACTCATTTGCTTCCTGCGTCGTAACGGCAGGAGACATATAACCCTTTGTGCCGAACAGCGTCCAGTCTGTGGGAGACTGTTCCGTCATGGCGCGGGTCTGATGCTCGCCGTCCACATAGAACTGACGCGAATTGACTGCCGCAGCCGGAACGTCGGCGACATAAATGTTCTTCTGTGCGTCATATATCGTCCAGCCGGTGATGGGCGTGCCGCCGGAAATGACCGGAACCTCGCCGGAAACGGCCTTATATGTGATGACATGGCCGTTCTTGCCAGAGTCGGCAGAGGTGAACGTGATCGCATTGCTGACACGATAGGTTCCGCCGTGCAGCCATACCGTCACATCACCGCCTGCACTCAGTGCTGCGGCAGCGGCTTTCGCCTTTTCAATCGTCTGGAAGGGAGCCGCCTGCGTACCGGCAGCGCTGTCGCTGCCGTTGACCGGATCGACCCAGAGCGCCTGCGCATCTGCGGCATAGGCGGTTATACCGAGCCCGGCAAATACGCTGACAAGCATGACAAGCGCCAGGAACAGGGAAATTGCTTTTTTCATGGCATAATCTCTCCATCCTCAAAGAATTTGCATACAAAACGGGCAGGATGAGGCAATGAGATGGCTCATCCTGCCCGTCCTTCAGTCAGACTAAAAATCCTGATGGGGTCGTTTATTTACTTGGTTGCCAGCCATGCGTCGATCTGGGACTGCATTTCGGCAATGATCTGGTCAACGCCGGCGTCCTTCAGAGCGGCGTTGAACGCTTCGAGCGTGCTGTCAACATCGACTGCGCCGCAGTTGAGAGCGGGCAGATACTCTTCGGCGACAGCGGAGCACTGCGCGATCTGGGTTGCAACAGGCTCGGAGTCGAATGCGAAGCCGAGGATGCAGGAGGCCTGCGCGTTGGCGTTGATCTCGGCAGTTTCCGGCCAGGTACCAACCTGAGAAGCGTCGGTGTAGTACTCGTTGAAGACGTTGCCGACGAGGAAGCTCAGCATGCCGGGATAGTCGCTGATGGGCTTGATGAGGCCGTCAGCCTTGTCGCCGACGAATTCATAGTCCGTGCCCTCAATGCCGTGGCAGATGAGGTTCAGGACTTCGGGATCGGAGTCAAGGAGGTTGATGAACGCGACAGCGCGCTCGACGTTCTTGGAGGTTGCGGAGACAGCGGTGATCGTCGCCTGCACAGCGCCGGTCGTCATGGCGCAGTCGCCGAAGGCAATGCCGGTGATGTCATAGCCGCGAAGCTGACCTTCGGTGATGTCGCCGCCGGGCTTGTGCGCCGGGTCGGTGTCGATCGCACGGATGTCATTCTCACCTACAGAGTCAGCACCGGTAACGGCGTCTGTCGGAAAGTAGCCCGCCAGATTCCACTCGCGCATCTTTTCACACAGAGCCTTGAATTCTTCAGACTCAAACTGGTTGAAGACAACGGGAGTTTCGGCAGCATAGTAAACAACACCCGGCGTCGTATTGGAAACGATCACATCATAGCCAAGATAGTTGACCATATTTTCATAAATAAGATGACCGTAATTATAAATCACAACGGCATCCGGCTCACTGGCTTTGATGGTCGCAGCATACTCGTCCAGATCGTCGAGCGTCTTGACAGTGCTGGGATCGAAGCCGTACTTGTTCAGAAGCTCGGTGTTGAAGCGGATACCGGTCTGACGGACATAGATCTGCTGAAGCGGAATTCCGTAGAGCTTGCCGTTTACACGGATTGCATCCCAGACAGCGCTGTTGAGATCAGCGACAACGTCAGGAGCGTACTTATCCAGAACGTCCTGCGTCAACTCGGCATAAGCGCCCTTCGCAACGGCGGGCAGATACGGGTTCCATGCGCCGGTGAAGCAGATATCAAATTCCTCGCCAGCCGTGAACTTCATGTTCATCTTCTCGGTGTACTCGCCGAGGGGGATCATCTCGAACTCGATCTTGGCGTTGATTTTTTCCTTTGTGATCTCGTTGAGTTTCTCATTGATGGCCTCAAAGCCGGGGAAGCTGTCCTGCAGCGCGGGGAATGCCCAGTGCAGCGTGACTTCTTCTGCGAAGGGATCGTCGTCGGCAGGCGTCTCAGCCGGAGCTTCCGTGTTAGTGTTCTCTTCGTTTGCGGCGGGCTTGTCCGCAGGAGTTTCGGCGGGCGTGTCGGTCGCCGGAGTGTTGGTCTCCGTCTTGGCACAGGCGGTGAACATTGCCAGCACCATCACGGCTGCCAGCAGAAGCGCGAGGAACTTTTTCATTTGTGTTTCTCCTTTTCATTTTTATTATGTCATACCGTTCTGTCAATGATTTTATTCTTTGACAGATCCGATTGCCATACCCTTGACGAAATATTTTTGGAAGCGAGGGAACACCAGCAGCATCGGCGCGACTGTCAGCACGCACATTGCCATACGCATGGCCTCGCCCGGAAGCTTTGCGGCTTCTGCACCGAGCAGCCCCGTAGACGCGTTATTCTTGAGAAAGTCGACCTTTTCCAGCATACGCTGCAAAAGCAGCTGAATCGTCACATAATTGCCGGTATCCATATACATCATGGCCTCGTAGTAAGCATTCCAATAGGCGACGAACAATGTCAGGCAGATTGTGGCCAACGCAGGCTTTGCAAGCGGGAACATCATGCGCCAGAAGATCTGGTACTCACTTGCACCGTCGATTTTGGCCGATTCGATCATGCTGTAGGGCAGCTTTTCATAATAGGCACGCATGATGATCGTGTTCATCGCGGAAAACGCGCCCGGCAGAATCAGTACCCAGATGGAATTCTTCAGATTCAGCAGCTTGACATATGTGATGTACTGCGCCGCCATGCCGCCGCTGAAAAACATCGTAAACGTCACGAACAGTGACAGCACACCGCGCCAGCGGAACGTTGTGCGTGAGATTGCATAGGCATACAAACTCGTGACCAGACAGCCGATAGCCGTTCCGACAACGCTGACAAAAATCGTGGTGCCGTAAGCCTGCCAGAGCATCTTACTGTCACGGAACAGATAGGAATAGGCGGAGAAATCCAGATGCTTCGGGATCACGCGGAAGCCGTACTGCTTGATGTCCTCGGCACTGGAAAGCGACACGGACAGCACACAGAGAAACGGATACAGAATTGCAAGACAGAGCACGATGAAAATCAGATAGATGAACACTGTTCCAATACGGTTTTTCTTTTTCATTAAAACAGCGTCCCCTCTCCGTTGATTTTTTTCGTGATCTTATTTGCTACGACCAGAATGATAAAGCCGACAACCGACTGACACAGGCCGATGGCCGTGGACATACCCACGTCGCCAGTCACGCGCAGTGCGCGGTAAACATACGTGTCGATCACGTCCGTCACACTGTAGAGCATACTGGAGTTCTTTGTCAGATAATAGAACATACCAAAGTCTGCGCTGAAAATCCGGCCAAGCGACAAAATAAAGAACATGGTCACGATTGGACGGATGAACGGATACGAGATCTTCCACATGACCTGCCAGCGCGTTGCGCCGTCGAGCTGCGCCGCTTCAAAATAGGATTTGTCGATCGACAGCAGATTTCCGTAATAAATAATAATGCCGTAGCCCATGTTCTTCCACAGATAGCAGACAAGCAGAATGTAGGGCCACCATGTTGGCGTTGTGTACCATGAAACCGTTTCTTTTCCGAAGAACGTCAGGATTCCGTTGACAATGCCGTTGACGTCGGCGAGGTTTGCGTAGAGCGCATACGACGCGGCAACCCATGAAACGATAAACGGCAGGAAGATCACCGTCTGGAACGCCTTGATCGCGTGGCGGTTATTGATCTCATATAAAAGAAGCGCCAGCAGAACAGTGATGACCGTATTGCACAGCAGGAACAGCAGGTTCAGACCCAGCGTGTTTCGGATGAGGCGGCCGAAGGTGCCGGATGTGAAGAAAAACTCGAAGTTCTTGAATCCTACCCACTCGCTTCCGAAGATGCCGAGATTAAATTTGTAATTCTTGAATGCCAGCACCAGACCGAACATCGGCAGATACGCAAACAGCGCCAGAAGAATGATGCCCGGCACGCACATGGAAAACAGCTGTCGGTTATCCTTGCGCAGGCTCCGGTTATAAGAGGAACGCCTGCGGATCGTGTCCGGCTCCCGTTTTTTCGTTGCAGCTTTCATCAATGCGAACCACCTCTGTCTTCTCGTTGTCGTTTTCGCTAAATTCAGTATAGTGGCGAGGTGCATATTTGTAATCTTTGAATTCTCACGATTGCTTTGAATTGCCCTGAAAGCGGACTTTGATTTTTGAGCGCGACTTTGAATTTTTATGATTATGTTGAAATGTGCGTTGGGATTGTGATATTTTTTAGGTATGCAAATAGTTTTCACCATCCGCTTTGTGGAAACTGCATAGTTGCAATGCTCTGCATGAAGAGGGGGGAGGACAACTCGTGCGGCTAATCAAGTCCAATATTCCGAACGATCGAAAGAACAGCTTTTTTATTAAGGTACTCAGCGGCATTCTAGTTTTCTGCCTGCTGCTGGTATCCTTCGTTTTTCTGCTCATTTATCAGAACGTCAAAAAACGGAGTCTGGAACAGTCCTATCTCGCAGAGCAGGATATTGTCTCGAACGTCAGCTATTCCGCCTCCATCATGCAGGACACCGCTTCGTCCATGCTCACGCAACTCAACGGCGATCCGAAACTTTTGCAGCTAATCTACTCCATGGATACAGAAAGCCTGTCGGTCATTCAATCCATGCAGCTGCTGCAAAACTATACGCGCGCGTCGTCATGGCTGGACTCTGTATACATTTATTGTGCAGAGGAAGACTGTATCTGTTATGCCTACGCCAATGGCAACACCTATCAGTTATCATTTGGTACACTGGATGACTTTTTCGACGCAGCGTTCGTTCGGAATCTTGCAGCTGTGTCCCGTGTGACGCAAAAGCCGGCAATGCGCCAACTTCGCTACCGCAGCACGTCCTCCGACAAAACCGTTTTCAGTTATGTTCTGCCGGTCAGAACCTCGCTCAATCGCTATAATGGCTTCTTTGTTGCGAATATCAGCGCCGAGCGGCTGATGCAGCTCGGCTACGGTATGGCAAACGGCACGGAGCGTCAGCTTCTGATCGTGGATGCGAATGGGCAGACCTACACAAGCGGCATGACGCTGCTGGAACAGAAACAGACGGATGCCGTGATCGAAGCTGTGCTGGGCGGGGCCGCAGAAAGCGGCCAAATGGTCGTGCAGGAGGCGAATGCGATCTGCACATGGTCGCGCTCTGCCGATACAGACCTGTATTTTATCAGCTGCATCAGCGACTCGGTCATTTCATCACAGCTCCGTGCGCTGACGCGCTGGTTTTTGCTGTTCTATCTGAGCATTGTGGTGTTTGCCGCGCTGATCTCCGTCTATCTGACGGCCCGCATCAACCGCGAATACGCCGCGCTGCAAAAGCAGTACGCGCTTTCGGAAAAACGCTACGCCGAAAACTACAGCTATATCAAGCACGCCATTCTCCGCAGCTTTTTTACGCTCCGAAGCAGCGATTTTGTCATCGGGCGGCAATTTTCCGACAATGGCATCGAGTTGGAGCAATATTCCGGCTTTGCGCTGTTCCTGCTCCAGCTCCGGCAGCGGGAGCTTTCGGATGACAATCAGAATATGTCGTACCGCAGAACACATTTTCTGTTGCAGGAGCAGCTGGACAAGACGCTGCCGCAGGGGACACGCTATGAATTGGTCGATATGCTGCAGGGCCGGTTCCTCCTTGTCTGTGAGCAGCCGGATACGGTAGACACGCAGACGCTTGCCCAAACGCTTTGCGCAGCGTTCTCTGAAGCCGCGCAGTTTTCCGTCTCTGGCGTCTGGTGCAATGGAATTTCTGCCGTCGATCAGCTTCCCGCAGCCTACCGCACACTGAACGAGCGGCTGGATCTGCTGTATTTCTATCCCGCCGGTCACTTTGTTTCCCGCACAGAGCTGGATGCACGTCCGGCCTTTGGCAAGGCACAGGCAGAGCAGATCCGCAGTGAGGTAGTACAAGCTCTCTGCACCCAGCGCTTTGACGATGCCGCTGCAGCGCTTGCGGGCTTCTTTGACGCATGGTTCGAACCGACAGCAGATGTGCCGTATACGCTGGATCTGCTGATTGCAGGCGTTTCTGAATATATCGCAACGTTCAAGCGTGCCTATGCCGTGACGATGGAATATAACCCCTCGCGCTTCCGCACGGAGGCTCTGCGTGCAGAGTCTTCTCGTGCAGTCAAGCGGCTGTTTCTGGATCTGGTGCAGGACGTCTCCTGTGCATTTGCCAGCATTGACAACCGAAGCAACTATATTGACGCGCTCATCGGCTATATCGAGCGCAATTATGCCGATCCGAAGCTGAATATTGATGCGCTGGCCGATCATGTCGGTCTGTCCGCGTCGCACATTCAGAATATTTTCAAGGCTGCCACCGGCAGCAGCATTTCGGCCTATCTGCGCCGTCTGCGTCTGAATAAGGCGACGGAGTTTTTGGCGCAGACCGACGTGCCGATCAGTGAAATTGCGGAACGAACCGGCTTCGGAAATTCCAACTATTTCTACACCGTATTCAAGCGCCACTACGCAGTTACGCCGAGTGAATATCGCGCAAACCGTCTGAACCGAGCGGACACAAAGGAGGCCTATAACAATGAAATCAACTGACCTGATTTCAGTCTTTTGTCGCCCTGTTCCATTCTGGAGCTGGAACGACAAATTAGAGCCGGACGAGCTGCGGCGGCAGATCGGCGCGATGCAGGACGCGGGCATGGGCGGCTTCTTTATGCACGCGCGCGGAGGCCTTGAAACAGAGTATCTGAGCGAGGAGTGGTTTCGTGCGGTGGAGGCATCCGTTGACGAGGCGAAAAAGCGTGGGATGCAGGCTTGGTGCTACGACGAAAACGGCTGGCCGAGCGGCTTCGCCGGCGGCAAGCTGCTGGAAAATCCGGAAAACCGGGCGCACTATCTGCGCTTTGAGCGAAAAACGGACTTTGATGCAGCCGCACTTGGCGTTTATACATTGGAAAATGGCCATCTTCGCCGCGTCACCGGTGCGGAGAATGGCATTTCAGAGTATCTCTGCGTATATGATTGCCAAAATTCCTCCACGGTCGATATTCTCAATCCGCGCATCACGGATGCGTTTCTTGCTCTGACGCACGAGAAGTATTTTGAACGCTTCGGTGCGGAATTCGGCAAGGGCATTGCGGGCTTCTTCACCGATGAGCCGCAGTATTTCCGTTATGAGACGGCCTACACGCCGGTGCTGCTGACAGAGTACAAAAAAGCCTACCGCGCAGATGTTCTTGATCTGCTGGGCGCGCTGTTTGTGGACTGCGAAGAAGCACCCGGTTTCCGCTTCCGCTACTGGCGGCTGATGAATGTGCTCTATACCGAAAACTTCATGGGCCGGGTCTACCGCTGGTGTCTGGCGCACAACTGCCGCCTGACCGGTCACACGGTCGAGGAAAGCGAGCTTTATACACAGATGTGGTGTTGCGCGGGCGTGATGCCGTTTTACGAGTATGAGAGCATTCCGGGCGTGGACTGGCTGGGACGCAGAATCGGCACGGAGCTGGCCCCGCGGCAGGTTTCGTCCGCCGCGCAGCAGCTTGGCAAAAAGCAGGTGCTGACGGAGACGTTTGCCTGTGCGGGCTGGGACGTGACGCCGAAAGAACTCAAGCGCATCGCCGAATGGCAGTATGTGAACGGCGTGAACCTCATGTGCCAGCATCTGTACCCGTATTCCATCCGCGGCCAGCGCAAGCGGGATTATCCGGCGTTTTATTCGGAGCACAATCCGTGGACGGATGAATTAAAGACATTCGACGACTATTTCACGGAACTGGGCTATCTGCTTGCCAACAGCCGCGAACAGGCGGACGTGCTGATTGTCCATCCGATACATTCGGCCTATCTGACGTTTGACCGTGCGAACGATGAAGCATCCGTGCGCAACGTTGGCGAACCGTTCAACGTGCTCATTGAGCGCTTCGGCGCGGCTGGCATCGGCCATCACTACGGCGACGAGCGGCTGATGGAGAAGTACGGCAGCGTCAAGGACGGCAGGCTGACCATTGGACAGTGTACCTATTCCTTCGTTGTGATTCCCGACTGCGACACGCTGGACAGCAGTACCGCCGCGCTTTTGAAGGACTATCTCTCGCAGGGCGGGCGGCTGATGCTGGCGGGACGGAAGCCCACGCGCATCGACGGCGAAATTGCCGATCTCAGTTTCCTGCAAGCGAATCTGACGTGGGATGAGCTTGTGCGGAAACGTGCGCTTCTGCCGGAGGCAAACCGCGATGTGCGCTGCACGCTCCGCTTTGCGGAGAATGGAAATTTCCTGTTTGCAGTCAATCTGTCTGAGACGGACATAGCTGACATGTTTGTAAAACTTCCGTTTGCGGGCGTGGAGGCATACGATCTGCTGACACATAAAACGAAATCCGTTGCTTTTGAAAAGACGACAGACGGGATCGCAGCAAAGCTGCATCTCGCCCCCGGCGAGTCTGTGCTTCTCATGCAGAACGATTCCGCGATGCCGCAGGCGCAAAAAAAACCCATTGTCGAGACAATGGAGCTGGGCGGGAAATGGACGCGGTCCGCGCCGGTACAGAACACCCTGACGCTGGACAAGGCGGCGCTGAGTTATGATGGCAAGATGTATACAGAGTTGCTGCCGGTTCCGTATATCTCGGAACGGCTGCTGCGGGAGAAAACGAACCGGAAGCTCTGGCTGCGCTATGCGTTTACGGCGGATTTCCTGCCGGATGATCTGACATTGGAGCTGGAAACGCTCCAAAACGCAAAACTGTCTGTGAACGGTACAGAAATCAGCCTGACCGGTCAGGGAGTCCTTGATCACTCGTTTGTGCGTGGAAACATTGCCGCGCTGGCGCAAAAAGGCAAAAATGAAATTGTGCTGGAGCTGGACTATTTTCAGTCTCAGCAGACGTATGACGTGTTTAACGGCTTCTATTACGGAAGCGGCGAGGTCACAGAGACGCTCATGAACTGTGTCAGCTATGAGACGAATATCGAAGCCATGTACCTGTTCGGGAGCTTCTCCGTGCGGCCGGATTCCGGCTGGCAGGCGGGTGAAAACGGCGTTCGATTCGGCGACCGCTTCCGTCTCTGCGCGCCGGTCACGGAGCTTGACCCGCAGGATATTACGGTGCAGGGCTTCCCGTTCTTCCACGGAGCAATGCGCCTGAAGCGCACGATCACTGTGCAGAACACGAACTGGCAGCTTCGCTGTGCGGGCCGCGTCCAGTATGCGCGCGTATTTGTAAACGGCAAGAAGGCCGGAACGCTGCTTTTTAGCGATACGCTTGATCTTTCGCCGTATCTGCATCCGGGTGAAAATGTGCTGGAACTGGAGCTGATGGCAAGCAACCGCAATCTTTTGGGCCCGCACCACAACGCAGCGGAGCCTGAGCCGCTTTTCGTCGATCCGACGCTGTTTTCGCTCTACGGAAGCTGGCACAACGGAAAAAGCGAGGAATATCGGGAAAATTATGCGTTTGTGCGGTTCGGGCTGGACACATTGCAATTAGAACGTAATCTGCTTTGATTGCTTTATCAACGAGAGCATAAAAATGAAACGCTCTGAAATTAACAAAGCACTAAAAGAACTTGAAGCCATGTGCGCGAAATACAAGTGCTATCTGCCGCCGTTCTGCAATTTTACCCCGGAGGAGTGGCAGGAAAAGGGTCACGAGTACGATGAAGTCCGCGACTGTATGCTCGGCTGGGATATTACTGATTACGGCCTCGGTAACTTTGACAAATTCGGGTTCTCTCTTATCACCATCCGCAACGGCTGCCGCACGCAGCCGGAAAAATATCCGAAGGTCTACGCGGAGAAGCTGCTGTATCTGAAAGAGGGCCAGATGGCCGCGAATCACTTCCACTGGTTCAAAACTGAGGACATCATCAACCGCGGCGGCGCGAACATCCTGATTCGCGTATACAACAGTCTGCCCAATGAGTCCATCGACAAAGTATCTGACGTGACGGTTCACTGTGACGGCAGGACATACACAGTCCCAGCCGGGACACGGGCGCGCCTGACGCCGGGCGAGAGCATCCATATCCAGCAGTATATGCTGGACGGATGCAGGCGGTTCGGAGACAGATTCCATGCGATCAACGAGTTCGCGCATGACTGCCCGCGCCGCTTCAGTCACTTCTTTGTATGCCACATCCTTCTGGACATAGATTTCTTTCAGCTCGTCTGCGTAAATCGTATTGGTCAGAACAGACTGCATATGCAGCAACCTGTCTTTCCGCAGGAAACCATACTTCGGATCATCCGACCAGAGCATCATGTGGATATGCGGATGCTCGCCTTCGTCGTGAAACGCCGCATACCAGCGAAGATGTTCCGGCGGGATCTGCATGGTCTCGGCAAAGTCATTCTGATGCGCCAGCAGCGTCAAGCGCCAGCTTTCCGCATTGTCATAGCCAAGCCGCGCGGCGTCCTCGCGGCGCAGAGAGTAAATGATCGTCCAGACGTTGCCCTCATGCGCTTTCAGCTCCTGCATAGTCTTTTCCAGATCAACGTGCAGCTCTGCACCAAAGAGACCATGCCCTTCATGCTTCTCTGCACGCGGGCGGGTGGCAATGTAACGCATATAAATGCCCTCCGCGTCCTCGTCCAAGATCTCCACACCGTCGCGCGTAGCGATGTATTTCATATAACGGCCGGCCCGTTTTTTGCTGAGAAAACCGCTTTTCTGAATCAGCTTTGCCATCCGTTACAGCGTCTTTTCCTGCTGCAGCACGTCAACAAACGCGATCTTCCCGTTCGTACCTTTGACCTGATCCATACTGAGCGTGTGCATTTTCATGTACCGTGCCGCGTCGATGTCTGTGTCCGAAGCAAGAATGTGGTTATTGACGTTCTGCTCGACTGCCAGCTTGAAAAGCTGCCGTCCAATGCGCTCTGCGAACACGCCGAGCGTACCGTCCAGCATCTGCTTTAAGGCACGCGGAAGATATGCGCCTGCATCCAGCGTGTGCAGGAAGCCCGCGTAAAACCAGATTGCTTTTTCGATGAATTCACTCCGGCTCTGGCATTGATCCGGACGGTAGTTATCTTCCACGACCTGCTTGCACTCCGGCGTCAGCCAGAGCGGAAACTTGATCTTGTTGCCTGCCATGCCAATATTCCTCCAATTTCAGTGCATGACCCCGCTGTTTTCCTTGAAACGGCGGGGCTTTTCGCACTCATGACCCCATCGGGGCTATTTTTGCCCTCGCAACAACCCCTGTGCGAAAGCCCCAAACTGCCCGCACCGCGGGCAGAT
>FR887102.1 GCA_000436735.1 Firmicutes bacterium CAG:170
ATGAACAGCTATTACACGGCGTTGGTGGCGCACGATAAGCAAAGAGTGCACTGGCCTCAGTAACCTGATAGACGTATTCCCAGTTGATAGAGTACTTCGTGCTCCCGTTGTCGTATACCGTGTGATGCGTCACAAAGCGCTGGCTGTCCGCATTACCGAGCTGACAGAAGATTTAGAGGAACTGCGTTCCGAAAAGTCTCTTCTTTTGCAAAAATTTGAGTATGCGGAGGATGCAGGCGCAGAGGCGTTCCGCAAGGACATTGCCACTATGGCGGCTGGCCTGAAAAAGCTGGAGGCGCAGGAACAGAAATACTCTGCCGAGTTAGATAAGGCGCTGGCTGAATATGCTGAGCTGAAAGCGCTGACTGCGGATTTTGACCCGGTGGAGTTGTATAAAGAACGACAGGCCATCCGCCCTGCGCAGGAAAAGGCGGCAGAACAGCAGTTAGAGGACGCCATGCATGAGAAGCCATCTCTTATTATGCTGCTCAGCGCCAAGCAGGAATCGTCTCGTCTGCTTGGAGAGGACGCAGAAGAGCGGCAGGTACGGCAGATGACCATGCGGCGAAGGAGTACGGAGCAACTTAAAAGGTCTCAACTTAAAAAGGATCGACGCAAGATCGAACG
>FR887103.1:0-7405 GCA_000436735.1 Firmicutes bacterium CAG:170
TAGTTCTCGCGTCATCGCCTTTAACTGAATTGTTGGCATGTTAGACCTTACCTCCCTTATCATTCCAACTTATTGCTTTGTTTCATTCTATCATGTGGCTTTAATAACATTCCCGGCAGACATTACTGTCTTATAACCACCCGCTCTTTCACCGGAGCTTTTAGCTCTGCAATTACTTTTTCTTCTTGTCGGCCTTGGCCTGCTTGCGGGCTTCGGCAGCGGCAGTACGCTTCTTGGCAGCTTCCTTTTCCGCCGTGTTGTTCGTCGAAACGGCGAACTTCGCGAATTCCACGCGGACGCGGTCAGAGCTGGTCTCAAGGACGATGGAATCGTCCTTGACGCTGACAATGTCGCCGATGATGCCGCCGATGGTCGTGATGTTATCGCCGACCTTCAGCGCGTTGCGCATGGCCTCCGCTTCCTTTTTCCGTTTGTTTTCCGGGCGGATCATCAGGAAGTAGAACACAGCGATCAGAACGACCATCATGATAATCATGGAGCCGCCGCCGGCAGCCGCGTCAGTTCCGGCCGCAGAGCTTAAAAACAGGTACATATACTTTCCTCCGTGTTTTAATCTTTTGTTATTATAGCGTTATAAAGCGCACTTTTCAAGTGACGCTCAGGATTTTCGATGAATAATTTGTAAAATCTGCGGCTCAGATCTTCTGTGAGAGCTTTTCGGAATACTCCGCGCGGAAATCCGCAAAGCAGCCGTCGTCCAGCGCTGCGCGGATGCGCTCAGTGAGCTTGTTGTAGAAATACAGATTGTGCATCACGCTCAGCCGCATCGCAAGCATTTCCTCCGCCTTGAAAAGGTGATGGACGTAGCTCCGGCTGAACCGGCGGCAGACCGGGCAGTCGCATTCCGGGTCGATCGGGCGCTCGTCACGCTCGTATTTCGCGTTTTTCATATTGACCGCGCCGCTCCATGTGAAGAGACGGCCGTGACGTGCGTTGCGCGCGGGCATGACGCAGTCGAAGAAGTCCACGCCGCGCGCGACGGACTCAATGATGTTCGACGGTGTCCCAACGCCCATCAGATAGCGCGGCCGGTCGGCGGGCATGTACGGCTCGACGGCCTCAATGATCCGGTACATCTCCTCCGTGCTTTCGCCGACGGCAAGGCCGCCGATGGCGTAGCCCGGCAGGTCGAGCTTGGCGATCTCCTTCATGTGCCAGATGCGCAGATCGTCAAACGTAGCGCCCTGATTGATGCCCCAGAGCTGCTGGCCGGGATTGACGGCGTCCGGCTCGGCATTGTACTTTGCAAGCGCCTCCTTGCAGCGCGCAAGCCAGCGCGCCGTCCGTTCGCAGGAGGCCTTGGCATAGGGATACTTCGCAGGATTTTCCACGCACTCGTCAAACGCCATGGCGATGTCCGAGCCAAGGTTGGACTGGATGCGCATGCTCTCCTCTGGCCCCATAAAGATCTTGTGACCATCGAGGTGGGAGGCGAACGTCACGCCCTCTTCCTTGATTTTGCGCAGCTGCGCAAGAGAAAATACCTGAAAGCCGCCGGAATCCGTGAGAATGGGGCCGTTCCACGTCATGAACTTATGCAGTCCGCCCATGGCCTTGACCGTCTCGTCGCCGGGACGAAGATGCAGGTGATAGGTATTCGAAAGCTCGACCTGCGTGCCGATGTGCTCCAGATCCTCTGCGCTCAGCGCGCCCTTGATCGCGGCCTGTGTGCCGACATTCATGAAAACCGGCGTCTGCACCGTTCCGTGCGGGCAGGTGAACTCGCCGCGCCGGGCTTTCCCCTCAGTTTTGATAAGCTTGAACATGATCGTATCTCCCTACAGGCAAAGGATACCGCCAGCGCGGATCGTTTTTATTCTATCAGATAATCGCCTCAAGTCAAGTCTCTGCGTTCTCACATGTCGAAACCTGACGGCATACATTGGGAATGGGCAGAACACTGCCGCAAACACACTCAGAAAGGGAGTTTTATTTTGACAGCTTGTTGCAGAAACGAACAGGAGCAGCGCGCGGCCATGCAGGCACGGGCAGCGGCTGACGAGCAGACGCCGGCTCTCCCCTATCTCTGCGCGGACGCGGACGGACAGCTTCCGAGCTGCGCGCCGCTGGCCAATCCATACGTTCCGTTCCAGCAGGGCGGAAGTAAGCAGTACCAGACGCCGAAGGCGCTCGTTCGCGGGACGATCTTCCCGGGCCTTGACCTGCCGTTTATGGGAAAGGTCAACGAGACGGAGAAAAACGGCACGGCGCTCGTCCAGATCCAGGAGCTTGGCTTTGCGCTCCGGGAACTGGGACTTTATCTCGATACGCACCAGAGCGACACAGAGGCGACCGCGCTCTTCAATCAGTACGCGGAGCGCTACGAAGAGGCCATGCAGCAGTACCAGCAGAGCGGTGCCGCGCTCACGCAGCTGGAATCGGCACAGAGCGGAACATACACATGGCTGAACGATCCGTGGCCGTGGGAATACCGTAAGGAGGGCTGAGCATGTTTGTATATGAAAAGCGGTTGGAGTATCCGATCAAGATCGCCAATACCGATCCGCGCCTCGCGGCGATCATCATTTCGCAATATGGCGGTCCAGACGGGGAGCTTGGCGCTTCCCTCCGGTATCTGAGCCAGCGCTATTCCATGCCCTATCCGGAGCTGAAGGGCCTCCTGACGGACATCGGCACGGAGGAGCTTGGGCATCTGGAGATGGTCGGTACGATCGTTCACCAGCTGACACGGAATCTGACGGAGGAGCAGCAGCGGGAAGCGGGCTTCGCGCCCTACTTCGTCGATCATACGGCGGGCGTCTATCCGCAGGCGGCCTCCGGCACGCCGTGGAGCGCGGGCAGCATCGCCGTCACCGGCGACCCCATGGCCGATCTCGTCGAGGATCTGGCGGCAGAGCAGAAGGCCCGCTTGACCTACGACAACATCCTGCGGCTCTCCGACGACCCGGATGTGAACGACGTCATCCGCTTCCTCCGTGAGCGCGAGATCGTGCATTTCCAGCGCTTCGGCGAGGCTGTCCAGCTGCTGCGCGAAAAGCTCGACCAGAAGAATGTCTATTTTATGAATCCCGCCATTGATTCCTGACAAAAAGGCTGCCGCCCTGTAATGGGGCGGCAGCTCAGCTTTTTAAACATTCAGTTCCGAGGGATACTGCGTCAGGACGCGGACATTCGGCAGCTCCGCGCCATAGCGCTGCATATTGCGTTCGCTCTTGCGCCGGATGCCGCTTTGGTCTGCCGGATCGACCGGCATGTGATAGATCGCGCTCTGCTCCGTTTCCTCGCGCAGGAGCGCGCGCATATCCGGATAGGACAGGCTCTGGCTGTTCCAGAAGGCCAGCTGCGGTCTCCGGGCGTGCAGGACTGCGCGATGCGCCGCCGCATCCGGAACGGCGTCCGCCGTGATGTAGACGCTCCGGCCGCCTGCTGTGACCAGCAGGACATAGTGCGCCACATCCGGGAACTTCGGAGCCGGCATGTGCGGAAAGTGGCGGCATTCCACGGTAAACGGCCCGGCCGTCCGTGTGATCGTCTCAGGCATCTGTTTGTCCGGCAAAAACGTTGTCAGTGCGCCGCGCCTGCAGAGCAGGGCGTTTACCCGCGCTTCATCGTAATGATCCGGGTGCAGATGCGTAAAAAACACGCCGCACAGGCCGGAATAAACGCCCGTCCCATCCAATAATTTCTGCATTTCCGCGTCCGGGAATTCATAAAACGGCGGGATGGTGCCGTTCGGCGCGTCGATCAGAATGCGGCTGCCCGCATGTTCCAAAAGCAGGCCGCAGCTGCATAGAAGTTCTGCTCTCATTTCAGCATCTCCAGGAATTCTTCCTCGGTCAGGACAGGGATCCCAAGCTCATTGGCTTTTTTCAGCTTGCTGCCCGCGTTTTCGCCCGCGACGACATAGGTCGTTTTCCTGGAAACAGAGCCGGAGGCCTTGCCGCCGAAGCCTTCGATCTTTTCCGTCGCCTCGTCGCGCGTGAACAGGCTCAGAGAGCCGGTCAGAACGAAGGTCTTTCCGGCAAAGCGCGTGTCGGTCACGATATTGCGGCTTTCGAAATTGACGCCAGCTGCGCGCAGCCGCTCGATCAGGTCGCGGGACTGCGCGCTTGCGAACCAGCCGTGGATGCTCTCGGCGGTGATCTCGCCCACATCCGGAACTGCGCTCAGCTCCTCCACCGATGCACCCATCAGCGCGTCCAGCGTGCCGAAGTGCGCGGCGAGGGTCTTTGCCGCCTTGACGCCGACCTGACGAATGCCGAACGCGGTCAGCAGGCGCGAAAGATCGTTCTGCTTGCTTGCTTCGATTGCCTTGCGGAGGTTGTCCGCCGATTTTTGTCCCTGACCCGGCAGCTCCGCAAAGGCCTCGTAGTCGAGCTGATAGAGGTCGGCGGGATTGGCGATCATTTTATGCTCGATCAGCTGATCGATGATGGCGCTTCCGAGGCCGTCGATGTCCATTGCCTCGCGCGAGACAAAGTGCGCCAGATTCCGTGAAAGCTGCGCCGGACATTCCGCGCCGGTGCAGCGGAGCGCTGCTCCATCCTCGTCGCGCTCGACCGGCGCGCCGCAGACCGGGCAGAACCGCGGCAAAAAATACGGCTTCGCACCGGCGGGGCGCTTGTCCAGCTCCACCTCCAGAATTTCGGGGATGATCTCCCCCGCCTTCCGGATCTTCACCGTATCGCCGATGCGGACGTCTTTTTCTGAAATGAAGTCCTGATTGTGGAGCGTCGCGCTCGTGACGGTCGTTCCGGCCAGATAGACCGGCGCGACGACCGCGCGCGGCGTCAGCACGCCCGTCCGGCCGACCTGCACGACGATATCCTCCAGAACGGTCGATTTGATCTCCGGCGGGTATTTGAACGCCGCGGCCCAGCGCGGGAATTTTGCCGTGCTGCCAAGACGTGCGCGTCCGGCGAGGCTGTTGAGCTTCATGACCGCGCCGTCGATATCGTAGCTCAGGCCATAGCGGCCCTCGTTGATGGCGGTAATCTGGCTTTCCGCTTCCCTTGCGGAGCCGCAGAGCGTATAGGGAATGACCTTAAAGCGGAGGCCGCGCAGATAATCCAGCGTCTGCGCGTGCGTCTCAAAGGAGACGCCCTCCGCCAGCTGCATATTGAAAACAAGGATATCCAGTCCGCGCTGGGCGGCGATCTTCGGGTCGAGCTGGCGCAGGGAGCCAGCCGCCGCATTGCGCGGATTGGCGAATAGGCTCTTCCCTGCCGCCTCACGCGCCTCGTTGAGGCGGGCAAAGCTGGCACGCGGCATGAACACCTCGCCGCGCACGATCAGCCGTGCGGGCGCGCCCTCAAGCGTCATGGGAATGGAGCGGATGGTCTTGAGATTTTCGGTCACGTCCTCGCCGACGAGTCCGTCGCCGCGCGTCGCGCCGCGCACGAACTGCCCATCCACATATTCCAGCGCGACGGACAGGCCGTCCACCTTCGGCTCAACGCTGTAGACGGCGTTCGGCTCCGTCTCACGCAGCCGCGCGTCGAATTCCTCAAATTCCTCAAAGGAAAAAACATCCTGCAAGCTTTCCAGCGGGACGGCGTGGCGTACCTTCTGGAACGCGCTGACCGCTTCGCCGCCGACGCGCTTCGTCGGACTCAGCGGCGAGGCGTACTGCGGATATTCGCGTTCCAGCTCCTCGAGCTGCCGCAGCTTCCGGTCGTACTCAAAGTCCGGCATCTCCGGCGCGTCGAGCACATAATACTGGTGATTGGCGCGTTCCAGCTCACGAATGAGCTGCTCCATTTCCTGTCTGATATCCATATCGGTCATCCTTTCTCTTCTGAGGACGGCAATTGTCCGAGCTGAAAATAGCTGTCCGGCACGCTGCCGACAATCACGGTCTCCGCCACGACGATCACCGACGCCACATCGACGCTTTCCGTCCCGGCTGGCGTCAGGACGCTCATGCAGATCTTGATCTCCAGCAAAATGCGCTGGTGTGTCTGGTTGATCCCGGCAGAGGTGAACTCGCTGTAGAAGTCGGCGTCGGTCGTGCTGAGCGCGACGACACGGATCGGCAGCCCCGGCCCCTTTCCGGCGAGAAATTCCGGCATGAGAATGCTCCCAATCGGAATTTTCAGCTCCTCCGTGTCCATTTCCATCAGCTGCTCCGAAAGCAGCGCCAGCGTCTCCGCCTTCAGCTGATTGATCTCCGCCATATTTGTGCGGAGCGCCGTGATCTCCCCGTTCGTGTTCTTTTCCAGACACACGACGCGGGAGTAATCGATCGAGCCGCTGGCGATCTGAGCATAGATGGCGTCGTTGATGCGGTCGGAGGCGACGTTGATGACGCGCGTCCGCGCGGCCTCACGCAAAAAGGGCATATAGCGGAAGCGCAGCAGCACCAGCACCCCGGCAAAAAGCAGCAGGAACAGAATCAACCGGAAGCGGCGTCGGTTTTGTTTTCTTCGATTCATGGGCACACCTCCACACCCTATGGGTATGAAGGTGCACGCGATTTATTCAGGATTCCTTAGAGCTTCGTCATGTGGACGCCTGCGGCGTTGGCCATGAGGCGCTTGGTGCCGCAGCCTTCGAACGCGATCTCCAGCAGCGCGTCGCCGCCCATCGGCAGAACGGTCAGCACCATTCCCTTTCCGAACGCCTTGTGCATGACCATATCGCCCTTTGCGAACGAAACGTTTGCCTTCGGTTTTTTCAGCGTCTGCGTAACGGAGGAATAGTCCCGCGCAGGACGCGCAGGCGCAGATGGGCGGTACCAGCCGTCGTCGCCGTAGAGGCTCGACCGCGGGCGCTCATAGCGCTCTGTCTCCGGCCTGCGCGGCATCACGCCGACGCGTTCTACGCATTCCTCGGGCAGCTCGTCGATAAAGCGCGACGGCAGGCAGCTGTTGGTGCGTCCGTAAAGCATACGCTGCCGCGCGTAGCTGACGCAGAGCGTCTGCTTGGCGCGCGTGATGGCGACGTAGCAGAGCCGCCGTTCCTCCTCCATCTCGTCCGGGTCGCCGAGGCTTCGCGTACCGGGGAAAAGTCCCTCCTCCACGCCGACAAGGAACACATTCGGAAATTCCAGTCCCTTGGCGCTGTGCATGGTCATCATGACGACGGCGTCCGCGTCGGCGTCATACTGCTCGATGTCGGTATAGAGCGCGATCTCCTCCAAAAAACCGGAGAGTGTCGGCGCATCGCTGTTTTCCATGTAGCTGAGGATGCTGGATTTGAGTTCGCGGACGTTTTCCGCGCGGGTGCGCGATTCCACGTCGTCCTTTTCCTCCAGCATGGCGAGATAGCCCGTCCGCACCAGCACCTCGTCGTAAAAATCCGCAAGGCTCAGCGTTTGCAGCAGCTCCGCGCATTCCTCGATCATGACTGTGAACGCCATCAGCTTCTGCGCCGCCTTTTCAAGGCTCGGATAGCTGTAGGGGTCGGGAATGGTACAGTAGAC
>FR887103.1:7425-12403 GCA_000436735.1 Firmicutes bacterium CAG:170
GACTCTGTAGGGCGGTAGGGCAGCCGCGGTTGACTGCCGCTCGGCCATCTCGATGGTTTTCGGGCCGATGCCGCGCGGCGGATTGTTCAGGATGCGCCGCAGGCGGAGATCGTCCGCGCGGTTATTGATCACGCAGAGATAGGCCAGCATGTCCTTGACCTCCGCGCGGTCAAAGAAGCGCGTGCCGCCGATGATGCGGTATGGAACGCCGCTGCGCTTGAACGCATATTCCATCGCGTTGGACTGCGCGTTCGTGCGGTAAAGAACGGCGTAATCCTTGAAGCCGCGGCCGTGCGAACGGGTAATGATCCGGTTTGCAACGTAGTTTGCCTCGTCCACGCCGTCGTTTGCCTCGTAGACTGTGATCTTTTCACCGCCGCCGTTTTTCGTCCAGAGCGTCTTCCCCTTACGGCCCTTGTTGTGGGAAATAACGGCGTTGGCCGCCTGCAAAATGATCTCCGTGGAGCGGTAATTCTGCTCGAGGCGAATGACCTTCGCGCCGCGGTACTGCTTCTCAAAGGAAAGAATGTTTTCGATGGTCGCGCCGCGGAACTTGTAAATCGACTGGTCGTCGTCGCCGACGACGCAGATATTCTCATACCCGCCTGCCAGCAGCGACGAGAGCTGGTATTGCAGCAGGTTCGTGTCCTGATACTCGTCGATCAGAACATAGCGGAACTTCTTCTGATAGTATGTACGAACATCCTCAAATCGTTCCAGAAGCTCGACGGTCTTGAGGATGATGTCGTCAAAGTCCAGAGCGTTCGCCTCCTTGAGGCGCTTTTGGTACTCGGCGTAGATGAGCGCGATTTTCTCCATCCGGTAGTCGCCGGAGAAGGCCGCCGTGCGCTCGAATTCCGCAGGCTCCTGCCGCTTGTCCTTGGCCTTGGAGACGATGCTCAGCACCAGACGCGGCGCAAAGACCTTTTCGTCCAGACTCATGTCGCGCAGGATGTCCTTCACCACGCGCTCGGAGTCGCTCGTGTCGTAGATCGTAAAGCTCCGGTCGAAGCCAAGCTTTTCGATGTCGCGCCGGAGAATGCGGCAGCAGGCGGAGTGGAAGGTCATGGCCCACACGTCCAGCGCTTCTGTGCCCAGCATCCGCGTCAGACGCTCCTTCAGCTCATTCGCAGCCTTGTTGGTGAACGTGATGGCAATGATGCTCCACGGCGCAACGGGCCGGAGCGCGCATAGCGCGTCCGCGCGGGCCTTCTGCGAAGGCTCCGGCGCAGCTAAATACTGCTCGAGGAACGTGACATCCTCCTCGCAGATATAGTCGGGGATCTCCGCGCTGTCGGAGGCGCAGCCATAGGAGATCAGATTGGCAATGCGCTGGATCAAAACGGTCGTTTTGCCGCTTCCGGCTCCGGCCAGAAGCAGCAAAGGCCCCTCTGTCGTCAGAGCGGCCTGAAGCTGCATATCATTGAGGCTGGAAAAGCAGGATGCGATCACGGCCCTCCGTGCGCTCAGAAATCGGTTTTCAAATTCAGTGTTCATAACGGCACCCATTTCATTCGGATGCTGTTATTCTAAAACATTTTCGCCCTTGCGTCAAATATATTTACGAAGCTCAGCCAGCGCCTTCTTTTCGATGCGGCTCACCTGCACCTGCGACACACCGACGATCTGCGCCACCTTTTCCTGTGTCAGTGCGTGGAAATAGCGCAGGACGATGACGGTCTGCTCCCGGCTTTGCAGCCTTGCAATAGCGTCGCGCAGCGCAACGCGCTCCAGAATGCCGTCCTCGATCCCGGACGTGCAGAGCACGTTTTCGAGCGTGAAGCCCTCCTCGCCGGTCTCCTTCTGGATGGATTCGGCGCTGGCGGTCGCCGTCTCCGCCGACGCGATCTCCTCAACGGTCAAATCAAGCTCCGCCGCAAGCTCCGAGAGCGACGGCTCCCGTCCGAGCGTTCCGGTCAGCCTCTGGCGCGTGAGCTTGATGGCGGCGGCGCGTTCCTTGAGGCTCCGGCTGACCTTGACGGAGCCGTCATCACGGAGAAAGCGCCGGATCTCGCCTGCGATCTTCGGGACGGCATACGTCGAAAACTGCGTCCCGTACTGCACGTCAAAGCCCGCGATGGCCTTGAGAAAGCCGACACAGCCAAGCTGGTACAGATCGTCCGGATCGACGCCGCGCCCGAAATAGCGCCGTGCGATCGACCAGATCAGGCCGGAATTCTCCACGACCAGCTGCTCCCCAGCCTGACGGTCGCCGCCCTGGGCGCGGAGGATCAGTTCTTCCTGCGTCACGGTCACGCCGGACTCCCCCGCCGGACGATCTTCCGCTTCATATGTACGGTCGTGCCCTTTCCGGGTACGGACGCGACGCGCAGCTCCGTCATGAAGCTCTCCATGATCGTAAAGCCCATGCCGCTGCGCTCCTCACCGCCGGTCGTGAACATCGGCTTGCGGGCGGCCTCCACATCCGCAATGCCGCAGCCCCGGTCCTTGACCTGTATGTCCAGCGTATCGCCGGACAGGATGCGGCAGCGGAGATAGACTGTCCCGATGGTGTCCTTATAGGCGTGGACAATGCAGTTTGTGACCGCCTCGGAGACGGCAGTCTTGATGTCGTTCATTTCGTCGAGCGTCGGGTCTAGCTGCGCGGCAAAGCACGCGACGCTGGCCCGCGCGAAGCTCTCGTTTGCGGAACGGCTCGGAAATTCGAGCTTCATATAATTCTCACACTTCATTGACTAGGCTCCTCTCTTCAATTTGCACGATTTTGTCGATCCCGGAGGCCAGCAGCACCTTCATCGGCTGCGCCGGAACGTCCCGGAGCAGCACCTTTCCTCCGATCTCCCGCATATGCCGGATGGCGGAAATGACGATGGCGATGCCGCTGGAATCCATAAAGCCGACCTCCCGGAAATCCAGCACGCAGACGACCGGCAGATAGAGGTCGATCTTGTTTCCGACCACGCGCATCGTGTCCTTCGCGCTGTGGTGGTCGATCTCGCCCTTGAGCGCGATGGTCAGACGCTTGTCCTGTAAAAAGCTCGTCAGATTCAAAGGAAATCCTCCCTATATCAAAAAATGGACACGCACGGAAGCTCCATGCGTGTCCATTATAGAATTTATTCCCGGCTTTTCCCGTCGAAACGCGGGCGGCGTCTTACTTTTTCAGACGCGCTTCGCTTTCCTCCAGCTGATGCAGGAGCGCGCGGTTCTTTTCAAGCTTTTCGCGCTGATCGGCGACGACCTTTTCCGGCGCGCGGGAGACGAACTGCTCATTGTTGAGCTTGCCCTCGAACATGGCGATCTGCCGCAGGCAGTTTTCCTTTTCCTTTGCGATGCGGGCCAACTCCTTTTCCACGTCGATGAGCTGTGACAGCGGGATATAGAGCTTCGCGTCCGCCGTGACCACGCAGAGCATATCCTCGTGACCCTCCGGGTCGCCGTCGCAGATAACGACCTGATCGGCATAGGCCAGACGCTTAATAAAGCCCTCGCCCTGACGGAAGGTATCGGCGTGCGAAGAAACGACGTAGAGCGCGGCCTTCTTCGACGGCGGGACGTTCATCTCCGCACGGCGGGCTCGGATGGCCGAAATGGCGTTCTTGACCGATTCCATGACGGCGGCCTCCGCCTTGAAGCTCAGCTCCTCGCGGTAGACGGGCCACTCGGCCTTGATGAGGAACTCTCCCTCGTGCGGGATGGCCTGCCAGATCTCCTCGGTGATGAACGGCATGAACGGATGCAGCAGCCGCAGGAACTGATCGAGCACATAGACCAGCACCTTTTGGGCGTTGCGCTTGCTCTTTTCGTCCTCGGCGTACAGACGGGCCTTGGTCAGCTCGATATACCAGTCGCAGTAGGTGTCCCAGATGAAGTCATAGACCTTCGCAGAGGCCACGCCCAGCTCATAGGCGTCCATGTTCTCCGTGACCTCTTTGATGAGCGTATTGAGCTTCGAGAGCACCCACTTGTCCTCGATCTCCAGCTCGTCCATGGGCGGAAGGCCGGTCTCGTCGATGGTCAGATTCATGAGCACATAGCGGCTCGCGTTCCAGATCTTGTTGGCGAAATTACGCATAGCCTCGCACTTTTCGGTGTAGAAGCGCATGTCGTTTCCGGGCGAATTTCCGGTAATGAGGTTGAAGCGCAGGGCGTCCGCACCGTAGCTGTCGATCATTTCCAGCGGGTCGATGCCATTGCCGAGCGACTTGGACATCTTGCGTCCCTTGTCGTCGCGGACAAGGCCGTGGATAAAGACGGTCTTGAACGGCTCCTTCTTCATCTGCTCCATGCCGGAGAAGATCATACGCGCGACCCAGAAGAAGATGATATCATAGCCCGTGACCATATCGGTCGTGGGATACCAGTATTGCAGATCCTTCGAATCCAGATCCGGCCAGCCGAGCGTCGAGAACGGCCAGAGCGCCGACGAGAACCAGGTATCGAGCACGTCCTCCTCGCGGGTCAGCTTCGTGCAGCCGCACTTTTCGCACTTCGTCGGGTCCTCACGCGAGACGTTGATGTGTCCGCACTCGTCGCAGTACCACGCCGGGATCTGGTGGCCCCACCAGAGCTGACGGGAGATGCACCAGTCGTGGACGTTTTCCATCCAGTTGTTGTAGATCTTGGTGAAGCGGTCGGGAACGAAGCGGATGCGGCCATCCTTCACGACCTCGAGCGCTTCCTTCGCCAGCGGCGCCATTTTAACGAACCACTGCGCGGAGATGAGCGGCTCCACATCGTTGTGGCAGCGGTAGCAGGTGCCGACGTTGTGGGAATACGGCTCGACCTTCACAAGGTAGCCCTCGGCCTCGAGATCCGCAACGATCGCCTTCCGGCAGGCGTAGCGGTCCATGCCATGATACTTGCCGCCGTTTTCGTTGACGGTGCCGTCGTCGTTGAGGACGCGGATGATCTCCAGATTGTGCCGCAGGCCGACTTCAAAGTCGTTGGGGTCATGCGCCGGGGTCATTTTGACCGCGCCGGTGCCGAAGCCGATCTCGCAGTATTCATCGCCCAC
>FR887104.1:0-1725 GCA_000436735.1 Firmicutes bacterium CAG:170
CCTGCTGAAATACGCCTCCGAGCCGCGCTTTATCGCGCGCGCCATGCGCCAGTATAAGGAGCTTGCCTTTCAGAAGCTCACGGAAAAGAGCATCGCCTCCTTCCGCGACGAGAGCACGGCGGCGTATCTCTCCGCGCTGACCAACGACGCGGCCAGCGTGGAGGCGGACTATCTCGCGCAGCAGCTCGCTGTGATCACCAAGACGGTGACGTTTTTCGGCGCGCTGTTCATGATGCTCTGGTATTCTCCGCTGCTGACCGCCATCGCGGTTGGTGTGACGGCGCTGCCGCTGGCAGCGTCGCTCCTGACCGGCGGGAGGCTGCAAGCGGCGGAAAAGCAGGTCTCGGAGCGAAACCGGGACTTCACCGCCGCGCTGTCGGACTGTCTCAGCGGCTTCGCGGTCGTCAAGACGTTCAAGGCCGAAAGGGAGATCTTCCAGCTGTTTGCCGAGAGCAACCGCGCGCTGGAGCAGGAAAAATTCAGCCGCAGGCGGCTCAAGGTGCTGATCGGCACGATCGGCGCCGTGACCGGGCTCGTTGCGCAGCTGGGCGTATTTCTCGCCGGTGCGTGGCTGGCGCTGTCGGGCAGCGGCCTCACGGCAGGCACGGTCATTCTGTTCGTCAACCTGATGAATTTCATGATTGGGCCGGTCAGCGAGCTGCCCGCGCTTCTGGCCGGACGCCGGGCGGCGCTGGGCCTGATCGGGAAGCTGGCCGACGCACTGGAAAAGGACGGCTCCGCGGGCGGCAGCCGGACGCTCTCCCGGCTGGAGCACGGCATCGAGCTGCGGGACGTTTCCTTCGGCTATGAGGCGGGAAAGGATGTTCTGCGCCATGTTTCCGCCCGCTTTGAGGCCGGGAGAGCCTATGCCATCGTCGGCGGCAGCGGAAGCGGAAAGTCCACGCTCCTGAATCTGCTGCTGGCGGAAAACACGGGCTACCGGGGCAGCGTCCTGCTGGACGGCACGGAGCTGCGCGAGCTGTCGCCAGAGGCGCTGTACGGGCTGATGTCGGTGATCCAGCAGAACGTGTTCGTGTTCAACGCCTCTATCCGGGACAATGTCTCGATGTTCCGCGAATTCCCGCAGGAGGCGCAGGACGAGGCCATCCGCCGGGCACACCTCCGGGAGCTGCTCGACGCGCGCGGCGCGGATTATCTCTGCGGCGAAAACGGGAAGGGACTTTCCGGCGGCGAAAAGCAGCGCGTCTCCATCGCGCGGAGCCTGCTCAAAAAGTCCTCCGTCCTGCTGGTGGACGAGGCGACCGCCGCGCTGGACGTGCAGACCGCGCATCAGGTCTCGAGCGACATCCTCAATCTGACGGGCATGACGCGCATCGTCGTGACGCATTCGCTGGAGGAAGCGCTTCTGCGCCGCTATGACGGTATTTTCGTCCTGAAAAACGGAACGCTCGCCGAGAGCGGAAGCTTCGACGAGCTGATGCAGCGAAAGGGCTATTTCTACGCGCTGTTCACTGTGGCACAATAAGAAAAAGCCTCGCAGAGTTCCGCCGCGCACGGCGGAATAAAATGTTGATCGTGTTTTCCGAGGGCGTGTACCTCGGAAAACACACGCTACGTCCTGCAAGTGTGGAATTTGTGTGCCTGCGGCACACAAATTATGCGCGCAGCAGGACGCAAGCCCATTCAAACGGAAAACCAGCGAAGCGTTTTCCGTTTGAGGGTGCTGCGTTCGCAGCGCTCCGCCGTCTTCTCCTGCCCCCCCCG
>FR887104.1:1755-8719 GCA_000436735.1 Firmicutes bacterium CAG:170
CCCGGGGAAACAAACCCCCGGGCGCTTGCTGTTATTGGATTCAGATGGTGGGCTGGTTGGCTGCTTCGATGATCTTGACGAACTTCTCGGGAACGAGGGAAGCGCCGCCGATGAGGCCGCCGTCGATGTCGGGCTGAGCCAGCAGATCGTAAGCGTTCTTATCGTTCATGGAGCCGCCGTAGAGAATGGAGATCGCGCGGGCGATCTTCGCGCCGTACATCTTGCGGATGACCGCACGGATGCTCTCGCAGACCTCTTCCGCCTGCTCGGGAGTCGCGGTCTTGCCGGTGCCGATGGCCCAGATCGGCTCGTAGGCAATGATCATCTTGCGGATCTTGTCCTCGGCGACGCCGTTGAGGCCGGCCTTGATCTGCATGGTGATCCACTCGGTGGTGATGCCGGTCTCACGCTGCTCCAGCGTTTCGCCGACGCACATGATGGGAACGAGGCCGTTTTCCAGCGCGGTCAGGACCTTGGCGTTGACGTCCTTGTCGGTCTCGCCCATGGCGCGGCGCTCGGAATGGCCGAGGATGACGTACTTGCAGCCCGCGTCCACGAGCATGTTGGCTGCGATCTCGCCGGTGTAGGCGCCGGAGGCGTTGGCGTTGCAGTTTTCAGCGCCGATGCCGACGCGGGTCTCGCGCATGGCGCGGACGGCGGCGGGGATGCAGACGGCGGGAACGCACAGCGCGACGTCGCACCAGCGGCCCTTGGGCATGATGGTCTTGAACTCGTTCATGAACGCCTTGGTCTCGGTCGGCGTCTTGTTCATTTTCCAGTTGCCCGCGATAACGGTCTTACGATACTTTCTGTTCATGATGTGAAATCTCCTAATTTTATATATGTGAAATCAAAATTTGTGTTTGCTGCTTCTGCGGCGCGCCTGCACGGTCAGGCCCCCGCTCCCGCGAGAAGGCTTCCATCCATCCGCGTTCGCTCCGCCGGGAAATTTCCGGTCAGTGAATCCACTCCGGCGAAAAATCCCGGCAAACCGGTTTCGCCATCGGCAAGAAATTCCCGGCCAGCCATCTTCACCGCCGGCGAGAGATTTTCGTGCAGGGCAAGCCGATTCCGCTCCGGCGAGAGATTTTCCGGCAGGACAAGGTGTAAAGGCGCAGACGTACCGGGTGTACTTCACGCCTTTACAAACGCCGTATTGCCGGAAAAGATCCGCCGGCCCAATTTATTTGTCCTGAAGGCAGGCAATACCGGGCAGCTCGAGTCCTTCAAGGAATTCGAGGGAAGCGCCGCCGCCGGTCGAGATGTGCGTGATCTTGTCGGCGAAGCCAAGCTGCTCGCAGGCCGCTGCGGAGTCGCCGCCGCCGACGATGGTGGTCGCACTGGAATCGGCCAGCGCCTGTGCCATGGCGATGGTACCCTTGGCAAGGGTCGGGTTCTCGAAAACGCCCATCGGGCCGTTCCAGACGACGGTCTTTGCGTTCTTCACGGCGTCGGCAAAGAGCTCGCGGGTCTTTTCACCGATGTCCATGCCCTCCATGTCCGCCGGGATGGCGTCCACGGAAACGGTCTTGACGTCGATGGGGGCGTCAATGGGGTCGGGGAAGTTTGCGGAAATGACGGTATCGACCGGCAGAAGGAGCTTGACGCCCTTCTCCTCGGCCTTCTTCATCATGTCCTTGCAGTAATCGACCTTCTCGGCGTCGAACAGGGACTTGCCGATGCCGTAGCCCTTGGCTGCGAGGAAGGTATAGGCCATGCCGCCGCCGATGATGAGCGTATCGACCTTCTCAAGGAGGTTGTTGATGACGTTGAGCTTATCGGAGACCTTCGCGCCGCCGAGGATCGCCACGAACGGACGCTCGGGATCGGACAGGGCCTTGCCCATGATGGAGACTTCCTTCTGGACGAGGTAGCCGCAGACGGCAGGCAGATAGTCGGCGACGCCGGCCGTGGAGGCGTGTGCGCGGTGCGCGGTGCCGAAGGCATCGTTGACGAAGATGTCGGCAAGGGACGCAAGCTTTCTGGAAAGCTCGGGATCGTTCTTGGTCTCGCCCTTTTCAAAGCGGGTGTTTTCCAGAAGCATGACCTCGCCGTCCTTCAAAGAGGCGGCCAGAGACTGGGCGCTTTCGCCCACAACGTCCTTTGCCATCTTGACGGGCTGGCCCAGCAGCTCGGAAAGACGGTCGGCGACGACCTGAAGCGAGAACGCGGGATCGGGGCCGTTCTTGGGCTTGCCCATGTGGGAGCAGAGAATGACGCGCGCGCCGTGCTTGACGAGATACTGGATCGTCGGCAGAGCCGCGACGATGCGCTTGTCGCTGGTGATAACGCCGCCCTTGGTGGGTACGTTGAAGTCGCAGCGGCACAGAACGCGCTTGCCGCGAACGTCGATATCCTCTACAGATTTCTTGTTGTAGTTCATAATGTTCCTCCTGTGATAAAGTGCTTACCAGTTGACCATTTTTCCCTGATCGAGCAGATGCGGGAAATCCTGCTGCCGCAGCGCCTCAAAGACGCCGACGGCGACGGAATTGCTGAGATTGAGGCTGCGCGCCTCCGCGCGGATCGGGATGCGGACGCATTCGTCGTAGCGCTCGGCCAGAAGCGATTCCGGCAGGCCCTTCGTCTCCTTGCCGAACATCAGATAGCAGCCGTCGGGGTAATCGGCCTCCGCGTAGCTTTTCGGCGCCTTCGTGCTGAAAAGCCGCAGACACGCCGGATGGTTTTTTTCAAAAAAATCATCCAGGTCCTCATACACCCGGACGTCCACCAGATGCCAGTAATCGAGTCCGGCCCGCTTGACCGCCTTGTCGGAGATATCAAAGCCGAGCGGCTTGACCAAATGCAGCACACTGCCCGTCGCCGCACAGGTCCGGGCAATGTTGCCGGTATTTGCAGGGATCTCCGGTTCGACCAGAACAACGTGCAGCATGGCAGCCTTTCCGCGTAAATCTTTACGCAACGTCTCAAAAAATTGAACATCCCTATTCTATGACAGAACATCGGAAATTTCAACTCTTTTTTGGAGGAAAATCATAATTTTTTGCACAGAAAATGCCTGTTTTCAAAGACACAAAATGTTGTGCCCGACGAATTATCATACACAAGAAGGGATGTGCGTTCTCCGGCGCGCCTGCCGGCGGGCCGATTTTTCCTTCCGCCGTTGCAATCGCGCGGCGGGCATGTTAGAATCAGGGTATCATCGGGAAACTGCCGGGCAGTCTCCGCCGGGGAGCCTCGCTGCCCGCAGAACGGACGGCCGCCGCCGTCCGAGCCGATACAAAGGAGGAATGAAACATGTCTCAGGTCATTTTCCAGTTTGAAAATGACGCGAAGCCGGTCGTGATCACCGTCACGCCGGGTACCACCCTGCTGGAGGCCGCACGCAGCGCCAACGTCGCCATCGACGCGCCGTGCAGCGGCAACGGCTCGTGCGGCAAGTGCCGTGTGAAGCTGGTCGAGGGCGAGGTGGACAGCTATCCCTCGAGCCACATTTCCGAGGAGGACTACGCAGCCGGATGGCGGCTGAGCTGCGCAAGCAAGGTCTCCGGCGATGTGACCGTACTGGTGCCGGATATCGCGTCCGCCTACCAGAGCCGCATGAAAACGGCCGATCTCTCCTCCGGCGCGGAGATCGCCATTTTTGAGAAGCTGGAGGCCGATGTCAAGGCCGCCGGGATCGACTTTGAAAACGACTTCACGGAGTTCTGCATCCAGCTCGACGAGCCGTCGCTCGACGACACCATGCCGGATACCGAGCGTCTGGAGTGGGGCGTCAAGGGCGCGATCGAATGCACGGATGTGAAGCTGCCGTACTACGTCGTGAAGAAGCTGGCCGCCGCGCTGCGGGAGAGCAATTTCAGCGTCAAGGTCACCGGTACGCTGACGGACGGCACATTCCATGTGCTGGACGTGGTCCCGGCGGACGATGAAACGCCGCTGGTCGGCTGCGCCATCGACATCGGCACCACGACCGTGACCGGCGTGCTGGCCGATCTGAAGACCGGACGGCTGCTGGCGAAGGCCTCTGCCGGCAACGGTCAGATCCGCTACGGCGCGGATGTCATCAACCGCATCATCGAGCAGACGAAGCCCGGCGGCGTCAAGCGCCTTCAGGACGCGATCGTCAAGGAGACGCTCGTTCCGATGCTGGCGGCCATGTGCAAGTCCGCCGGGATCTCCGCGCGGCGGATCCTCCGGCTGTGCATCGCCTCGAACACGACGATGAACCATCTGCTGCTCGGCGTGGACGCCAATCCCGTCCGCATGGAGCCGTATATCCCCACCTTCTTCCGCTGGGACGGTCTGCGCGCCGCCGATCTCGGCCTGCCTGCACATCCAGAGGCACAGGTGCGCCTTGCGCCCAACATCGGCTCCTACGTCGGCGGCGATATCACCGCGGGCGCGTTCACAAGCCTGATCTGGGACAAGGACGAATTCTCGCTCTTCATCGACCTCGGCACCAACGGCGAGCTGGTGTTCGGCAACCGGGACTTCATGATGTCCTGCGCATGCTCGGCCGGCCCCGCGTTTGAGGGCGGCGACATTTCCTGCGGTATGCGCGCCACGGACGGCGCCGTCGAGGCCGTGCAGATCGACCGCGACACCATGGAGCCGACGCTCCGCATCGTCGGCGCGGAGGGCCAGAAGCCCGTCGGCATCTGCGGCTCCGGCATCATTGACGTGATCGCCGAGCTGTACCGCACCTCCATCATCTCCGCCAAGGGTCAGTTTGTCCGCGAGGGCCGCCGCGTCCAGTTCGACCACCACGGCATGGGCCGCTACATCCTCGCCTTCCCGGAGGAAAGTGAGACCGGCCGCGAAATTTCCATCACCGGCGTGGATATCGACTCCTTCATCCGCGCCAAGGGCGCGATCTTCTCCGCCATCAACATCATGCTCTCCTCGCTCGATATGGACGTGAGCGTTCTCGAGCATGTCTATGTCGCGGGCGGCATCGGCTCCGGCATCAACATGGAAAACGCTGTGCGCATCGGCATGTTCCCGGACATCGACCGCAGTCTCTTCGAGTATATCGGCAACTCCTCGCTCGCGGGCGCCTACGCCATGGTGCTGAGCGATACCGCCGACGCGAAGGTGCATGAGCTGGCCTCGAACATGACCTACATGGAGCTGTCCACCAACCCGCGCTACATGGACGAATTCGTTGCGGCCTGCTTCCTGCCGCATACCAATCGTGAGCTGTTCCCCTCCAGCGTGCAGGAGTGATCCCGGACGCGCGCTGCGTATGCAGCGGCGCTTCCGGGCGCTCGGCCTGGTAAAATGTGGTTTTTCTGAAAAAGGCATTGCAATTTGCCGGAACTGTGTTATAATAAAGCAGAACTGAATAGATGGACGGCGCGTGCGGCCATGCCGCAGGCGGAATGGGGTGAAAAGCCCCGCGAGTCGGTCACTGTGATGCCCTTCGGGGATAAGTCAGATACGTTGAGCGCTGTCCTGTGCCTCCGCCGTCACCGGGGCCGAAGACGATCCCAGTCTGATATGGATATGGGTGCTCTCTCCGTGCAGCTGTGATGGCTGGACGGATTTTGTTTTGTGCCTGCGCCTGCTATGGGAGGCAGCGCAGTACAATAAAGAGAGCAGCCTGTTTTCTTTTCAGCAGTCAAGACCACCGGCGTACCCCCTACGCCGGTTCTGCCTGAAACCCTTACCGGGCGCTTACTGTAAGGGAACCAGTAAGCGCCCGGCTCTCTTTTTATCTGCGCGGCTGGGCAGATGCGCGCCGCGCCGGGCTGTGACAGCCTTTTATCTGAACAGGAGGAAGCATTATGCGAGGAATCCCCTCATTGATCACCGATATCCGCAAGCAGGTCTTTACGGAGGTCGCCCGGATGGCCTATTCCGGCGACTACACCCAGATGGAGGACATCCCCTTCCGCATCGTGCCGGGTCAAAGCCCGCTGCACCGGGAATCCGTATTTCTGGAGCGGGCCATCGCCGGTGAGCGCGTGCGTCTGGCCATGGGCCTGTCGCTCCAGCCGGTGCAGCAGCGGACGCTTCTGTCCGAGGGCATGGATCAGGCGGCCATCGCCGAGCAGTATTACGAGCCGCCGCTCGTCAACATCATCCCATACGCCTGCCACGGCTGCCCGACCCACCGCTATTTTGCGACGGAGCTGTGTCAGGGCTGCCTTGCGGCCTCCTGCCAGCGCGTGTGTCCCAAGGGCGCGATCAAATTTGTCAACGGCCGCAGCCGCATCACCGAAAGCCAGTGCATCAAGTGCGGCAAGTGCGCCGCCGCCTGCCCGTATCATGCCATCGTGCATCTCGAACGCCCCTGTCAGGCAGCCTGCGGCATGGACGCCATCGGCGTGGACGAATACGGCAAGGCGCAGATCGATTATGACCGCTGCGTCTCCTGCGGCCAGTGCCTCGTGAGCTGCCCCTTCGGCGCGATCGTGGACAAGAGCCAGATCTATCAGGTCATCCGCGCGATTTTGGAGGACGGGAATGTCTATGCCATCGTCGCGCCGTCCTTCATCGGCCAGTTCGGTAAGGACGTGACTGTCGGGAAATTCCTGTCTGCCATGAAGCAGCTTGGCTTTGCGGGCGTGGTGGAGGTCGCGGCGGGCGCAGACATCTGCGCCATCGAGGAAGCGCGCGACTTTATGGAAAAGGTGCCGAACGAGCAGAAATTCCTTGCCACCTCCTGCTGTCCGTCGTGGCGGATGATGGCGCGGCGGCTGTTCCCGAAGGAGTCCGGCAACATCTCCATGACCTATACCCCGATGATCTACACCGCCCGGCTCGTCAAGCGCGAGCACCCGGAGGCGAAGGTCGTCTTTATCGGCCCGTGCGCGGCGAAAAAGCTCGAGGCCATGCAGGAGGAGCTGCGGAACGACGTGGACTTCGTCCTGACGTATGAGGAGCTGATGGGCATTTTTGAGGCCCGCGAGATCGAGCTTTCCGCGCTTCCCGAGTCAGAGGAGCTGCACGACGGCAGCGGCCTCGGACGCGGCTTCGCGGCCGCAGGCGGTGTGGC
>FR887105.1 GCA_000436735.1 Firmicutes bacterium CAG:170
CACAGGCACGCCCGCCGCCTCAACGGCGGCGATCACGCGCGGGACGGTGCCCGCGCCGCGATGCAGCACGGCCAGCACGCTGAGATTTTCCCGCACCTTCACATCGTCGGGCCGCAGCGTCTGCCGGAGCGCCTCGCAGGCCGCGCGGAGGGTGTCCGCGCCGCCGGAGCCGGAGACGAGCGCCGTCAGCTGGCCGGGGGCCTGCGACATATGAAAGACCTCGACGCCGCATTTTTGCAGCACCCCGGCGGCCTCAGGCAGGCTGTCCGGTGCGGCGCCGTTTTTTTCGATGCGCACCATGGTCAGCCCGCGCCGTCCGGCGATCCCGACCGCGCCGGAGTCCTGTGCGTCCGCCGCCTGACGGCAGCAGATGCGTGTTCCGGGCAGCTCCGGGCGGAGCGTGCTGCGGATCTGAAGCGGGATGCCTCGCTCACGCAGCGGCGCGACCGCCGATTCGTGCAGCACCTGCATCCCGACGGTGGAGAGCGCCTGAAGCTCATCGTAGCTCAGCGACGCGACGGCCTCCGGCTGCGCCACGATGCGCGGGTCGGCGGCCAGCACGCCCGGCACATCCGTCCAGTTTTCGCAGAGATCCGCGTGGAGCGCCGCCGCGGCCAGACTTCCGGTCACATCGGAGCCGCCCCGGGAAAACGTATGGAGCGCACCGCTCGGGAGCCGCCCGTAAAAGCCGGGCGTTACGATTTTCCTGCCGTCCGCGAGGGATTGGAGCGCTGCGTAGGATTCCTCCCGCAGGACATTCCCTGCGCAGTCGAAGTGCAGCCAGTCGGCGGCGTCCACGAACGCAAAGCCCAGCAGCTCCGCCATCAGCCGTGCGGACAGATATTCCCCGCGCGAGGCCAGCGCGTCGCGCTCGGTCTCCGCAGAGAGCGAGGCGTAGATCGCGTCCAGCTCCTGTTCGATCGGGATCTGCAGGCCGCAGCCGTTCCGAATTTCGATATAGCGCTCCGCGATCCTGCGCCACAGCTCCCAGCACGGGACGTGATATTGCAGATAGGCATGGCAAAGATATAAAAGGTCGGTCGTCTTATGGTCGCCCGGGTGCCGTTTTCCGGCGGCGGATACCACAACGACACGCCGGGAGGGGTCGGCGCGGACGATCTCACGCACGCGAAGAAAGCGCTCCGCGTCCGCAAGAGACGATCCGCCGAATTTGGCGACTGTCAGCATAATTTCACCTCAAAAAGCATAGCGGTAAGACGGGGCGGAAGCCGCCCCAATCCATCGTATGCGCGCGGACGCGGTTTTGACGCGGCTTCCGACGATTTTTGCGCAAAAAGCGCATTTTCTGCGTCTGCCGCAGAAAAGCCGAAAGTTTTTCTTTACTTTTTGCGGAAGCTATGCTATTCTAAACAAGCTGACGCAATGCGCCGGTCACCCACTTCTCAGTTTCGGGGCAAGGTTCGTTTTACACGGACGTTCCGCCAGCCCGATACTTGGATATGGGACATATTTTGAAAGGTGGAAATTCACTATGATGCGCAAAGAAGAAAAGACTGCTATCATCGAGCAGTTCGCTACCCATCCCGGCGACACCGGCTCTCCCGAGGTTCAGATCGCGGTTCTGACCTCCCGGATCAATGACCTGACCGAGCACCTGCGTGTTCACAAGCAGGACAACCACTCCCGCCGCGGCCTTCTCATGATGGTCGGTAAGCGCCGCAGCCTGCTGGACTATCTGGCCAAGAAGGACATCAACCGTTACCGCGCGATCGTCGCCAAGCTCGGCCTGCGTAAGTAATCCGCAAACGCAAACCCGTAAGCCGGAAAGGGCGGTCGCAAGGCCGCCCTTTTTCACAAACACACGTCAAAATTTCTGTGTGGGAGCTTCCTTTAGCAGTTGAAAGCGCAGCTGAGCCGTCGGCTTCGGTTTCAAGTGCTAAACCTCCCATACAGGTGAAAATCAAAGGAGGTTTCTCATGATTACGCACAAGCAGTACCCGAATCACCACATTTTTGAGACCGAGATCGGCGGACGCACCTTTACCGTCGAGACCGGCAAGGTCGCAGAGCTTTGCAACGCCGAGGCCATCTGCCGCTACGGCGACACCGTCGTGCTCGTCACCGCGGTCGCCTCTCCCCTGCCCAAGGCCGGCATCGACTATTTCCCGCTGACCATCGAGGTCGAGGAGCGTATGTACGCCGTCGGCCGTATCCCCGGCTCCTTCAACCGCCGCGAGGGCAAGCCCTCTGACCGCGGCGTTCTCATCTCCCGCCTGATCGACCGCCCGATGCGGCCGCTGTTCGACGAGGAGCTTCGCAACGACGTCGTTCTGACGAACACCATTCTGGCGCAGGACTACGACAATCCCGTTGAGATCGTCGCCTCCATCGGCTCCTCCCTCGTCATCGCCTACTCCGACATTCCCTGGAACGGCCCGACCGCGACCACCAATGTCTGCTACCTCGACGGCAAGTATATCGTCAACCCCTCTCAGGACGAGCGCAACGCCTGCCAGTGCTTCGTGACCATCGCCTCGACCCACGAGAAGGTCGTCATGATTGAGACCGAGGCCAACGAGGTCAAGGAAGACATCCTCATGGAGTGCATCAAGCTGGCCCATGAGACGAACGTCAAGGTCGTGGAATTCATCAACACCATCGTCGCCGCCATCGGCAAGCCGAAGTTCACGTTTGAAAAGGCTGCCGTCAACCATGAGATGCTCGACGATCTGTGCGAGTACGGCCTGGACAAGATCGCCTACGCGCTCGACACCGACGACAAGAACGTCCGTGAGGCCCGCCTGACCGAGGCCGTCGTGGACTTCAAGGAGAAGTTCGGCGAGAAGTACGCGGACGACTGGGATGTTCAGATCGACGTCTGCCTGTACAAGATGCAGAAGAAGATCGTTAAAAAGTGGCTGCTCGAGGGCAAGCGCGTCGATGGCCGCACGCCCGACGAGATCCGTCCGCTGGATGCCGAGGTCGGCGTTCTGCCGCGCGTCCACGGCTCCGGCCTGTTCACCCGCGGTCAGACGCAGGTTCTCTCCGTCTGCACGCTGAACACGCTGTCTGCCGCGCAGAAGCTCGACACCATCTATGACGAGACCGAGCGCCGCTATATCCACCACTATAATATGCCGCAGTGGTCCACGGGCGAGGCCCGTGCGAGCCGCTCCACCTCCCGCCGCGAGATCGGCCACGGCGCGCTGGCTGAAAAGGCCCTGCTGCCCGTGATCCCGTCCGTCGAGGAGTTCCCGTATGCCATCCGCGTCGTCTCCGAGGTCGTCTCCTCCAACGGCTCGACCTCTCAGGCCTCCATCTGCGGCTCCACGCTGGCACTCATGGACGCGGGCGTGCCCATCAAGCGCCCCGTCGCCGGCATTTCCTGCGGCCTCATCACCGATCAGGAGACCGGTAAGTGGCGCACCTTCACCGACATTCAGGGCGTCGAGGACTTCCACGGCGAGATGGACTTCAAGGTCGCCGGTACGACTGAGGGCGTCACCGCCATCCAGATGGACCTCAAAAACGACGGCCTGACCATGGAGATCATTGCCGACGCGCTCGAGCGCTGCCGCAAGGCCCGTCTTGAGATCCTCAACGAGATCATGCTCCCGTGCATTTCCGAGCCGCGCGCGGAGGTCTCCGAGTTCGCGCCGAAGATGGTCACCATGAAGATCGACGTGGACAAGATCCGCGAGGTCATCGGCAAGGGCGGTTCCACCATCCAGAAGATCGTGGCCGAGTCCGGCGCACAGGTCGATATCGACGACGACGGCACCATCCACATCGCTTCTCCCGACGCCGCATCCTGCGACGCCGCCAAGAAGATGATCGACGATATCTGCTTCGTCCCCGAGGTCGGCAAGCTGTACTACGGCAAGGTCGTCCGCATCCTGCCCATTGGCGCGTTCGTCGAGCTGGCTCCGGGCAAGGACGGCATGATCCACATTTCCAAGCTCGAAAACCGCCGCGTCGAAAAGGTCGAGGACGTTCTCAACATCGGCGACATGACCTGGGTCAAGGTCATGGAGATCGACGAGAAGGGCCGCGTCAACCTCTCCCGCAAGGACGCGCTCAAGGAGCTTGCCGCAAAGGGTCAGGAATAATTTCAAAAGACTACAGAAAGCC
>FR887106.1:0-4905 GCA_000436735.1 Firmicutes bacterium CAG:170
GCAACTCGAACAGCAAGGCTGATTATAGCGGAAGAAGGTCAAAATGTCAACACTTATTTTTCGCTTTTTTCAGAAAAAATGAAAAAACATTTCTCCCGCCTTTACCCTTGCCGATTTTCGCGCCTTGCGGTATAATAAATCAGAATATGCAAAGAAGGGGAGGGAGCGGAATGCTGCCGGAATTGTTCCTTGCGCGGATGCAGCGCCTGCTTGGCACGGAATATGAGGCTTTCCTCGCGGTCTACGACCGCCCAAGAAACGTCGGTCTGCGCCTCAATCCCCTCAAGACCGATATGCCGCCTGCGCTCGCGCAGTTCGGCCTGACGCCGGTGCCGTGGGCGGAGAACGGCTTTTACTATGACGTGCAGAGCCGCCCCGGCCTCAGCCCCTATCACGACGCGGGGCTTTACTATTTGCAGGAGCCGAGCGCGATGGCACCGGCGGGACTTCTGGACGTGCAGCCCGGCGAACGGGTGCTCGATCTGTGTGCCGCGCCGGGAGGCAAGACGACCCAACTGGCCGCTGCGCTGCGCGGCGAGGGGCTGCTGGTCAGCAATGAGATCCACCCGAAGCGGGCGCGGATCCTCTCCGGGAACGTGGAACGGCTCGGAATTGCGAATGCACTGGTGCTGAACGAGCATCCGAAGCAGCTGGCAGAGCGCTTCCCGGAATGGTTTGACAAGATCCTTGTGGACGCGCCCTGCTCGGGCGAGGGGATGTTCCGCAAGGAAGAGGCGGCCGTCACCGATTGGAGCGAGGAAACGGTCGAAATGTGCGCCCGGCGTCAGCAGGAGATCCTGCACAGCGCGGCGCAGATGCTGCGGGGCGGCGGACGGCTCGTTTATTCGACCTGCACGTTTTCTCCGCAGGAAAACGAGGGCGCGGTCAGCGCATTCCTGCATGCGCATCCGGAATTTTATGTAGAAGAGGTCTCCGCGCCGTGGTTCGCGCCGGGAAGGCCGGACTGGGTCGAGGATCCCGCGCCGGGGCTGGAGCACACATTTCGCCTCTGGCCGCACCATCTGCGCGGCGAGGGACATTACGCGGCTGTGCTCCGTAAGCGCGGCGAGGACGTTTCAGAGCAGCCGGAGGAGAAGTCCGGACGCTTCCCGCCGGAGTTTCTGGAATTCCAAAAGGCAAGCGGCGCGGCGCTGCCGTGCGGAAAGCCGCTGCTTTTCGGCAGCACGCTCTATCAGATGCCGGAGGGAACGCCGGAGCTATGCGGGCTGAAGGTGCTGCGCGCGGGCTTGGAGCTTGGACAGCTGCTGCGCGGGCGCTTTGAGCCGGCGCACGCATGGGCGCTCTGGCTGAAGGACGCGAAGAGCGCCGCGGATCTTCCGTCGGATTCAGAAGAGATCCGGCGCTATCTCGCCGGAGAGACGATTTCCGGAGCACAGACAGGCTGGACGCTGGTCCGCGTGGACGGCCTGACGCTCGGCTGGGCGAAGGGCTCTGCCGGTCAGCTAAAAAATCACTATCCGAAGGCGCTTCGGCGCGGATAAGGAGGCTTTCATATGGAAAAAACCGTTTTGATCGTTGAGGATGAACGGGCGATCGTCGAGATCCTGAAATTCAATCTCAAGCGCGAGGGCTACGAGACCATGGAGGCGCTCGACGGCGAGACCGGCCTGAAGCTGGCGCTGGAGGGCGACCCCGATCTCATTTTGCTGGACGTGATGCTCCCGAAGCTCAACGGGTTTGACATCTGCGCGGCCATCCGCAAGGCCGGCCGTGTCACGCCGGTCATCATGCTGACCGCGCGCGAGGAGGAGACGGATAAGGTGTTCGGTCTGGAGGCCGGAGCCGACGATTACATCACCAAGCCCTTTTCCATGCGGGAGCTGATGGCGCGCGTCAAGGCGAATATCCGCCGCCGTGATCTGGACTACGGCGTCCGGCCCAAGGGAGAGATCCTGCAGGCCGGAAACCTGAGCATCGATCCGGCGTCGTTCACCGTCACGAAAAACGGCGCGCCGGTCGAGCTGACGCAGAAGGAATTCGACCTGCTTCTCTATCTCATCCGCGAGCGCGGCCGCGTGTTCACGCGCGAGGATCTGATGCAGAAGGTCTGGAACTACGACTATTTCGGCGATATGCGGACGGTGGACGTGACGGTCCGCCGCCTGCGCGAGAAGATCGAGGACGATCCCGGCAAGCCTGCGCTGATCCTGACGAAGCGCGGCGTCGGCTACTACTTCGCGCAGTGATCTGAGGCAGGCCCGGCCTGCCGGAATCTACCGGAAAGGAGGCGCTGCCATGCGTTCGCTCCGTATGAAGCTGGTCATGATCCTTGTGATCCTGATCCTGGCGCTCATGACCGTCATTGGCGCGTTCCTCATCAATGGCGTCGGAAACTTCTATATTTCGGAATTCTATGTCCAGATGGAGCAGACCTTCTCGCAGGACTTCATCTCGCAGCTCCAGCGGATCGCGGCGCAGTCGCCGGATGCGCCGGACGAGATGAAGGAGCTGCTGATGGCGCAGTCCGGGCTTGGCATCGACATTTCCGGACGCAACGTGTATATCCTTTCGCCGACCGGCGATGTGCTGACCGGCTCGAGCCAGACGGAGCACGTCGATATCACGTCCAATATCCTGACGGCCATGAACGGCGGAGTGGGGCAGGAAAGCTCCATTGCCAACGGCTATATGGATCTGGCTGTGCCCATTCGGACGGACGGGGAGAGCTATATCGTCTACGTCCGCGACAACAAGGCGACGGTGGACAAGCTGACCGGCGAGGTGCTCAACATCATTTTGCAGGCGCTGGCGCTGGGACTTGTGATCTGCATCGTGCTTTCGTTCCTGCTGGCGCAGATCCTCATCACGCCCATCCGCGCGCTGACCATCGGCACCCGTCAGGTCGCCGCGGGCGACTTCTCGCAGAAGCTGGAGGTCACGAGCCGCGACGAGATCGGCGTTCTGACGCGGAACTTCAACTACATGTCGCAGGTGCTTCAGGATACGCTTTCCGAGGTCGAAAACGAGCGCAACAAGCTTTCGACGCTCTTCCTGCACATGACCGACGGCGTGGTCGCATTCTCCGCCGGCGGGCAGGTCATCCACTTCAACCCCGCGGCCTCGCAGATGCTGGCGCGGTCGATGGATCCGACGACCTGCTTTGCCGATATTTTCGCCGGAGACGCGGACTTCGAGCAGATCCTTTCGCTCAAGCGGCCGCAGTATCTCGAGGCGCAGAAAACCGTCGGCTCGCGCGAACTGGAGCTGTTCATGGCACCGTATTCCGCCGATCAGGCGCCCGGCGGCGTGATGGTCGTCATTCACGACGTCACCGAGCAGCGCCGCAGCGAACAGGCACGGCGGGAATTTGTCGCAAACGTTTCGCATGAGCTGCGCACACCGCTCACCAACATCAAATCCTACGCCGAGACCATCATTTCCGCCGGAGACGAGCTGCCGCCGGAGCTGCACAACAACTTTATGGGCGTTATTGTCAGCGAGGCTGACCGCATGACCCGCATCGTGCAGGACCTGCTCACGCTCAGCCGTATCGACTACGGCAAGATGGAAATGAACGTATCGCGCTTTTCGTTTGCAAAGGCCGTCCGGAGTGTATACGAGGCGGTCGCGCTCAACGCGGAGAGCCACGGCCATACGCTGAGCTTCCAGTGCGAGGAG
Organism: Firmicutes bacterium CAG:170; assembly: GCA_000436735.1. Taxonomy (GTDB): domain Bacteria; phylum Bacillota; class Clostridia; order Oscillospirales; family Oscillospiraceae; genus CAG-170. The sequence goes on from FR887106.1 coordinate 3,640, forward strand.
AATATGCCGGATGTCAACGGCGACCGTGAGCGCATCGAGCAGGTCGTCATGAACATCGTCTCCAACGCCATCAAGTATACGCCGGATGGCGGCAGGATCGAGATCCGCGCCGGACGCAGCGGCAAAAACGTCTATGTCCGCGTCTCTGACAACGGCATCGGCATTCCGGAAAAGGATCTGCCGCGCCTCTTTGAGCGCTTCTACCGTGTGGACAAGGCACGTTCGCGCGAATCCGGCGGCACGGGCCTCGGCCTGTCGATCGCCAAGGAGATCATCAACCAGCACAAGGGCGATATCCGCATCGAGTCGGTCTACGGCGAGGGCACGGACGTGACCATCACGCTGCCTGCCGCGAAGGACTGAGCAGGCCGCGGAGCATGGAACAGAAAGGAGGCGCGGCGATGCGCCGGTGGACGGAAATCGGAAAAGATCTGCTGATCGTCATACTGGTCGCTGCGCTTCTGACGCTGACGCTGCTGGCGCTTCCGGAACGGACGCTGACCTCCTCACCGGTCCTGTCCGCTGCGCTCAAGCCGTTTGCGGGCCTTTTCGGGCTCGATCAGGCGGAGTTGACCTATACGGAAAAGGCTCTGCCGGGACTTGACGCGGCGCAGCCGCTGGCCGTTTCGGTGCGCAATTCCGCCGGACGGTATACGGCGCAGTATGACTTTGAAACGCTCGACAGCGTCTATGAGGCGCTGGGCAGTATGCTCGGGCAGGCACTGGAATCGGCGCAGCTTGAGCAGACCACGCTCCAGAAGCTGTATTCCGCCATTGCCGGGATCAGCGTCACGTTCGTCTACCCGGCGGAGCTTCCGTCCGGCGTGCTTGCCGAATGGCTCGGCGCGCAGGCCCCGGAGGCCGGAGAGGCGGCGATGCTCTATGTACTGTCTCTCCAGGAGAGCGGCGCGGTCCGCCTGTACCTGTGCGGCGAGAGCTGCTGGGTCGGCGATACGGCGCTTTCCGGCGACGCGCTGACGCAGGCGCTGGATTCCTACCGCCCGGACGGCAGCTTTTTCGCGCTGGAGGACGGAACGGGGCGCTATGACCGCGTGGACCCGCGTTCGCTGATCGGCGGCGAGACACCGCGCCTCTACGGCGCGACCTCCGCAAATCCGTGCGATGCGCGTACCATTACGCCGCTGGCGGCGGAGCTGGGCTTCAACCCCTACGGCGACGCCAGCTATACCGACGCAGAGGGCAATTCCTTCTTCTCCGAGACGGGCGCTTCGCTCCGCATCACGGCGGACGGGCGGCTGCTCCTGA
>FR887106.1:4967-18744 GCA_000436735.1 Firmicutes bacterium CAG:170
GCCTCCGGCGGACGCCTCCGCCGTCATTGAGACGGCGCGTGCGCTGCTTGCGCAGCTGACTGACGGCCTGACCGGCAGCGCAAGACTCTATCTGACGGAGCTTGCGGAGACGGAGGAGGAGACGGTCTGTACCTTCGATTATGTGCTCGACGGCGTGCCGGTCATGCAGAAAAACGGCGCGCATGCAGCGGTCGCGCGTTTTACCGGCGGCGCGCTCACGGAGCTGGAGCTGCTCCTGCGGAGCTACACGCCCGGTACGCAGCCGATCTCCCTGATGCCCGCGGCGCAGGCCGCGGCGATCGTCCCGGAGGGAAGCTGGCTGCGGATACTCTATGATGATCCAGGCGGCGGACAGCTGAACGCCGGTTGGAAAAAATCCTGAGCAGACAGTGCGCGGCTTTTGCGGCGCGGAGGCTTAACGGAAGGGAGGCGGAGCTATGCCGGTATCCAAAATCAAAAATCTGATCCTGCTGATCCTTGGAATGAGCGTGGCCTGCCTGCTGCTTCTGGTGGTTCCGACGCGGCTCCATCAGGCGCAGTCGGAGCAGGAGCTTCACGCACAGCTGGAGGCGCTCTACGCCTCCTACGACATTGAGCTTGACCGGAGCATCCTTCCGAACAGCATCCGCCTGTATGCCGTCGAGCTAGGCGGCCAGAGCGCCGACAGCGCCGCCGCCGCGCAGGCGCTGCTGGGAGAAAATGCGGTCCTTCAATCGGATTCCACGCATTTTACGAGCACCTACCGGTCGGAAAACGGCAGCTGCACCTTCCGCTCCGACGGCGGCTTCTCCGCCGCGCTGGAGACGGGAACGCCGACCGCCGATATTGCGGCCGCATCCGAAAAGCTGCTGAAGAGCATGGGCTTTGAGACGCGCGGCGTTTCTGAGCCGGAGCGGCAGAGTGCGGGCGTCTACAGTGTGCGCGCCGCTCAAACCATTCTCGGCGTGCCGGTGCTCTCCGAGGGGCTTCGCCTGCGCTACACCAACAGCACGCTGGACGAGATCGACGGCTATTTCTACACCGGCGCTTCGCAGATCACCCGCATCAGCGAGGACGCCTGCATCTCTTGCGCCGATGCGCTGACGGCCTTCCTGTCCAGACGCGACGCGCTGGGCTGGGTCGGCAGTAAGATCCTCCGTGTGCAGCAGGCCTACCGGCACACGGAATCCGCTTCGGCCAGTATGCGCCTTTCGCCCGCGTGGATCCTCGTGACGGACACGGGAAGCTTCTGCGTGAACGGCCTGAGCCGCGAGGTGACGGCATGGGAGGGCATTCTGCCGTCCGAATAGGAAAAATCTTAAGAAAATCTAAAGATTTTCGTTTCTGATTTGTCATTTTTCCTTTACAATCCACGCGGGATATGCTATGATTATGATAACCCGCAGCAGGGCAGCGGGTCAATGGCCCTGCGCATGACGGCCGCCGGATCCTTCCGGCGTTTTCCATGTCATGATTTAACTCGGTTATTCCCTGACAAAAGCGCAAATACTCTTCCCATAAAGAGGGTTTTAATTTGATTCAATATCACGTTCAGGGCGGTACGCGGCTCAGCGGCACCGTGTCCATTTCCGGCGCGAAGAACGCGGCGGTTGCAATTCTCCCGGCGGCACTGCTCGTCAACGGCACCTGCCGGATCGAAAACGTTCCCGATATTTCCGATGTCCGTCTGCTGCTCGAAATTCTGAGCGACATGGGCGCCAATATCCGGCGCCTTTCCCGCAACGCGGTGGAGATCGACTGCCGCCATGCGCGCAACGCCACGGCTCCGATCGAGCTGGTGCGGCGCATCCGTGCGTCCTATTATCTCATCGGCGTGCAGCTTGGCCGCTTCGGCCATGCGCATGTGGCGATGCCAGGCGGCTGCAACTTCGGCGTCCGTCCCATCGACCAGCACATCAAGGGCTTCGAGGCCATGGGCGCGACGGTCGAGCAGAACGGCGGCTACGTCTGCGCGGACGCTCCGGAGGGCGGCCTTCAGGGCGGGCATGTCTATCTGGACATCGTCTCCGTCGGCGCGACGATGAACATTTTGCTGGCGGCGGTGCTCTCCAACGGCATGACCATCATTGAAAACTGCGCCAAGGAGCCGCATATCGTCGATTTGGCCAACTTCCTCAACGCCATGGGCGCGCGCATTTCCGGCGCGGGCACCGACGTCATCAAGGTGCGCGGCGTCAAGGTCCTGCGCGGCGGCTCGTATTCGATCATTCCCGACCAGATCGAGGCCGGGACCTATATGGCGGCGGCGGCTGCCTGCGGCGGCAACCCCCCTGTGGCCCCCCCCCTTCCCCCCCCGTCGTTGTGGCCAACGTCATTCCCAAGCATCTCGACTGCATCACCGCGAAGCTGCGTGAAATGGGCGCGCGTGTGACGGAGTATGACGACGCTATCCGCGTTGAGTGCGACCGGCGGCTGCGCCGGGCCAATGTCAAAACTATGCCGTATCCCGGCTTCCCGACCGATATGCAGCCGCAGATCGCGGTCTGCATGGCGCTGGCCGAGGGGACGAGCCTTGTGACGGAGGGCATCTATGACAACCGTTTCCGCTACACCGGTGAGCTGAACCGCATGGGCGCAAGCATCCAGGTCGAGGGCAAGACCGCCGTCATCGACGGTGTCCGCCAGCTCCACGGCTGTGAGGTGCGCGCGTGCGATCTGCGCGCGGGCGCGGCAATGGTGATCGCGGCGATGGCTGCGGACGGAAGGACCCGCATCGAGGACGCGCACTATATTGAGCGCGGCTATGAGGACATCGTCGGCAAGCTGACGGCGCTTGGCGCGCGTATCCGCCGCGTCGAGACCTTCGAGGCGGCTCCGAGCGAGAACGCAGGCTGATTATGAGTCTATAGGAGGCTTCACGGAAACGTGGGGCCTCCTTTTTCGTAGTATACCCGAAAAACCGGAAATATACCGCGTGATTTCCGATTCTTGGGACATGTGCGGCCTTTTCCAGCGCGAAACGGAAAAAGCGGTTGACCATTGCGGGAAAATTCGCTATATTATTGTATCGTATTCGGCCGTCCGGCAGACGGACGCGCCGTTTTTGCAGACTTTTCCGGAAGAGAGGACTGTTATGGAGCAAAATCTGACCAATGGCAGCGTGATGAAGCACATCCTGCGCTTTTCGCTTCCGTATCTTCTGGCCTATTTTTTGCAGACTCTCTATGGAATGGCAGACCTGTTCATCATCGGGCAGTTCGAGGGCGTTGCGGGAACGACGGCGGTCGCCGTCGGCTCACAGGTCATGCATCTGGTGACGGTCATGCTGGTCGGCCTCGCCATGGGCTCCACCGTCCTGATCGGACGGGCCGTCGGCGCGGGCGACCGGAAGCGGGCGGCGGCCGGGATCGGCAACACCGTTACGCTGTTTATGTCGATCTCTCTGGTAATGACTGCGGTGCTCCTGCTGTTTCTGGACCTTATCGTTACCGTGATATCCACGCCGGAGGAGGCCGTGGCCGGTATGAAAGCCTATTTGACGATCTGCTTCATCGGCATTCCCTTCATCACGGCGTATAACATCCTCAGCTCGATCTTCCGGGGACTTGGCGACTCGAAAAGCCCGATGTGCTTCATCGCGGTCGCCTGCGCGGCGAACATCGCGCTGGATTATCTGTTCATGGGCGCGATGCATCTCGGACCCTCCGGCGCGGCGCTCGGCACGACGCTTTCACAGGCAATCAGCGTGGTCGTTTCGCTGATCGTTATTCTGCGGCGGAAAAACGGCATCCGGCTGCAAAAGCAGGACCTCCGGCCGCAGCGCAGCGTTATGGGTGAGCTGCTCCGGGTCGGTCTGCCGATCACATTTCAGGATCTCTTCGTCCAGATCTCATTCATGTTTATCACCGCCATTGCAAACCGGCGCGGTCTGACCGACGCGGCGGCCGTCGGCATTGTGGAAAAATTCATCGGCTTTGTGTTTCTGGTGCCGTCGTCCATGCAGTCCACCGTCTCGGCGATCGGTGCGCAGAACATCGGCGCGGGAAAGCCGGAGCGCGCTGTCCGGACCATGTGGTATGCCAGCGCACTCTGTGCGGGCTTCGGACTGGTGGTCGCCGTTTCCGCGCAGTTTATCGCGGAGCCGATCGTCGGGATCTTCACGGATGATACCGCTGTCATGCACGCGGGCGGACAGTATCTGCGCGGCTATGTGATCGACTGCCTGCTGGCGGGAATTCACTTCTGCTTCAGCGGCTATTTCTGCGCCATCGGCAAGTCCGGCATTTCTTTCCTGCACAATATGATCTCCATTCTTTTGGCGCGCGTTCCCGGCGCGTATCTGGCCTCGCTGTATTTTCCGGATACGCTGTTGCCGATGGGCCTTGCCACGGCGGTAGGCTCCTTCGTGTCCGTTGTCGTCTGCCTGACGGCCTACTGCGTTCTCATGCACAGAAAAAAGCCCGCGCGAGCGTGAGTCTTTCCACCGAAAAGAAGCACCCTCCGTATGAAATGCCATACGGAGGGTGCTTTTGGATATTCTAGGGAAGTTCTGATTAAATCAGCGGCTGTGGACGGCGAGAGATTTTTCGTCAAGACAAGGTTTGAAAAACGAGGGAATACTGTATGTATTTCTCGTTTTTCAAACCGCAGGATTGGCGGAAAAGATCCGTCGTCCGCGGTCGGGGATTTATTCAGAGGTTCCCTAGGATTCCTGCCAGGCTGCGGCAGAACGGCACCGGTGCCGGTGCGGCCTGCGCGGCAGAGCGGCCTGTGCCGCGTAGCTCTTTGCCGCGTCGGAGTCCGGGGCATAGACCAGCCGGTTTGCGCGCAGCGTACCATCCGTCTCGGCCACGAGCCGGACGCGCACCAGATACGCGCCGTGCTCCGGACACACGGCCATGGTCATATACCGCCGGCCGGGCTGGCTCAGCCAGCGGCCCGCGTGCATCTGCCCGCCGCATTGCGGGCAGGCGTTTTCGTGTGTGCTCATGGCAGCCAGCGCCTGCGTTTTGTCGGCGTAGCCATGGTAGACCTGACGCGCGAGACAGCCGGGAAGCTCCGCGCCGTGGAAGCCGTTTTCATGCTCCTTTGCCGCCTGCCCGTAGGCTTTGATCCCTTCGGCGAGGCGGAGGCGGCTGCAAATCAGCGCCGTGTGGTAGGCGTCGCCAAGCGCGTCGTGCGCCGGGCGGCTCGGCTCGATGCCCATCAGCTCCAGTGCTGTTTTCAGGGCGCGCTGCGACGTTGCGCCGTCGGTCTGTGCGTTGAAGATCAGCTGCGCGTTGTACCAGCGGCTTGCCCAGCTGTCGTCCATGCCGTAGAGCGCCAGATTTTCCTTCAGGATCGTGATGTCGTCGAAGCCCCACGTCAGGAAAATGCTCTCTCCGCCGCACCATGCGCGAAAGCGCGCCATCGCCTCCGGGAACGGAACGCCGGATTCGCGCAGCACCGCATCCTTGATGCCGGTCAGGCTGCTGACCTTCCGATTCATCTTTTTGAAATACTTGGGCTGGATGAGGATCTGGAATTCATCCGCCACCGTCCGGTTTTCCAGCAGGCGCACCGCCCCGATCTGCACGATCTCGCCGCGCATGGGCGAGGGCAGCGGCTTTTTCGCCGTATGAGAGCCGGGCCACGGCTGATTCCATTCCATATCCAGAACTATATACTGCATTGTTATGCTCCTTCGTTTTCTCCAAACCATTCTAACACGATTCCGGGCCTGTGTAAACTCCCCACAGCATTCCTTTTCCTGCGCACCGCTTCCATGGCTCCGGCATAGAATAAGAAAAACATGGAAGGCGGTATTTTTATGCCCTTTTTGTTTCTCAGCCCCTCGACGCAGGACTTCAACCCCTATGTCACGACCGGAAACGAGCAGTACTGGATGAATCAGCTGGCCGACCGGATGGAGCCGTATCTATTTGCAAGCGGGCTGAACGTCACGCGCAACGACCCGAACGGAAGCGCGGCGCAGTCTATCCGCGCCTCCAACGCCGGTACATACGACTTCCATCTGGCGCTGCACTCCAACGCCTCGCCGGAGGCGCTGGCGGGCCGTCAGCGCGGCGTGGATATCTACTATTTCCCGGCAAGCGAAGAAGGACTGCGGATGGCGAACATCCTCGTGGACAATCTCAAGCCGATCTATCCACTCCCGGAGCGGGTTCGGGCGCTGCCGACCGTATTGATCGGCGAGGTGCGCCGGACAAAAGCGCCGTCGGTGCTGGCAGAGCTTGGCTATCACGACAATGTGGAGGACGCGGACTGGCTGACCGGAAATCTGGAGGAGATCGCTGCCGCGCTCAGCGAGGGCGTTACGGAGTATTTCGGCCTGCCGTTCCTGACGCCGTCGGAGCCGCGGACAGGGATCGTCACATTAAGCTCCGGCACGCTCAATCTGCGCAGTCTGCCTACGACGGATGCCGCCGTGCTGGCGCAGCTGCCGAACGGCGCGACGGTCACGATCCTCGGGCAGTTCGACGAGTGGTACACGGTGGAATACGACGGCCTGCACGGATTTGCAAGCAGCCGGTATATTACCGTTTTATAGGCCGCAGACGCTTGACAGCTTCTGTATAATAAAAGAGAGTCAAAATAAAGGAGCACCTTTCATGTACAGAAGAATTCTGGCGCTGGCGCTGCTTCTGGCGCTGGCGCTTACCGGCTGCGCACAGGACCCCACCTCTGTGGACGAGGCCTGCGTCGCGGCGACGACCTATCCCGTCTGGCAGTTTACCTGCGCTGTGACGGAGGGGACCGGCCTGCGCGTCGAGCGCGTGATCTCGGAGCCGGTCTCCTGCGTTCATGATTACGCACTTTCCGTTGAGCAGATGAAAATTCTGAGCCGGAGCAGGGCAGTGGTCATTTCCGGCCTCGGGCTGGAGGACTTCATGGCGGACGTGCTGCCGGACGGCGAACGCTGCATCGACGCCTCCGCCGGGATCGAAACGCTGAGCGCCGAGGCGCATGACCATGACCACGACCACGACCACGACGGTCACGGTCATGACCACGAACACGGAGAGGCCGACCCGCATCTCTGGCTCGATCCGGCCCGTGCGGGACAGATGGTGAGAAATATCGCCGCCGGACTGAGCGGGCTGTATCCGGCATATGCGGAGACATTTTCCCGGAACGCGGAGGCGTACTGCGCAGAGCTGGACAAGCTGCTGGAGGACGGACGCGCGGCGCTTTCCGGCCTTTCCTGCCGGGAGCTTGTGACGTTTCACGACGGCTTCGGTTATTTTGCCGACGCCTTCGGACTGGACATCGCGGCGGCCATGGAGGTTGAGGCGGGCAGCGAACCGCCCGCCAGAGAGCTGGAGGAGATCGTCGGGCTTCTGCGTGCGCGCGATATCCCCGCCGTGTTCTGCGAGGCCAGCGGCGATGATGCCGTGGCCCGCCTTGTCGCAAACGAGACCGGCGCGGGCGTTTTTGTGCTGGATCTCGGCATGGGTGCGCGGGACTATTTTGAGACCGTGCGGCACGATCTGGAAACCGTAAAGGAGGCGCTTTCATGACGCCATTTATCCACAGACGCGGCGGCGACTGCAACCACACCTGCTGCCTGAAAATTCAGAACCTTTCCGTGCGCTACGGCGCGGAGGAGGCCCTCTCCGGCGTAAACCTGCATATGCACTGCGGGCAGATCGTCGCCCTGATCGGCCCGAACGGCGCGGGAAAATCCACGCTCATTCACGCCATCCTCGGCCAGCAGGCATACACCGGCTCCATCACGTTCCACGGCCCCGACGGCCGGGAACAGAAGCTGCGCATCGGCTATGTGCCGCAAAGCCCGAATTTCGCCAAGGGCGACCCCATCAGCGTGCTCGACCTGTTCTGCTGCTGCATCGGAAAGCGTCCGGCGTTTCTGCGTCCGCGCGCGGCCATGCGGGAGAAGGTCTTGCAGTGCCTCTCCAACGTGGATGCGGAGAGCCTGATCGACCGGCGCGTCGGCGCGCTCTCGGGCGGCGAGCTGCAAAGAGTCCTGTTGGCGCTGGCGCTTGAGCCGATGCCGAATATGCTGATCCTCGACGAGCCGCTTTCCGGAGTGGATGTGGAGGGTATGGCGCTGCTGATGGACATGCTCGACGGCATCCGGAAGAAATTTGACCTGTCCATTCTCATGACCACGCATGATTTTTCCATGCTCGAAAAATATGCCGACCGCGTTGTGCTCCTGCGGGAGCGCGTCCTGTGCGAGGGTACGCCGGAGCAGGTCCTCAGCTCCGACGCCTTCGCGGAGGTTTTCCACATGAGAGGGGGAAAAGCCCAATGAGCCTCTGGTATGCGCTCTGCGACGCGCTCCATCTCGAGCTGCTGTCGATGAACTTCATGAAAAACGCCCTTCTGGCCGTGCTCATTATGGCGCCGCTGTTCGGGCTTTTGTCCACAATGATCGTCACGGGCAAGATGAGCTTCTTCTCCGACGCGCTGGGACACTCCGGCTTTACCGGGATCGCCATCGGCGTTCTCTGCGGGTCGGCGCTGCCGATCGCGTGGGCGGTCGGGCTGGCTGTTGTGTTCGCGCTGCTGTTTTCCTATGTCCGCGCGCGCACGAACCAGTCGGCGGACACCGTGATCGGCGTCTTTTCCTCGACCGCCGTTGCGCTGGGCATCTTCATTGCAACCATGGGCGGCGGAAGCTTCACAAAATTCAACAAGTACCTGATCGGCGACATCCTTTCCGTTACGCCGCTGGAGATCGGACTGCTGGCGCTGGTGCTGCTGGGCGTTGTGCTCCTGTGGTGCCTGTCCTCCAACCGGCTGATGCTCGCGGCGGTGCATCCGGCGCTGGCAAGCTCACGCGGCATTTCCGTCCGGCGCAATGAAATGCTGTTTACGGTCTGCATCGCCGTGGTCGTGACGCTGGCCATGAGCTGGGTCGGTCTGATGGTCATCAACTCACTGCTCGTCCTGCCCGCCGCGTCGGCGCGGAACGTCGCACGGAACCTGCGGCAGTATCATCTGCTGTCCGTGCTCGGCGCGCTCGGATGCAGCCTTGCCGGGCTTGTCACGGCCTATTACGCCGGATGCTCGGCGGGCGCGGCCATCGCGCTGTATCTCGCGCTGTATTTTACCGTCACGTTCTGTATGCGCAAATCGCGCGCGTGACGGCCCGAAACGAAGGGAGGCTCCCGTATGCACGATAAGAAAAGCGGCGGTCTGCTGGCCGGAGGCTGCCTGATCCTGGGCGCGGTGCTGGCGCTGCTGCTGTCCAAGCTCTCGCTGGGCGGCGTTGCGCGGCTGATTTTGCGCGCAGCGCTGATCGCGGCCATCGCCGTCGCGCTGCTGGTGATCGTGGTGCTGGTCTTTGCGCTTCGCTCGTCGAAGGAGGAGCGGCAGGAGACGCAGAAAACGGAGCTGTCGAAGGACAATGAGGCGCTGCTTGCGAAGGGACGCTCAAATCTGGCGCAGCTGCGCGCCATGTCCGCCCGTATCCGCAGTGCTGCGATTCGCGGCAAGGCGAACGGCATCTGCGCCTCGGCTGACCAGATTCTGCGCGCTCTGCGCGACGATCCGGGCGACATTCCCCGCGTCCGGACCTTTTTCAACTACTATCTGCCGACGCTCGGCACGCTCCTCACGAAATACGAGTATCTGGAGCGCAGCCGCGCACCGCTGGAGGAAATGAACGTCAAATTTTCAGACTGCCTTGACCAGATCCAGTCCGCCATGGACCGGCAGTACGCCAATCTCTTCGAGGACGATCTTCTGGATATGACGGCGGAGATGCAGACCATGACCGCCGTCTGCCGGAGAGACGGCCTTTTGACGGACGGCTCTGTGGAGACGGACGGAGGGATCCGGCTGACACTCTAGGGTGTATCTGAAATGACCGTCCGGCGCAGCCGGACGGATAGAAATGGAGGCATCATTATGGACGCCAATTCTGCGGTTTCCGCATATTCGAAAGCGCTGAAAGCGGGACTCCGGGAGCACAAGCACTGCATGGCCTCCGGCGTTCCGTCCTATGTGCAGGTGCTCGACGAGGTTTTCCCCGACAGCAATTCCGCGCAGCAGCAGAGCGTCGGCCTGATGGAGATCCCCATCGACCTGATCGTCGGAACCAAGACGGCCGGGCGGCAGTATGCGCTCTCGCCCAGCTTTCTGCCGCTGCTGGATTCCGACACGGAGTTCGGCTGCAAATGGATCAATCTCTGCAACGCCCATCTGAGGGAGGAGGGCATCCGCGAACCGATCCGCTGCTTTGAATATTATGGAAAATTCTATGTGCAGGAGGGCAACAAGCGCGTCAGCGTTCTGCGCTATTTTGAGGCGCCGACGGTCTCAGCCTATGTGACGCGGCTGATGCCCACGGATACGGATTCTCCGCGCTATGCGCTTTATCAGGAGTTTCTGGAGTTTTTCCGCATCGCGCGGCTGTATCAGGTGCAGTTTACCACTTCCGGCTCCTACCGGAAGCTGCAGGTAAAGCTCGAAGGCGCGCAGGAGCCGTGGACGGCGGCGTACCGCCAGTCCTTCCTTTCGAGCTTCCTCCGCTTTGAAGAGGCGCTGCGCGGGCAGGTGTTCCTGCGCGGGCTGAGTACGGCGGACGCTCTGCTGGTGTTCCTGCGCTACCATCCGTTCTCGTCGATTCGTGAGATGGACACGGACACGCTGAAAAATGCGGTCGGGCTGCTACAGTCGGATATCAATACGCTGGCGCATCCAAATCCCGTCGCAGTCAGCGCGGAGCCGGCGGCCAGCGAGGTGCGCGACCCGTCGCGCTACGCCCTGTTTGGAACGCGCCCGAAGCACCTGAAAATTGCGTTTGTGCATGAGCGCGACGCGGAGCGCAGCACATGGACGAAGGCCCATGAAACCGGCCGGGCGTATCTGGACGCCGTATTTACCAAGCAGGTCGAAACGCGTGCCTATTTCGACGCCGTTCCCGGCAAGGCAGGCGAGGAGATCATGGAGCAGGCCATCCGCGACGGCGCAAACGTGATCTTCACAACCACGCCGCCGCTCGTCGGCGCGACGCTCCGCGTGGCCGCGCGGCATCCGGGCGTGCGGATGCTCAACTGCTCGGTCGATATGCCGTATCCCGATATCCGCACCTACTATGGCCGCGTCTACGAGGGAAAATTCATCACCGGCGCTATTGCGGGCGCGATGGCCCGTGACGGCAAGATCGGCTATGTCGGAAGCTATCCGATCTACGGTGTCCCGGCCAGCATCAACGCCTTTGCGCTGGGCGCGAAGATGGTCAATCCGAACGTGCAGATCGAGTTGGCTTGGAGCTGCCTGCCCGGGGACTTCCTCGGAGATTTCCGCAGACGCGGCGTCAAGATCGTCTCCAACCGCGATATCCCAACGCCGGAGCGGAAATACACCGAATACGGCATTTTCCTGATGGACGACAGAGGCAGCTTCTGGCCGCTTGCATCGCCGGTCTGGAACTGGGGCAGACTCTATGAGCGCATCGTCCGCAGCATTCTGGACGACAGCTGGTACCGCGAGGCCGACGGCGCACGCGCCGTCAACTACTGGTGGGGCATGTCGAGCGGCGTGATCGACGTCATGCTCGACGAATGCCTGCCGGAGGGCGTCAAGGTGCTGGCACAGGCGCTCCGGCGAGAACTGCAGTCCGGGCAGCTCTCACCCTTTGACCGCAGCTTCAGCACGCAGGACGGCCGCCTGATCAATGCCGGCGGCGGAAAGCTGAGCATCGACGAGATCTTGCACATGGATTATCTTTGCAGCTGCGTCAGCGGCCATATCCCAAGCTTTGATGAAATTCTGCCCATGGCGCGCAGCATGGTACGCCTTCAGGGCGTTTACCGCGATCAAATCCCACCCGAGCAGGAGGCCCCTCTGTGAAAATACTGTGTCTTGCCGACGAAGAAAACAAAGCGTATTGGGACTATTTCCGCAAGGAAAAGCTGGACGACATCGATCTGATCCTGTCCTGCGGCGATCTGAAGGCGGATTATCTCACCTTTCTTGTGACCATGGGCCACGCGCCCCTGCTCTATATCCACGGAAATCATGACGAGGGCTACCGCACCCGTCCGCCGGAGGGCTGCGACTGTATCGACGACAAGGTCGTGACCTTTCGCGGCCTGCGCATCGCCGGGCTTGGCGGATGCCTCCGCTACCGGCCCGGAGAATACCAATACTCCGAGGCGGATATGCAGCGCCGTATCCGGCGTATGTCATGGAAGCTGCGCAAGGGTGTGGACATCGTTGTGGCCCACGCGCCGGTGCAGGGCTTCGGCGATCTGGAGGATCTGCCGCACCGGGGCTTTGCCTGCTTCCGGAAGCTGATCGAAAAATACATGCCGAAATATCTTCTGCATGGGCATGTCCATGCCAGCTACGGCCATGGAATGCGCAAGGAGTACAATTACTGCGGCACGCATATCATCAATGTCGGCGAGACCTATATTCTGGAGATCCCGGACGATGCCCTGCAGGGGCAGACGAGCAGAAAATAGCCCGCAGGCGGGCTGGAGTTCTGCACCAACGGTGCGGGATGCCTCCGGCGAGCAATACGGCTCCCTGCCAAATGCCTCAAATCGGGCAGAAGCCCGTGCCCACTTTTCCGAATGGAATATGAAAAAGGCATGCAGACGCATATAGAATGTGAAAGCTCAGATTCACCGCTCGATACGGTAGTATTTGAATGCTCCATCTTCTCCGACAAAGCGGAAGCCTGCCTTTTCCAGCACGTGCTGACTTCGGGTGTTCTTCATCACGGTATCTGCGTTCACAGCAGCCATTCCCAACTCGTCAAAGGCGATTTTTACTGCCAAACGCTCTGCCTGCGTTCCATATCCTTTTCCCTTTACCGCGTCGTTTTGCATATGGATACTCAGTGTGCATTCTTTTTTATCATGGTCTATCTGCTTCAGCTGCAATTCTCCGACCACAGTATCTCCAAGCATGATTGCAAACAACCTGCGCGAAACATCCTGCCCCGTTGCATCAAAATATCGGTTTACCGCTACTTCGTCATAAACATAGGGGCGGAATAAGCGCATGTCCATATAGATGGATGCGTCATTCGTCCAGTGCCTGTATAGTTCGTGACATAGCTCTCTTGTCATTGCTTTTAACTGAATCGTCTGCATTTTTGACCTCTCAAATTTCAATTTGTCAAACTGTATTTCATAAAGTATACCATGTAAAAAATCGAACCTCAATGCCAAAACCGGAACAAAAAGAAAGAAAATCCGCCTCTGCGTGTGGGTCTCGATTACGGCTGTGATCTTGTGTGCGGCGCTGTGAAGCAGATGACGGACGAGACGCCGACGCGCGACGGAACAAGCTCCGGCAAAAGGAAGCTGCCCTCGGCCATGCCGAGGACGACCATGAGGATTGAAATATGGAATAAAGCATGCAGGGATTCTATGGCAAGTATGAGCGACAGTCTGTTCACGGTGAACAGCATGGATTTGCGAACTTCCTGACACACCATATCCGTCGTTGAATCTTCAAAACACAGTAGCTATTTCCCGTTTTCGTGGCATCTGGAAAGATGACGGTTTTTTGTCAAAATCAGAATGGAATCAGCTGATTCCGGTTTTATAGAAAAATCCTGTGAAATCATACGATTTCACAGGATTTTTGGTACGCTCGACACGATTCGAACGTGCGACCTACAGAGTCGGAGTCTGTCACTCTATCCAACTGAGCTACGAGCGCATCTATGAGATAAACGGCGAAGTGCCGGTCATCGCTTTTTGAAATTGGTAGTCAAACAGTAGTCAAGGAACAAGCGAAAAATCGCCCTCACACCCGAAAAGTCCAGTCGTATCAACGGCTTTGGGCTTCTCACAGCCGAATGGGGCAGAAACGTCGGAGTTTTCAGGCATTAACTGATAAAATG
>FR887107.1 GCA_000436735.1 Firmicutes bacterium CAG:170
GACCAGGAGTAGCAGACGAGCGTGTCCGCGTAGAGCGTCGGGATGAACGGGACCTCAACGCCGTCATAGACCAGCTCCCGATACGGCTCGTCGGCGATGATATAGATGGGATGGCCGTATTCCGCTTCCTTCCGGCGCAGCATCTCCGCAAGCGCCTCCAGCTCCTCGCGGGTGTAGACGACGCCGGAGGGGTTGTTGGGGGAGTTGACGATGATGGCCTGCGTGTGCGGCGTGACGTAGCGTTCGACGCTCTGCGCGTTCAGGCGGAAGCCTTCCTCTGCAGGAACGATGACGGGCTTAGCGCCGTTTGCCTCGGAGAAGGGCACATACTCCGGGAAAAACGGCGTGAGCAGCAGAATTTCCGCGCCGGGGATCGCTAGCGCGCGAAGAATGCTCACCAGCGCGGGGGCCGCGCCGCAGGTCATAAAGAGATTTTCCGGGCGCACACCCGCGTGATAGCGCACATTGAGATCATCAGCAACGGCGGCACGGGTGTCCAGAGAGCCAGAGGCGGAGGTATAGCCGTGCAGAACGAGCGTATCCTCTGTTTCCACCAGCTCCTCGATCACCTTTCCTGCCTCCGCAGGGACCGGTACGGACGGATTGCCGAGAGAATAGTCAAAAACATGCTCCGGCCCAAGCTCGCGGGCCTTCTGCTGACCGTATTCAAACAGCTCGCGGATGCACGAGCGCTTGGAACCAAGCTGATACATCGAATCCACAAACATCTGATTCTGCGCCTCCTTAAAAATTTGCTGCCTGTCAGGAATGGTGTGCGGTGACCGCGCCGAACGCGATGGAGGCAAGCTTTGTCTCCGCGCTGTCGGAACGGGAAACCAGCACGATGGGTACCTTAGCGCCGACGATGATGCCGGCATTTTTTGCGCCGCCGAAAATGCTCATGGCCTTACCCATGGCGTTGCCGACCTCATAGTCCGGCACGAGCAGGATATCCGCCTCTCCCGCGCCGGGAACGTCGTAGTGCTTGTGGCGGCAGGCCTCCTTGCTGACGGCGAGGTCGAGACCGACCGGGCCGTAGACCTCCATGTTGTAGGGCACCCAGCGTTCGGTCATTCCGGCCAGCGCCTGCGCGTCCAGCATGGACGGAATTTTTGGGTTGACGACCTCTGCACCGCAGATACAGGCGGCGTAGATCTTTTCATAGCCCAGCGCACAGAGCGTCTGCGCGGCGTTTTCCAGAATGTCGGCCTTTTGCTCGAGCGTCGGGAAGGTGTTCATGCCGCCGTCGGTGTTGAGCATCATTTTATGGCCCTGCGGCTCATAGAGCATGACGTGGCTCAGAAGCCGTCCCGTGCGAAGATTTGCGTCGCGGTTCAAAACGGCGCGCATCAGATCGGCTGTGCCGAGCAGGCCCTTCATCAGGAAATTGGCTTCGCCGCGCGTGACGCAGGCGACAGCCTGCTGCGCACATGCGGCGTCGGTATCCGCATCGATGATGCGGAATTCCGCCGGAGCTTCGCCGAGCTTTTCCAGAAGCGCGGTGATCTCGTCCCGATGGCCGACCAGAATCGGCTGCGCGATGTTCTCGCGCTTGGCGGCGCAGACGGCCCGAAGAACGTCCTCGTCGTGCGCGGCAGCGACGGCAATGCGTCCGGAGCCGAGACCGGCTGCCCTTTCGAGCAGCTGAGAAATGGAAGTCATGCGGTTTCCTCCTTCGGGTCGTAGAGCTGATAATGGCCGC
>FR887108.1 GCA_000436735.1 Firmicutes bacterium CAG:170
TTGCTGCGCAAGAAAAGCGCAAGCATCGCGTTTTGGTACCAAAACGCAGCTTGCAGGGAGAACCCTGACCCCAATGCCGCCTCCGGGCGGAAAGTTGACGGTTGAACCACGAATCGTTCATCGGCGCAGCCATTTGCTACGCGGCGTGGGGCGCGTAGTGCCGACGGGTGCGGTTTTGCAGGCAGACTGCGCATCCGTGCAGGTTTGCGCCACACAAACGCCGCGTCTACCCACCGTGGCGGCGTGAGGAAAATAGGATGAAAAACTTCGACTGGGTAATTCTTTTCGGCCATTCACAAACCAATTTCGATTCCCAGCATGGGAGAAAGGACGCCAAATGAACCAGAAACAATATCACTCGCTGGAAGAATTACCGTTGATGATGAACATGACAGATGTTGCCGCCGCCCTTGGCATTTCCAGAGCCGGAGCTTACAAACTCGCGCACAGCGCAGACTTTCCGGCTTTCCAGATTGGCAAACGGATTGTCGTTTCGCGCGAGAAATTCCTCGATTGGCTGGATCGGCAGGGTGAGGAACAAAAATGTGCGTGAAGGAAGATTGGACTTGCTATTCAGCTGTGCTTGTGGTAATCGTGTGTGCTAACCGAAAACGAAGGAGGTAGACACGATGCCGAAACGACGAGCCAACGGCGAAGGCAACATTCGGAAGCGCAAAGATGGTCGGTGGGAAGGCCGGTACACTGCCGGATACGATGCAAACGGAAAGGCGATTACGAAGAATGTGCTTGGCAGAACGCAGGCAGAGGTCAAGGACAAGCTGCGTACCGCTATCGAGGACAGCAAAAAACTCGACCCAGTGAAAGCAGGGAGCTATACACTCGAACAGTGGTTAAAGCTGTGGTACTCCATTTACGTCGAGCCGCAGGTGCGATACTCGACCAAGGAATTTTACCACAACGCGATTGATCATCACATCATTCCGAAACTTGGAAGCGTCAAACTGGAAAAGCTGACGATGCTGCAAATCCAACAGTTTTACAACGAGCTGCTCAAGAGCGGTCGTGTGCAGAAGAAAAACCAGCCGGAGCTGAAAGAACTCGGACTCAGCCCTCGCATGGTACAATGTGTCCATGTAGTGCTGAATAAGGCATTAGAATATGCGGTGGAGGAGAAGCTGATTCTTGTGAATCCAGCGAAGAAATGCAAAATTCCGAAAAACACTCGCAAGGAAATGAAAATTCTGCCAGAAGTATTGATCGGCCCATATTTGAGTGCAGCGAAAGAGCATGGAATTCTTGCGCCGATGTATCTGGAGTTGACCACGGGGTTACGGCGTGGAGAACTGTTAGCCTTGCGATGGGAGGACTT
>FR887109.1 GCA_000436735.1 Firmicutes bacterium CAG:170
TTTGACGGGCAAAAAAGCCTGTATTCATGCGGGTTTCCGGCGTTTTCGGAATTATTCCCACTCAATGGTCGCGGGGGGTTTGCTGGTGATATCGTAGACGATGCGGTTAATACCGCGGACCTCATTGACGATACGCGTCGAGACGCGGTCGAGGACGTCATACGGGATGCGCGCCCAGTCGGCCGTCATGAAATCGGAGGTCGTAACGCCGCGCAGCGCCAGCGTATAATCATACGTCCGGCCATCGCCCATGACACCGACGGAGCGCATGGAGGTCAGCACCGCAAAATACTGGTTCATCTCGCGGTCATAGCCTGCCTTTGCGACCTCGTCGCGGAAAATGAAGTCCGCCTCGCGGAGCGTATCCAGCTTCTCCTTCGTGATCTCGCCGATCACGCGGATGGCAAGTCCCGGGCCGGGGAACGGCTGGCGCATGACCAGATATTCCGGAAGTCCAAGCTCCCGGCCAAGGCCGCGCACCTCATCCTTGAAGAGCATCCGCAGCGGCTCAATGATCTCCTTGAAATCCACATAGTCCGGCAGTCCGCCGACGTTGTGGTGGCTCTTGATGACCGCCGAATTGCCGAGACCGGACTCGATCACATCGGGATAGATCGTACCCTGAACGAGGAAATCGACCGCGCCGATCTTCTTCGCCTCCGCCTCAAAGACGCGGATGAATTCTTCGCCGATGATCTTCCGCTTCGTCTCCGGGTCGCTCACGCCCGCGAGCTTGCCAAGGAAGCGCTCCTCCGCGTTCACGCGGACAAAATGAATGTCCCATTTGGAGAACGCCGCCTCGACCTCGTCGCCCTCGTCCTTGCGCATCAGGCCGTGATCGACAAAAACGCAGGTCAGCTGATTGCCGATTGCCTCCGCCATCAGTGCGGCCGCGACCGAGGAATCCACACCGCCGGACAGGGCCAGCAGCGCCTTTCCGGTGCCGACCTTCTCACGGATCGCGCGGATCGCAGTCTGGCGATAATCCGCCATCGTCCAGTCCCCTGCCGCCTTGCAGACACGGTAGAGGAAATTCCGCAGCATCAGCGCGCCCTGCTCCGTGTGGTTGACCTCCGGATGGAACTGCACGCCGTAGATTTTCCGCGCTTCGTCGCAGATGCCGACGGTCGGGCAGGCCTCGGAATGCGCGCAGAGGCGGAAGCCCTCCGGCACCTTCGCCATATAGTCGCCGTGGCTCATCCATGTAACGCTCTGCTCCTTCAGACCATGGAACAGCTCGCAGCTCGTGTCAAAGAACGTCTCCGTTTTTCCGTATTCCCGCGCGGTATCCTCCTGCGCAGCCGTGACCTTGCCGCCGAGGTTATGGGCGATCAGCTGACAGCCATAGCAGATACCGAGGATGGGCAGACCCAGTTCAAAAATTGCCGGATCGACCTTCGGCGAGCCTTCAGCGTAGACGCTCTGCGGGCCGCCGGTAAAAATAAAGCCGATCGGCTGGAGCTTCATCAGCTCCGCCAGCGGCGTAGTACAGGGCTTGACCTCGCAGTATACGTGATTCTCACGCACACGGCGCGCGATCAGCTGGTTGTACTGTCCGCCAAAATCCAGAACAATGACGCATTGCTTTGCTTGCATTGTAAAACCTCACATTAAAATAATATTTCAACATGATGTTAGCATTTCCATTTTTCCTTGTCAATCCCTTTCCCCACAGCCGTCATTCGCAAAACGAATGGCTGTCATTAGCTGGTCACGGAGCACGGAACGGCACAGAGGCTCAAAATTCGGCATTGACAACCGAAGGGTCAGCGATTATAATACCTCAGTAAAAATTAAGGGATGCTCTGGAACGGGAGCTTTCTTCCGCCCAAGCACCCTTTTCCGTTTTGCAAAGAGAACGAATGGGAACGATATGAAAAGACGTACAAGACAGCAACGAATTTCATACCGGCGTTAAGACGCTCAGCATCTGGAGGGGTTTTCACCGCCTCCGTGCTGAGCGTCTCCTTTTTGGGAGGAGAGAATTTATGAAACAGGTAAAGTACATTTTTGTCACAGGCGGCGTCGTATCCGGGCTTGGCAAGGGCATCACTGCCGCGTCGCTCGGACGGCTTCTGAAGGCGCGCGGTCTCAAGGTCGCCGCGCAGAAGCTTGACCCGTATATCAACGTCGATCCCGGCACCATGAGCCCGTATCAGCATGGCGAGGTCTATGTGACTGAGGACGGTGCGGAGACCGACCTTGACCTCGGCCACTATGAGCGCTTCATCGACGAGGATCTGAACAAGTATTCCAATCTGACGACCGGCAAGGTCTACTGGAACGTCCTCAACAAGGAGCGGCGCGGCGAATATCTCGGCTCGACGGTGCAGGTCATTCCGCACATCACGAACGAGATCAAGGAATTCGTCTACGCCGTCGGCAAAAAGACCGACGCGGACGTCGTTATCACGGAGATCGGCGGCACCATCGGCGACATCGAGTCCCAGCCGTTTCTGGAGGCCGTTCGCCAGGTCTCTCTGGAGGTCGGCAGGGAGAACAGCCTCTTTATCCATGTGACCCTTGTCCCCTATCTGCGCGGCTCTGAAGAACATAAATCCAAGCCCACACAGCATTCCGTCAAGGAGCTTCAGGGCATGGGCATCAATCCCAACATCATCGTCCTGCGCTGCGACGAGCCGCTGGAGGAATCGATCTTCAAAAAGATCTCCATGTTCTGCAACGTCAAGCCGGACTGTGTGATCGAAAATCTGACGCTTCCCGTGCTCTATGAGGCGCCGATCATGCTGGAAAAGAGCAATTTTTCCTCCGTCGTCTGCCGGGAGCTTGGCATTGACGCGCCGGAGATCGACCTGACAGAATGGAACGAGATGCTCTCGCGCATCCACAACCGCAGCAAAACCGTGACCATCGGCCTCGTCGGCAAATATGTACAGCTGCATGACGCCTATCTCTCCGTTGCCGAGGCGCTCCACCACGCGGGCTATGTCACCGGCGCGCACATCTACATCAAATGGATCGATTCGGAGACCATCACAAAGGAAAACGTCGCGGAAACGCTGGCAGACTGCTCCGGCGTGATCGTCCCGGGCGGCTTCGGCAATCGCGGGATCGAAGGTAAGATCATTACTGCAAACTACTGCCGCACGCACAATCTCCCCTACCTCGGCATCTGCCTCGGTATGCAGGTCGCCGTCATTGCCTTTGCCCGCCACGCAGCCGGGCTTCCGCTGGCCGATTCCGGCGAATTCAACCCGGATTCTCCCAATAAGGTCATTGACTTCCTGCCCGACCAGAGCGACGATGTCAACAAGGGCGGCACCCTCCGTCTCGGCGCATATCCCTGCCACATTCTCGAAGGCACGCAGATGTTCCGCGCTTACGGCAAAACGGAAATTCAGGAGCGGCACCGTCACCGTTACGAGTTCAATAACGACTACCGCCAGCTTCTGACGGACTGCGGCCTGGTCGTAAGCGGCACCTCGCCTGACGGACATATCGTAGAGACCGTCGAGGTGCCCGAAAACGATTTCTACATCGGCGTGCAGTATCACCCCGAGTTCAAGAGCCGCCCCAACAAGCCGCATCCGCTGTTTGTCGGTCTCGTGCAGGCCGCGCTTAAAAATCCGAAGCTTCCGGGATAATTTCAGTCTCTTCCCGTTGTGTTTGGAAAAATCAGATTTTGTCTGTTTTTCCTGTCAGTTTCAGCACAAATTGGCAGTCATAATGCCGTCGCGGCTGGTAAAACTACGACTGAGGAAATCACAATTTGATTTTCCAACAACACTTGAAGAGGAGAACAAATCAAATGACGAACCGTAACAGCAATTCTATCAACGTTCCCGAAGCCCGCGAGGCCATGGACAAGTTCAAAATGGAAGCTGCATCTGAAGTCGGCGTGGATCTGAAGCAGGGCTACAACGGCAACCTGACCTCCCGCGAAGCCGGCTCCGTCGGCGGCCAGATGGTCAAGAACGTGTGCCCCATACGAACCGCGAGATTTACGAGAAAAAACCGGATCATGGAGGGGCATATGCAGGCAGTACGGTACATAGTGCGGATCAGCGTATAAGAAAAAAGCACGAACTCTCGGAAGAAATAACCGGAGTTCGTGCTTTTCTTATGCAGAAATAATTTACAATCTTTATACTAAAGCCTAATTAAAACAATTGATTATC
>FR887110.1:0-15044 GCA_000436735.1 Firmicutes bacterium CAG:170
AACCGGGCTCCCAGCTGAGCTATACCCCCATCGGGCTAGGTTATTCTAGCAGATACGGCGGCAAATTGCAAGCACTTTTTTCGATTTTCCGAAATTTTTTCGAAGAAGTCCGCTTCCGGCGCAAAGGCGGCGGTCAATTGCCTCGCAAAACCGCAGTCCGCAGGCAGCTGCTCTTTCCGCCTATCGTCAAAGACGAAAACGGGCCTCTCCCCTACTGTCCCCGGCGCAGGCGCCAACGACGGCAAGCAGGAGAGGCCCGCAGCAAGTCCAATCTTTATTTTGCGGAGGCGGCCGGAGAACGGCACCCGCGCGGTCACTTCCGGATGGAAACGTCCAGCAGGGCCAGCGTCTCTCTCCAGCGGCTGTAGAAGCCGCCGGCCTGATTTGGCAGCTCGTTTGCCTCGCCGTACCAGTCGCACGGCTCCAGCTCCGTATCGCCGAAGCGGGCGGCGAACTGCGCGCCGAGGCCCAGCGCCTCGGCATAGGGCAGGAGCTTGTAGAAATACTGGCCGTCGCGGCGGAGCATCATTTCCGTATGACTGTCGGAGGCCTTGGAAAGGTACTTCCGGAAGCCCAGCGTCTGGCCGATCAGCTGATTGCCAAGCTCGGAGCGCTTTCCGCCGTGCAGCGTCTGCCAGCCGGTGAACACCGACATGGCCAGCGTCAGGAGCATCGTCAGCGCGTCGCCGGCGCCCGCAAGCACCACCATCGCCAGCGCCGAAAGTCCGCCGAGCGCCAGCCACAGCACCTCGCGCAGATAGATCGCGTGAACAGCCCGCTGGATCAGCAGACTCATGGGAATGCCGAGCAGGAAGAACAGGAACAGCACCAGTCCCCGCGCGGACATGACCGGCAGGATCACGCTCATGCTCAGCAGCATCGCCACGCTGGTCGCCAGCGCGCACAGGCCCTGCATCAGCACGATATTGCCGCTCGACTTTTCATACAGCCGCCGGTCCCAATAGCGCGGCGTCTGCTCGATGGCGCGGGCCGCCGTGCGCTTATAGCGCAGGCTTGCGCCGTCGCAGACATCGTTGTCGCCGAAAAGCTCGCTGAAAAGGCGGCATTCCAGTCTCCTGCGCTCGTTGCCCATCTCGACGCGTCTGCGCAGGATGACGTTTCCCTTTTCATTCACAAAAATGGACAGATAGCCGAGGCTTGCCCAGTAACAGACCAGCATATTGAAATTCGGCCGTTCGCGGCACAGCAGATACGGCAGGTCGCCCGGCTGCACCGAATCCGGCGGAAGCATCCGCGCGGAGGCGCGCAGGCGTGCCGAACGCAGTGTCCGCGCCCAGTAAAGGAGCGCCAGCACGATCAGCAGCAGGACGAACACCGTCGCCAGCCAGTTCGCCGACCACTTGGCGTGCGAGCCGGAAAAATAGCCCGACGGCAGCTCCAGCGTCATTTTCAGCGACTCACGGTCCTTGAGCGAGTCCTTCATCGAGCCGCTGATCATGGTGTCGCGGACGCTGACGGTCATATAGCCCTCGATCGCATCGCCCTGATAGCCGCTTTCAAAGCCCGGCGAGGCCGTGAATTCCTTCGGCATGGAGACCGTAAAATCATAGTGCTCGATGGGCCACTCCCAGCGGCCGCAGAGCAGCGGCAGCGTGAAGGTCTGCACGTCGTTCGCCTGCGAGACAAGGCCGGTCAACTCATATGTGATCGTGAACGTGCGCGCGCCGGTGATGCCGGTATTGCTTGTCAGCCGGAGGCCGGTCACATTGTCGGCCGTATACTTTTTCGCGCTGTAGCCCGCGATCTCCGGGCGGCGGACGTTCTCGCCCAGCGGGAAGTCCAGCTCACTTTGCAGATCCTGAAGCTCAAGCGTCAGCGTCTGCGTCACATAGCAGGTGCCGTCCGTTTCCACACGGCAGTCGGTTTTCATAGAGGTAATCGTGGAATCCGCGGCCAGCACGGAAACCGTCAGTAACAGGCAGGAAGCCAGAAGCAGGAGAAATTTCCGCATTCCCTTCACCCCGATCGTTTTTGATTTCAAGTGTCTATAAAATAGCACATTTTTCGTCAGATTGCAACAAAATCCGCGCCCGGACGCGCTGGGAAAAGCATCCGGGACGCACAGCCCCCGGACATGAAAACAGCGGAGGAGCGTTTGCTCCTCCGCGCATTTTGCGATTTTGCCCTGTATTCCGGCGCTCACGCGCGGAACTGCGGCAGCAGCGCCACCGCGACGCTGAAATATGCCATCAGGGACAGGAAGTCCACGATGGTCGTGATGAGCGGTGAGGCCATGACCGCCGGGTCGAGGCCGATCTTCTTGGCCAGCAGCGGCAGCACCGAGCCGACCACCTTCGCCATAAAGACCGTCATGGCCATGGAGATGCAGACCACGAGCGCGACCGTCGTCGTCACGCTGGTGTTTTGCAGCAACAGGTGATCGACCAGCATGATCTTTCCGAAGCAGGCCGCCGCAAGGCAGACGCCGCAGAGCACAGCGACGCGGATCTCCTTCCACACGACGTGAAACAGGTCGCCGAACTCGATCTCGTTCAGGCTGATGCCGCGGATGATCGAGACGCAGGCCTGCGAGCCGGCGTTGCCGCCGGTGTCCATCAGCATGGGGATGAACGCCGTCAGGCACGGCAGGATGCCAAGCGCGTCCTCAAACTTCGTAATGACCAGACCCGTGAGCGTTGCGGAGACCATCAAAAGCAGCAGCCACGGGATACGGTTCTTCCAGATCTCAAACGGGGACGACCGCATGTACGGATGCTCGGACGGCAGCATAGCGGCCATCTTTTCCATGTCCTCGGTCGTCTCGTCCTCCATGACGTCCATGGCGTCGTCGAAGGTGATGATGCCGACGAGGCGGTTTTCCGTATCCACGACCGGAAGCGCCAGGAAGTTGTACTTGGAGAACATCTGCGCGACCTGCTCCTGATCGTCGAGCGTGTTGACGGAGATGACGTGCTCCTGCATGATGGATTCGATGGTCGCCTCGTCGTCCTCACACAGAAGCAGATCCTTGACTGTGACCAGGCCGATCAGCTTGTGTCCGCGCGTAACGTAGCAGGTGTAAATGGTCTCCTTGTCGATGCCGGTACGGCGGATGCGGAGAATGGCCTCCTCCACCGTCATGTTCGGCCGCAGGGAAACATACTCCGTCGTCATGATCGAGCCGGCGGAATTCTCGGGATAGCGGAGAATCTCGTTGATCTGCTTGCGCATCTCCGGCTCCGCCTGCGTCAGGATCCGCTGCACCACGTTGGCGGGCATTTCCTCGACGATATCGACGGCGTCATCGACGTACAACTCGTCAATGACCTCCTTCAGCTCCGAGTCCGAGAAGCCGCGGATCAGCAGCTCCTGAAGCTCCGGCTCCATCTCGACGAACGTCTCCGCCGCCAGCTCCTTCGGCAGCAGCCGGAACAGCAGCGGCAGGCGCGCTTCGTCGATGTCCTCGAACACGGTGGCGATGTCTGCGGGGTTCATTGTGTTGAACAGGTCCCGCAGAGAGTAATACCGCTTCTCATCCAGAAGCTTGAGAAGGGTATCGCGCAGGGAAAATTTCAATTCTGCCATGAGCCTTTCCTCCTAAATAGATTCTGAGAACGCCGGTACGGCGTTCCGAAGCTCCGAGGAACGGGCAGCTTCGGCAAAATCCACCGAGGGCCGCCGCTTCAGAGCTTCCTTAGGAAGTAAGGGCCGCACCGCATAATTTGGCAAGAAGCCTCGGCGAGAGATTTTTTGTCAAGGCAAGGTTCGAAAAGCGAAGAAATCCTTCGTGTATTTCTCGCTTTTCGAACCGCAGAATTGGCGGAAAAGATCCGGCGAGGCTCGCAGACAAATTGTGCGGTGTTGCCTAAGGGCAATTGACAGGCAAATCAGCAGCAGGGGAACAGAGCGGCGCATGAAGGCGGCTCGTTCCCGGTACGACTTCGGCCTGCCGATGTGCCGTTACTACTTCCTGCGTCCATCTGTTTTCCCTCCTTTATGTGTCAGATCAGACGGCATTTCCGCATTTTGCGGGAATGTCCATCGATTATTTTATGCCGCTTCGCCGGGTTTGTCAACAAAAAACCGAATTTTTTCATTCCGGATTCCATTTGCGGGCAAAATGTGCTAAAATATCAGAAAATCATCGATCACAGGAGCGTTCAGAATATGCAGACGGACAGACTTTACTATAAGGATTCCCATATGCGGGAATTTGATGCGCAGGTGCTCTCCTGCACACCCGGAAAGCACGGCTACGACGTCGTGCTCGACCGGACGGCGTTCTATCCGGAGGGCGGCGGCCAGCCCGGCGACACCGGGACACTCTCCGGCGTGCGCGTGACGGACACACATGAGTGCGGCGGCGAGATCGTCCACTACTGCGAAGCCCCGCTCACGCCCGGCGCAGCCGTACACGGCGCGCTCGACTGGGAGCGGCGGTTCGACCTCATGCAGCAGCACAGCGGCGAGCATCTGCTCAGCGGCATCGTCCATCGGCGCTTCGGCTATGACAACGTGGGCTTCCACATGGGCGCGGACTGGGTCACCATCGATTTCTCCGGCGTCCTGACCCCGGAGGAGCTTCGCTCGGTCGAGCAGGAGGCCAACGCCGCGATCTGGCGCGATATCCCGGCGGAGATCACGCATCCGGATGCGGAAACGCTGAAAACCATCCCCTACCGCAGCAAAAAGGAGCTGACCGGCGACGTGCGCATCGTAACGTTCCCGGGCGTGGACATCTGCGCCTGCTGCGGAACGCATGTGACGCGCACCGGCGAAATCGGGCTGGTCAAAATTTTCTCCTGCGAGAAATTCCATGAGGGCGTGCGGCTGGAGCTGCTCTGCGGACGGCGGGCGCTGGAATACCTGAGCGCCGCGCTCGACCAGAATCGCCGCGTCTCCGGCCAGCTCTCGGCAAAGCCGCTCGAAACGGCGGAGGCCGTCCGCCGGGCGCTCGACGAGCTTGCGCAGCAGAAGGCCCGCGCTGCAGCGCTGGAAACGCGCGTTTTCGAGGCGCAGGCCGAGGGGCTGCGCGGGCGCGGCAATGTGCTCCTGTTTGAGGACGGGCTAACGCCCGACGCCCTCCGGCGGCTGGGCGACGCGGTCATGACGCGCTGCGGCGGACGCTGTGCCGTTTTCTCCGGCTCCGACGCCGAAGGGTACAAATACTGCGTCGCCGAGGACGGCGGCGACCTGCGGCAGCTCACGAAGGAAATGAACGCGGCGCTCCATGGGCGCGGCGGCGGCAAGCCCTTCTTCGTGCAGGGCTCCGTTTCGGCGTCCCGCAGAGAGATCGAGATCTTTTTTGAAACGGAGGACAGAAAATGATCCAGGATATCGCGCCGCATATTTATCATAATGAAATGTCGTGGCAGGCCCCGGCGCCGGACGACTATGTCCTGCTCTTCTCGGAAAAGGGCGAGGTCTGCGCGGGCTGCACGGACGGCCATCTGGCGCTTCCCACCGTCCGGCTGACGGGCGCGGAGCCGCAGCAGCTGCAATATCTGTTTTCCATCGACGGGCGGGCATACTATCTCTGTACGGAGTCCAGGCCCCTGCCAGGCGTGGACTGGCAGTATTTTTCGACCGGCGCGCTGCGCCGCTGCATCGCGGACGATACGCTGTTCGCCTGCGCGGCGGCGGGCAGCCTCTACCGCTGGTACCGCAATACGCGCTTCTGCGGCTGCTGCGGTGCGCGGCTCCGGAAAAGCGAGACCGAGCGTGCGATGGTCTGTCCGGAATGCGGGAACGTGATCTATCCCAAGATCTGCCCGGCGGTCATCGTGGCCGTCCATGACGGCGACCGGCTGGTGCTGACGCGCTATAAGGACCGCCCGATCAAGCATCTGGCGCTGGTCGCAGGCTTCAACGAGATCGGCGAGACGATCGAGGAGACCGTCCACCGCGAGGTTCTGGAGGAAACGGGCCTGCGCGTCAAAAATCTCCGCTTCTACAAGTCGCAGCCGTGGGTGTTTACGGACACGCTGCTTTTTGGCTTCTTTGCCGAGCTGGACGGCAGCGACCGGATCACCGTGCAGGAGGACGAGCTGGCGGAGGCGAACTGGTATCCGCGCAGCGAGGTCCCGGCCGACACGGCGCACATGAGCCTGACGGCGGAGATGATCGAGCAGTTCCGTCTTGGACATGTGTAAACAAATTTCGAATTTTGCCGCAGGTGCTTTCCTTTTTCGTTTTTCTGTTGTAAAATGAATTCGAAAAATATCTGGGAGGCGCAGCGCATGGAGCAGGACGAACGCAGAGAGCTTGAGGGTGCTATGCCGGCTTCTGGGACTCCAGAGGAAGAACCGGGAAAGACCGCCGTGCAGGAGGGCCGCGAAACAACGCGGCGGAACATCCTGCATCTGCTGGCAGGCGGGTATCTGCTGTATCTCGCGTGGCAGCTCGGCAGCGGCTTTGTTTCCGGGATCGGCGAAAACGGCTGGAGCGGCAGCATGGTGATCTCGCTGATCGGCGCGGTCGTTTTCGTGCTGACCGGCAGCTTCCTGCTGGTCTCCTGCATCCGGCGGATGCTCGCGAAGCGGCGCGGCGATCAGGATAAAAAAGAGGACTGACGCGGCGCGGGCCGCATGGGCGGAGCTGTTTTCCGCCGCAACACAGAATTTCGGAGGGTTTCCATGGATTTCAACTTTACGCTCAATATTTTCACGCTCGGCTGCGGCGCGTACTGCCTGTATACGTTTCTGAAGCTTCTGACGGGCCGGAAGCTTTTCAAAAACGCGCTGCTCATCCCGAAGGAGCGCGAGGTCGAGGACTGCACCGATGAGGAGGGCTATATCTCCTATCTGCTGCCGCGGCTCGGCGTGCTGACCTTCTCCGTGCTGATCTACGGCATCGTTTCTCTGATCAACGATATGCAGGAAACGCCGTTCCTGCCATATCCGTGGCCGTTCGTGCCGCTGCTGGTGCTGCTGGGCGTACTGGTGTGGTATTCCGTCGGGAGCGTCCGCGCAAACCGGGACTATTTCGGCTTCTGAGCGCCGGTTTTTTGATTTTTTTCGCATTTATCCCGGCCCAAGGCCGGGATTCTTCTTGTAAAATGGGAATCCTTATGTTACACTTGGAACGCTGTATCGATTGTATTTGATTTTTGGAGGGGACAAGCTTGCCGACGTAAGAGAAAGGGTACGCACGAACACAATTTCATCAACAGGAGGAATCCGGTTTGTCTACCTTAAAAGAAGAGATCTCCCGGCGCAGGACGTTTGCGATCATCTCGCACCCGGACGCCGGTAAAACCACACTGACCGAAAAATTCCTGCTCTACGGCGGGGCCATCGCACAGGCCGGCGCCGTCAAGGGCAAAAAAAATTCCCGCGCAGCCGTCTCCGACTGGATGGAGATCGAAAAGCAGCGCGGTATTTCCGTGACCTCGTCCGTCATGCAGTTCCAGTATGAGGGCTTCTGCATCAACATTCTGGACACGCCGGGCCATCAGGACTTCTCGGAGGATACCTACCGGACGCTGATGGCGGCGGACTCTGCCGTCATGGTCATCGACGGCGCGAAGGGCGTCGAGCCGCAGACGCGCAAGCTGTTTAAGGTCTGCGCCATGCGCCATATTCCCATTTTCACCTTCATCAACAAGATGGATCGCGAGACGAAGGACCCGTTCGACCTGCTCGACGAGCTGGAAAACGAGCTTGGCATCGAGACCTACGCCTGCAACTGGCCCATCGGCTGCGGCAAGGAGTTCCAGGGCGTCTATGACCGCCGCTCCAGCCAGCTGCTGTTCTTCTCGGGCGTCTCCGGCAAAAACCGGGCCGACAAGATGGAGATCCAGCTCGATGATCCTGCCGTCTCTGCGTTGATCGGCGAAAAGCGCCACCGGCAGCTGATGGACGACGTGGAGCTGCTCGGTGCAGGCCGGGAGT
Organism: Firmicutes bacterium CAG:170; assembly: GCA_000436735.1. Lineage (GTDB taxonomy): Bacteria > Bacillota > Clostridia > Oscillospirales > Oscillospiraceae > CAG-170. The sequence goes on from FR887110.1 coordinate 7,854, forward strand.
TCGACATGGACGAGGTGCGCAGCGGTACGCTCTCGCCGGTGTTCTTCGGCTCCGCGCTGACCAACTTCGGCGTCGAACCCTTCCTGGAAGAATTTCTGCGCATGACGCCCAGCCCTCTGGCCCGCGAGGCAGACTGCGGCGTGATCGACACCTTCAGCCCCGATTTTTCCGCCTTTGTATTCAAAATTCAGGCGAACATGAACAAGGCCCACCGTGACCGCCTTGCGTTCATGCGCATCTGCTCGGGCAAGTTCGAGCGCGACGCGGAATATTATCATGTGCAGGGCAACAAGAAAATGCGCCTGTCGCAGCCGCAGCAGCTCATGGCCTCCGAGCGCGAGATCGTGGACGAGGCATATGCCGGCGATATCATCGGCGTGTTCGACCCCGGCATTTTCTCCATCGGCGACACGATCTGCACACCCGGCAAAAAGTTCAAATTCGGCGGCATTCCGACCTTTGCGCCGGAGCATTTCTCCCGCGTCAGCCCGAAGGACTCGATGAAGCGCAAGCAGTTCATCAAGGGTACGGAGCAGATCGCACAGGAGGGTGCCATCCAGATCTTCAAGCTGCCGAATTCCGGCATGGAGGAGGTCATCGTCGGCGTCGTCGGCACGCTGCAATTTGACGTGTTCCAGTACCGGATGCGGTCGGAGTACGGTGTGGAGCTTCGGATGGAGGGCCTGCCGTATGAGCATCTGCGCTTCATCGCCAAGTCGCCGGTCGAGGATCTCAAGGATCTGACGCTGTCGTCCGACGTGGAGCTGCTCGAGGACTACCGCGGCCGCAGCCTGCTCGTCTTTTCGAGCCTCTGGTCGATCGACTATACCATCAAGCGCAACCCCGGACTGGTCTTGTCCGAGACCGCAAATTAAGAAAAAACAAACGGGAGAGGCGAAACGCCTCTCCCGTTTACCCGGCCGGGCAGAAATGCCCGGCTGTTTTTATTTTGTCTGCTCAGATAACGTGATACTCCTTCAGGAGCTTTTCCACGTCTGTTCCGGCGATCTTCTCGAGCGCCTTCTTGAGCACCATCTTTTCCGCGAGATTCAGCTTCATATCCGTCACGGGCTTGCCGTCGCGGAGCTTGACGGTTGCGTTGAGAAGGTCGCGGACATCATAAACGCTGCCCCATACCTCCGGTACGCCGCGGTCCACGCCGAGCAGCGTATAGACGGCCTCCATGCCGGTTCGCATGGAATATTCGGTGGTGAAGATGGTATCGCGCGGGGTCTCGGCGAACTGGCCGAGGAAGGCGAAGTTCACGGAGCCGTCCGGCACGACCTTCGGGCGGTCGCCGTAGGCGCGCGGCATGAAGAAGGCGTCGATATACGGCATCATGACCGGGACGGTGTTGGCGCTGTTCGTGGCCAGCTCCTCGATCTGATCGACGGGTACGCCGATGTGGTACAGCCACTCCATGCAGATCTCCTTGCCGGTGCAGTCGCGCATGGGCTTCTTGACAAAGTCGCCGGGCTTGTTGGAGAACAGGGAGTAGACCCAGACGAGGCAGTGATCCTTGGGCTGTGTGCGGAACTGCGGCTGGCGGTTGATCGTCCAGCTCATGAGCCAGCTGGAGTCCTTGACGGTCACGATGCCGCCGGTAACGACCTTGCCGGTGAACGGGTCGCGCTTGCAGATGTTCTTGATATACGGAATGATTTTCTGGTCGAGCGTTTCGACCGTCGCGCTCATCCAGTTGGTCTGCTCGGGGTCATAGCAGAACTTGTCGGGATGTCCGAAGGACGGGTCCTGCGCGGCGATCTTCCGCCACATATCCCAGCCGCCGCCTTCCTTCAGCTCGGTGTTGAAGGCCGCTGGCTCATTCTGGCTGCCCATCGAGGAATTCTCCACGCAGCCGCCGTTGGTGATGAACACCAGATCGTTTTCGGTCAGGGCAATATGATCGGGCTGGCCGTCCTGAAGGACCTCAATGCGGGTGGCCTGCTTGCGGCCGGGCTTGCAGTCGAAGATCACGTTCGTGACCTGAACGCCGAAGTGGAACTGCACGTTGTGGCCCTCGAGGTACTTGACCATCGGCAGGATCATGGACTCATACTGGTTGTACTTCGTGAAGCGCAGCGCCTTGAAGTCGGGCAGACCGCCGATGTGGTGGATATAGCGCTGGATATAGAGCTTCATCTCGAGCGCGCTGTGCCAGTTTTCAAAGGCGAACATCGTGCGCCAGTAGAGCCAGAAGTTCGAATTCAGGACTTCGTCGTCGAAGAAGTCGGTAATGCGCTTGTCCTGAAGCTCCTCGTTCGGGGTGAAGAACAGCTTCATGATCTCCATCGCGCCCTTGTCGGAGATGTCGAACTTGCCGTCGGTGTGGGCGTCCTGCCCGCGGTTGACGGTTGCACGGCAGAGGGAGTAGTTCGGGTCCTCCTTGTTCAGCCAGTAATACTCGTCGAGCACGCTCACGCCCTCGGTCTCGATGGAGGGAATGGAGTGGAACAGATCCCACATGACCTCGAAATGGTTGTCCATCTCGCGGCCGCCGCGCATGACGTAGCCGATGTTTTCAAATTTCCAGCCGTCGCACGCGCCGCCGGCCGTCGGGCCTTTTTCGAGGATATGGATGCGTTCGCCCTTCATCTGGCCGTCGCGCACCAGATAGCAGGCCGCCGTCAGGGCTGCAAGGCCGCTGCCGACGATGTAGGCCGATTTTCCGTCTACGCCCTCGGGCTTCTTGGGACGTGCAAAGGCTTCATAGTTACCGCTCGAATAATACATGTCATTTACCTCCTGTAGATTTTTCCGTTCATCACATTATGTTTTCCTTTTGATGGTCAAAGCATACTATTTTCATCGAAAAAGTTCAATAAACAGAAAAGCGCCCGTGATAAGCTTTTTATCACGGGCGCCTGCATTGTATGAAATTTTATCATTCGCGCGGGTTTGATGGGACGTCAGCCGAGTGCAAGCGCGGCAATGATCTCATCCTCATCCATCTCACCGGTTTCCCGGAAGCCGAAGGAATGGTACAGCTTTGCGGCTGAGGCATTCTCCGGCTCATAGGAAAGGAAGCAGTATTCCGCAGGCCCTGCCGGGAAGCTGCGGATGTATTCCAGCGCCAGACGGACGGCCTCACGGCCATAGCCCTTTCCCTGATAACGCCGGTCGATCATCAGCCGCCAGAGACTGTAGTTCCCCGCTGCGATAGACGGTCCATCCTCGCCGGGGATCTCGCCGTATCCGATCATAAGAAAGCCGACCGGCGTTTCACCGTCATAAATTCCAAACGGCAGCGCCGTGCCTCCGGCCGCGATGGCCGTATAGGCCTCGACGATGCTCTCTGTGTTGGATGCAACAAAATCCTTCTGCGCTTCATCGACCTCAAGACGCAGAAGCTCCCACACGTTTTTGCTGTCCACCTTGCAGAGACGGATCATGTGTGTTCTCCCTTCATGTGTGTTCTCCATTTTCGGGTTTGTCGATCCGCAGACGCTCGAACGCGGCGGCGACATTCCCGTGGATCACGGCGGCAAGGCGGTCAACAATCACAGCGGGATCGGCCTTCATGTCATTTTTGATCCAGTCGAGCATCAGCCCGACAAAGGCGTATTTATAGACGGTGGCGATGAAGTCCTGATCCTCCTCGCGGACGGACATGCCCGCCGCCTGTTCATGCACCACGCCGATCAGCAGTTGATAGGTCAGCTTGTAGAGGTAATTTTCGACCTGCTCACGGCTGATCGAGCGGTAGACGTTCAGGATAAAGGCCCTGTTTTCCTGCACGGCCTCGAAGATCTGCAAAAGGCCCTGCTGCCATGTGTCATAGGTTTTCTTGCCCTCGAGCGCCTTGCGGGCGTCCTCCTCACACGACCATTCGATCAGGTCGTAGATGTCCTTGAAGTGATAGTAGAAGGTCATGCGGTTGATGCCGCAGTCGTCGGCAATGTCGCTGATGGTGATCTTGCTCAGCGGCTTTTGCAGCAGCAGATTTTTGAGCGACTGCTCCAGTGCGCGCTTTGTAAGGTCGGACATAATTTCCTCCTTTCGCAGCCTCCGGCGGGAGCGCTGCGGATATACGGCGGGCGCTGCTATGCAGCGCCCGGAAACAGTCATTGCGGTACGATGATGCGGACGGCCTGCCGGTTGACATGGATATCCACGGCCTTGCGGTCGCCGCCGTATTCTCCGTCCACCGTCCACGCGACCGGCTTGTCGAATTCAAAGCGGATGTGGTCGGTCTGGCGGGTGATGAAATACTCGTTCTGGAAGCTGCCGCGCAGCAGGCATCCGGCGGCATTCGAGAAGTCAATCAGGTTTTTGAAATCCCGAACCAGAATGACTTCGGACCTTCCGTCGTTGAGGCTGATGTCCAGATCGGTCTTGGGCCGGAAGCCGCCGACACTGGCCGTGCTGCACACGAGCCCGTCGAGCACGTCCGCCTCCACTGTCTCGCCGTCGCAGACCATGCGCATATGGATGGGCTTGACGTCGTTCAGCGCACGCACACCGGCCAGCAGATACGCAAGCCTTCCGAGCGCACGCTTGTCAGCCTGCGGTGTCTCATACGACACGTCGGTGAAAAGCCCAAAGGCCGCCACATAGGTGAACCAGCGGTCTGTCCCAAGCGAACCGATGTCGATGGCAAATTCCCACCCCTCGACGATGGTTTTCGCGGCCTCGATGGGATTGAGCGGCAGGCCCAGCGTAAAGGCCACATCATTGACCGTTCCGCTGGGGATATAACCCAGCGGCGGGCGGATCTCCTCCGGCAGCTGCATCAGACCGGAGACGGCCTCGTTGAGTGTGCCGTCGCCGCCGGTGCAGACGATCAGATCGAACTGCGCACCGCGCGAGACGATCTCATGCGTCAGGTTTTTCGGGCCTGTGGTCGGGTGAACGGTCACGTCATAGCCGCCGGCCGAGAAAATTTGCAGCACGTCCATCAGGCTGCTGCGGATGGCGGCGTGACCGGCGTTCGGATTGACAAAAAACAACATTTTTTTCTTCATAATTACCTCAACATGTAAAATACACAAGGCGGCGCCGCGCAATGGATATGGTGCGGCGCCGCCGTAAAATAATTACGCAGCGTAATGCGGTTTTCCGCCAGGGATCTCCGGAATTATTCGGCAGCGTTCTCCGCGGCTGAGGACTTCAGCTCCAGAATGCCTGCGTTCGACAGGTCGGAGGTCACGGGATAACGGGCGCAGATCTCGTCGAGCAGTGCGGACGCCTGCTCGTTGAGGTAGGCCTCCTTCACGACGGACTTCCAGTAAAGCTCATCAGACACACCGGACATATACATGATGTGATAGCCGTAGGAGGTCTTGATGATGCCGTAGTCAGCGACGTTCCGGTCCTCCGCGAAGCACCAGTCGTTGAACTCCGTGACCATCATGCCGGGATAAACATCCTCATAGAGGCCGCCATTGGTGTTGCTGCCGGGGTCGGTGGAATACTGCATGGCCATCTCTGCGAAGGATTCCTCGGTCTTTTCGCCGGATTCCCACTCGGCAAGGATGCGCTGAGCCTCCTCTTCCGCAGCGGCCCATGCTTCCTCGGTGTATTCGCCGTTTTCATCCTGCCCGGACGGGGTGATGAGAATGTGGCGGACGCTGACCATGTGCGTGTCGTCCTTCTCGATGCCCTGCGCAAGGTAGTCATCCACATGCTCGTCATAATAGTCGCTGAGCTGCTCGTCGGTGCATTCGATCTGCTCGACCTTTGCGTTGAGATAGCCGGAGGCGATCATGCTCTTGCGGACGAACTCCATATAGGCGTCCAGCGTGGTGTTCGCGCCGAAGGCGTCCTGAACGATCCGGTCGGCGTCGTCATAGCCGTAGTTGGCGGCGCTGGATTCCAGATTCTCGCGGATGGCGGTGAGTTGGTCCTCGGAATCTGCGTCGAACGTATAGCCGTTCGCCTCCGCCTCCTGGCAGACGGCGGAAACCATGCCGAAGCGCTGGATGGCCGCATTCAGGAACGTCTCCTGCCAGGTATCGGTGTCGTTGTAGAGCTGCTCGTCCAGACCGAGGCTCGTATCCATCAGATAGGACAGATACTGGCCGTACTGGCCGGCGAAGGAATAATACTGCTCCCAATAATAGTAGGCAAGCCCGCGGTTATCGAGCGCCCAGTCTCCGCAGTTGGCGACCACAAGGTCCAGCACCTCGTCCGTCGCCTGCTCGGCGGTCATGGTGTAGGAGGCATAGCCCTGCGCATTCCGGTGCGCGATCACGCCGGTGATGGGCTTCGTCTCGGCGGGCGTTTCCTCGGGAGTCTCCTCGGGCGTCTGCTCCGGATCCTGCACGGGCGTTTCCACGTCGGCGGACTGGGAGAAGTCCGGGTCGATCTCGTCCGGGACATTCTTGTTCTTGATGGCCTGCGTGATAAAGATCGCGGCGACGGCCAGCACGGCCACGACGGCCGCCAGCGCAATGCCGAGCGCGGCCTTCTTCTTCGGCTGCTTCTCCGGCGCGGCTGTGGGCTGCACGGTCTCCTCGGAGGCTTCCTGCGTGCTCTGCTCCGCGGTCTCCGCCTCGGGCGCCTCCACCTCAGCCGGCTGTGCGTTCTCCTCGGCGTCCTGCTCCGGAATAGCGTTCACGTCCTGTTCGGACTGCTCCGGCTGGAAGCCGTTCTGATTTTCTTCCATGATGTTCCTCTTTCTGCGGCGCACCGCGCCGCCTTTTTTCGCGCGTTCCGCCCTCCGGTCGGCCCGGATGCGGCCGCGCATCTGCTGTAAACCGGCGCGCAGACCCCGCACGCCGGAATTTATATTCTAGTGTACCACAGCGCGCGGCCTTTTTCAATCGCCGCCGTGCCGCAAGAGCTGAACATTTTGTGAACGCGGACGGAAAAATACGCAGTTATCTCCGCACGGCGCATAGTTTTCGTTGAAAAATGTCGGCGCTTCTGGTATAATATAAAATCACCAAAATATCGGAGGTAGCGCCTTGGAACGGAAAACCGCCGAGATCTCGCCCGAGCTGCTTCGCGCGCAGCGGGAGATCTGTGAAAAAATCAAAGAATACTGGCTTGCGCAGGGCGTCACGCCCCGGGCCTTTGTCGATACCTACGGCTGTCAGCAGAACGAAGCCGACTCCGAGCGCATCCGCGGGATACTGGAGACGTGCGGCTACGGCATCGTGGACGAGGAAGAGGGCGCGGACTGCATCGTCATCAACACCTGCGCCATCCGCGAGCACGCGGAGGACCGCGTGTTCGGCAACGTCGGTG
>FR887110.1:15086-16283 GCA_000436735.1 Firmicutes bacterium CAG:170
TACGAAAAACCGCCATCCGCGGCAGAAGATCTTCCTCTGCGGCTGCATGATGGGTCAGCCGGAGGTCGCCGCGCGCATCAAAAAGAGCTACCGCCATGTGGACGGCGTTTTCAATCCCCACCATCTGTGGCGCTTCCCGGAGCTGCTGTATACCGTGCTTACGACGGGAAAGCGCGTCTTTGCCACCGAGGACTCCGCCGGAGCCATCGCGGAGGGCCTCCCCGTCGTCCGCTCGAACAATCTCAAGGCGTGGGTCTCGATCATGTACGGCTGCAACAATTTCTGCTCGTACTGCATCGTGCCGTATGTGCGCGGACGGGAGCGTTCGCGCCGTCCGGAGGAGATCGTCGCCGAGGTCAAGGAGCTGATCGCGGCGGGCTACAAGGACATCACGCTCCTTGGTCAGAACGTCAATTCCTACGGCAAGGATCTCGGCCTCGGCGTCGATTTTGCCGACCTGCTGGGCGAGCTTGCCGAGCTTCCGGGCGAATTCTGGCTGCGCTTCATGACGAGCCATCCGAAGGATGCGACGAAGAAGCTCTTCGACACCATCGCCTCCCATGAGAAGATCGCCAAGCAGTTCCACCTGCCGTTCCAGTCCGGCAACGACCGCGTGCTCAAGGTCATGAACCGGCATTATGACTCGGCGCAGTACCTCGCCCTCGTCGATTACGGCCGGAGCCTCATGCCCGGACTCGTGCTGACCAGCGACGTCATCGTCGGCTTCCCCGGCGAGACGGAGGAGGAATTCGAGGATACCATCCGCCTCATCGAGCGCGTGCGCTACGACGCGCTGTTTACCTTTATTTTCTCTCCGCGTCCCGGTACGCCTGCGGCGAAAATGGACGATCCCACGCCGAAGGAGGAAAAGAACCGCCGGTTTGACCGGCTCTGCGAAGTACAGAACCGTATCTCGCAGGAGATCCATCAGGCCTACGTCGGAAGAACGATGCGCGTGCTGGTGGACGGCAAGGACGGCGAGCTGCTCACCGCCCGCACCGAGGGCGGACGGCTGGTGCGCATGACCGGGCCGGACTGCCTGCTCGGGCAGTTCGCGGAAGCAAAAATCACCGGGTGTACGACCTGGAGCCTCACAGGCGAGAGCGTTCTTTGACGGCACAGCGTGCCGCAGGCCATATTCGTTGAACGGAATGCTTCCGCAGGAGCGTTTTCAACCCCGCTTTCTTTCTCGTATGA
>FR887111.1 GCA_000436735.1 Firmicutes bacterium CAG:170
CACGCTTCGGCGTCCAGACCCGCGTCGGACTGCACTGCGCGCCGTCCGCCCATCGGACGCTCGGCACCTTCCCGACGGGGACGCTCCGCTTTTCCTTCGGATGGTTCAACACGGAGGCCGACATCGACGCCGCAGCGGCGGCGCTGGATCTTCTGACCCGGGAGGAAGCACATGGACTTTAAGCAGCTTCGATCCTTCGTCGCCGTTGTGGACTGCGGCAGCTTCACAAAGGCCGCCGCGCGGCTCTACACCTCGCAGCCGACCGTCAGCGCCCATATCCGCCAGCTCGAGGACGAGCTGCATGAGCGGTTGTTCCTGCGCACCACGAAATCGCTTGCCATCACCCCTCGCGGGCGGGAGCTTTACGAATACGCCGCCCACGTTCTCTCTCTTCAGGACCGGCTTCTGTCCAGCTGGTCGGAGGATCAGCACCTGATCCGCCTCGGCAGCTCCACCATTCCCTCGGCCTACATCCTGCCGGAGCTGCTGCCGCAGTACCGCCGCCTGCACCCGGAGGCAACCTTCGCCATCCACCAGAGCGACAGCGCCGACGTGCTCGACGGGCTGCGGAAGGGGCAGTTCGAGCTGGCGCTCGTCGGCATGGAGGAGCCGGAGGAGGATCTTGCCTTCACGCCCTTCTACCGCGATTCCATGGTGCTCATTACGCCGAACACCGCCTATTTTTCCGCGCTCTCTCCCGACGGCGCGACCGTCGCGGAGCTTCTGCGAAGCCAGCCGCTGCTTCTGCGGGAGCCGGGAAGCGGCAGTCAGCGCAGTGTGGACGCCTTTTTCCGCAGCATCGGCCTGGAGCCGTCCTCGCTCAGCGTGAGCGCGCGGCTGAACGATCAGGAGAGCGTCAAGAATCTGGTCGCGGGCGGGCTGGGCATCTCCATCGTCTCGGAGATCGCCGTCCGCAGCGAACGGCACAGCGGACGGCTGCTGGTGTTTCCGCTTCCGAATGACGCCGCCTCGCGCAGTCTCTGCCTTGCCTGCCGCCGGGGCGACTATCTCCGGCCGCAGGCGCTCCAGTTCATGGAGTTTGCGCGGTCGTTCTATGTCTGACCTTCCTGTCTGACGCGCTTTTTCTTGCAGCTTTCCTTCTTTTTCTTGCAAAAGCCGGAAATTTCTACTATGATGGATGTATCAAAAACAGGGGGTGCGCAGTATGGCTCAAAGACTCCGGCAGGCTTCAAATTCGCGCGGTACGGTCGCGGGGTGGATCCTGCTCCTGCTTCTGCTGACAGCGATCATGCTGGGAGCGTTCGCCGTTCTGGAGGCCGCAGCCTCTTGGGAAAGCAAGGTTCGGACCAACGCCGCCGAGCGGCAGGCCTCGCTCTCCGTGCCCGCCCCTTCTCCCTCCGAGCTGGAAGCTGCGAATACGCCCGCCGCGCCGGAGGAGCCGGAAGCCCCCGCCGCTGAGGAGCCGGTCTCTCCGACGGAGGCCGTCCAGCCCGATACGGAACCGGAGGAGCCGGACGTACCGGAGGAGCCGGAGACCGCCCGTGTCACGCTCATGGCGCTGGGCGACAATCTGATCCACAACTGCGTCTACTGGTCGGCGCAGAAGAATGACGGCACCTATGATTTCACGCCGTTTTACGCTGATATCCAGCCCACGGTCGAGTCCTATGACATTGCCTGCATCAATCAGGAGACGATCTATGTGAACGATCCCGCGATGTACGGCAACTACCCCTATTTCGGCTCTCCGACCGCCGTCGGCGACGCGCTCGCAGGCGCGGGCTTCGACGTCGTCACGCAGGCCACCAATCACTGCCTCGACAAGGGCGAGACGGGCATTCTCGACACCATCCAATTCTGGCGGGAAAAGCACCCGGAGATCACCATGCTCGGCATTCACGACTCGCAGGAGGACGCTGACACGATCCGTGTGGTCGAAAAGAACGGCATCCGCATCGCCATGCTGAACTACACCTACGGTCTGAACTACAATGCGCCGCCTTATGCCTACATGGTTGATCTGCTGCACGGGCGGGACGCCATCGCCAGTACCATCGCCCGCGCAAGAGAGCAGGCCGACTTTGTCGTCGTCTTTGCCCATTGGGGCGAGGAGGGCATCTTTGAGCCGACCGATCAGCAGAAGGATTGGGCGCAGTTCTTTGCCAATCAGGGCGTCGATCTGGTCATCGGCGCGCATCCGCACGTTCTTCAGCCGCTCGTCATGCTGACCGGCTCCGACGGGCATGAAATGCCGGTCTTCTATTCGCTTGGCAATTTCCTTTCGCATCAGGTCGAGCCGCAGAACATGCTTGGCGGCCTTGCCAGCGTCACGTTCGAAAAGGACGCGGATGGAACGCGCGTCACCGACTGTACGCTCAAGCCGACCGTCAACGTCATGCTCGTCAGCAATACGACCGGCTTCTATGACTACCGCCCCATGCTGCTCACCGATTATACGGACGAGCTGGCCGCGCGGCATCATATCCCCGGCTGCGGCGTCGAGGCCATGTGGTCGCTCTACCGTCAGGTCACCGGCGAGGGCTGAACGTCTCCCGGAGCCAGTACCCTGATGTGCCTGCCGCCGGTCTCAAAAAAGCTTATATCGGCAAAACCGCCGGAGCGGGTGCACAAAGCATCCGTCCGGCGGTTCTCTTTATACTGTTTATGCCAGCTCGATCATGTTCGTATACAGCTGATAATACCGTCCGCGCAGCTCAAGCAGGTCGTTGTGATTTCCGCGCTCCACGACGCGGCCGTTTTCCAGCACCAGGATCGCGTCCGCGTTGCGCACCGTGGACAGCCGGTGCGCGATCACAAAGACCGTCCTCCCCTTCATCAGCCCGTCAAGGCCGCGCTCGATGAGCTTTTCCGTGCGCGTATCGACGGACGAGGTCGCCTCGTCCAGAATCAATACCGGGGCCTCCGAGACCGCCGCGCGGGCGATCGCCAGCAGCTGGCGCTGGCCCTGCGAGAGATTCGCGCCGTCGGAGGTCAGCATGGTGTCGTAGCCCTGCGGCAGATGCGAAATGAAGTAGTGCGCGTTGGCGATCTTCGCGGCGCGGATGCAGTCCTCGTCCGTGGCCTCCAAACGGCCATACCGGATGTTCTCCATGACCGTGCCGGTAAACAGGTGCGTGTCCTGCAAAACCGTACCGAGCGAACGGCGGAGGTCGTCCTTGCGGATGTGGCGCACGTCGATGCCGTCATAGGTGATCTGCCCACCCTGAATGTCGTAAAAGCGGTTGATGAGGTTCGTGATCGTGGTCTTGCCCGCGCCGGTCGAGCCGACAAAGGCGATCTTCTGGCCGGGCTTTGCGTACAGCGAGAGGTCGCGCAGCACCGGCTTTTCCGGCACATAGGCGAAGTCCACGCCGTAGAAGCGCACGTCGCCGCGCAGCGGAACACGTTCGCCGTCCGGCCGGACCCAGAAATAGTCCCGCCCGGACTGTTCCAGCGTGACTTCGCCCTCGTCCACCTCCGGCGGCATATCCAGCACGTCGAAAATGCGCTCCGCGCCCGCAAGCGCCAGCATGATGGCGTTGAACTGCTCGGAGATCTGACTGACGCGCTCGGCAAAGGTACGGATATAGCCGAGGAAGGTGATGAGCACGCCGCCCGCGTTTTCGCCCGTAAGCCACAAAACGCCCACGGCGCAGGTCAGCGCATAGAAAAAGTGCGACAGATTATTGAGGATCGGCCCGACGATGGAGGTCACGGTCGTGGCCTCGGCGGAGGACTGATAGAAGCTCTCGTTGATCGGCTCGAAGTCCTGCATGACCTGCTTTTCATGCGTAAAAACCTTGACGTCGCGCTGGCCGGCGATCATTTCCTCGACAAAGCCGTTGACGCTGGCCGCGTCCTTCTGCTGCTGGCGGTAGCAGCGGCTGCTTTTCTTCGTAATGCCGCGCACAACGACGATGACAATTGCCGCCAGCACGACCATCAGCGAAAACAGCTTCATCGACAGCGCCAGCATCATGCCGATCGTACCGAGCAGCGAGGTCACGGAGATCAGCATCTGCGTAATGGCGTGCTGCAAAAGCTCATTCGTCGCCTCGATGTCGTTTGTGAAATAGCTCATGAGGCTGCCGTTGGTGTTCGCGTCAAAATAGCTGATGGGCAGTCTCTGCATCTTGGCGAACAGCTCCGTGCGCAGCGCGCGCATAATGACCGTGCTGCACTCGAGCATCAGCCGGTTGAGCAGATAATTCGTCACCGCGCTGAGCGCGTACAGGCCCGCAAGCCCGAGCAGCAGCGCCAGATACTTCGCGTATACCTCGCTGGGCGCAAGGCCGGTCTGCTTGAGCAGATTCACGAGCGGCTTCATGCAGTAGGAGGCCGCGATCGTCGCCGCCACATAGACCAGAATGGACGCGACCGCGCAGATCATAATGGTACGGCAATGCCTGAAATAGCGGAACAAGCGCAGGAGGCTACCGAAGGGCGTGCGCGCCTTGCGGTAATCCCGCAGCTCAACTCTGGGCATTTGCGTTCACCTCCTGCTTCATCTGGCTGTCATAAACGTCGCGGTAGATCTGGCTGCGCGCCATCAGCTCGTCATGCGTGCCGATATCGGACAGCCTTCCCTCGGCAAGCACAAGAATGCGGTCGCAGCTCAGGATCGACGCGATGCGCTGGGCAATGATGATCTTCGTCGTGCCGGGCAGCGCATTTTTCAGGCCCCTTCGGATATGCTCGTCGGTCGCCATATCGACCGCGCTGGTCGAATCGTCGAGGATCAGGATCTTCGGCTGCTTGATGATCGCCCGCGCGATACGCAGGCGCTGCCGCTGACCGCCGGAAAGGTTGGCCGCGTTCTGCTCCAGCAGCGTTTCATAGCCGTCGGGGAAGCGGTCGATGTACTCGTCGGCGCAGGCAATGGCGCAGGCGGCCTTCATCTCCTCAAGCGTCGCGTCGGGTCTGCCCCAGCGCAGGTTCGAGGCGATCGTTCCGGAGAAGAGCGTGCCGTTCTGAAGCACCATGGATACGCCGTCGCGCAGATTTTCCAGCGTGTAGTCCCGCACGTCCACGCCGCCGACGCGCACCGTGCCGGAAAGGGCGTCATAAAAGCGCGGGATCAGATTCACCAGCGTGGATTTGCCCTCGCCTGTTCCGCCGATGACACCGACCGTCTCGCCGCTGCGGATATGGAACGTAACGTGCCGCAGATTGAGCTTTTCCAGGTCGCGCGTATAGCTGAAGCAGACGTCCTCAAAATCCACGCTGCCGTCCCGGACGGTCTGATCCGAGGTTCCGTCCGCGATGTCCGGCTGCTCGTCAAAGACCTCGTTGATGCGCCGCATGGACGCCTGCGCACGCGAGAGGGACATAATGAGCCACGAAAGCATCGTCAGAGACGAGACCGCCTGCGTGCTGTAGGACACGATGCTCACAAGCTCGCCCGTGAGCAGGCCCGTCGTCTGGAAAATGATCTCGCGTCCGCCGAAAAGCAGCAGCAGAATGGTACACGTCCACATAATGCCCATCTGGATCGGGCCGGTCAGCGTGAACAGGCGCGCAGAGGCAAGCTGCGCGTGCCGCAGCTCCTCCGCCGTCCCGGTGAAGCGCTCCGATTCATAGTCGCCGCGCACGAACGCCTTGACAACACGGCTGCCGACAAGGTTCTCCTGAATAGCGCGGTTCATATCGTCCATTTTGACCAGCATTCTGCGGAAGCGCGGCTGACCGATGCGCATCATGATCGCCAGCGTGATGGCCAGCACCGGCAGCGCGCCGACAAAGAACAGCGCCAGATGCGGCGAAATGGTAAAGGCCATCACCGTCGCCAGCAGCAGCATGATGGGGCTGCGCGTCAGCGAACGGATGATCTGGTGCATCGTCGTGCGGACGGTGTTGACATCCGTTGTGGCGCGGGTGATGAGGCTCGGCGTCGAAAAATGGTCGATGTTTGAAAATGAAAAGCTCTGGATCTTATCCAGCAGCATCGTGCGCAGGTTTTTGGCAAAGCCCTGGCTTGCAATGGCGGAGCACCGCGCACTGAGCAGACCGCAGGCCATGGACAGGCAGGCAATGCCCACCATGATCCCGCCGACGGTCAGGACGAAGCGGTCTCTCTGCGCGACAAGCGCGTCCGGGAACAGTCCGCGCAGCATAAAATTCTCCTCGCGGTAAAGGCCCCCGTCCACGATGACCGACATCAGCATGGGGATAAAGACCTCCAGCACGACCTCCAGCCCGCCGAAAATGGCGGCGGCAGCCGTCCAGCCGCGATATCCGTTCAGGCATTTTCCAAGATGCCGGAGCGAATTTTGTTGTTTCTGTTTTTTGATAGCGCTCTACCCCCTGTTTCCCGCTGTCCATCCCTCACGGCGGCTACGATGTTTCCTTTTATTTTATCGGGGGCGCTTCCTTTTTGCAAGTAGAAAACGTTCCGACATACCGTTTTCCTATCCGTTTTGGACAGATCGCTGCTTTTTGAGACAGATCACGAAAACGGCATTGTTTTTTCCGGTCTTTTACACTACAATAATCGTGTTCATCCAAGGCTGCGGCCGCCGTCCGCGCCGCTCTATGAAGGAGAGAGATCATGAAACGTTCTGAGATCAACAAGGCTCTGAAGGAGCTTGAAGTCATGTGTGCGCGGGAGCACTGCTACCTGCCGCCGTTCTGCAATTTCACGCCCGAAGAGTGGAAAACCAAGGGGCATGAATACGACGAAATCCGCGACTGTATGCTCGGCTGGGATATCACCGACTACGGCCTTGGGGACTTTGACAAGGTCGGTATGTCGCTCATCACGATCCGCAACGGTAACCGCAAAATGGCCGACAAGTATCCGAAGGTCTACGCCGAAAAGCTGCTGTACATGAAGGAGGGGCAGTATTCCCCAAATCATTTCCACTGGTACAAGACTGAGGACATCATCAATCGCGGCGGCGGCAATATCCTCATTCGCGTCTACAACAGCCTGCCCGACGAGTCCATCGACAAGGAATCCGACGTGACCGTTCACTGCGACGGCAGAACCTATACGGTTCCTGCCGGAACGCAGGTGCGCCTCACGCCGGGCGAAAGCATCCACATTCAGCAGTATATGTATCACGATTTTGAGGTCGAATCCGGCACGGGTGCTGTTCTGCTGGGCGAAGTCAGCCAGTGCAACGACGACAACACCGACAACCGCTTCAATCCGCCTGTGGGCCGTTTCCCGAAGATTGAGGAGGACGAGCCGCCCTACCGCCTGCTCTGCAACGAGTACCCGGCAGCGG
>FR887112.1:0-4915 GCA_000436735.1 Firmicutes bacterium CAG:170
CCACGAAAGCGTCCCGCCGGAGACGGCGTTCACGCTTTCCCTCGTCCCGCCGACGACCGGCACCGTTCCCACCGCTTCGCCAGCGCTGAGGAACGTATGCTTTTCAAATGCGGAAAAACCATAGTCCAGCAGCTTTGTGTGGTCGTTCCAGTCGTCCGGGTCGCAGATCGTGACCGCGATCAGGTGCCTGCCGCCGCGCTCCGCACTGCTGACGAGGATGCGTCCCGCCGCGCGTGTATAGCCGGTCTTGACGCCGTTCGCACCCGGATAGCTCCATAGGAGCTTATTGTGATTCGTCAGTGCACGCTGGTCGAAGCTTGCGTTTTTTGTACCGGCCGCCTCGCGGAAGTCCGGGTTTTTCATCGCTGCGCGGGCCAGCCTTGCCAGATCCCGCGCTGTGGAGAAATGCCCCTCCTCGTCCAGGCCGTTTGGATTCTGAAAATGCGTATTTTCCATTCCGAGCTTTGCCGCCCGTGCGTTCATCCGCGCGGCAAAGCGCTCCACGGAGCCGTCGCACAAAATCGCCAGCGCGACCGCCGCGTCGTTGCCAGAGCGCAGCATCAATCCATAGAGCAGCTCCCGCCCCGTCACGCGCTCACCGGCACGCAGATACATGGACGAGCCTTCGATCCCGACCGCCTCGGCGGGGACGGCGTATTCCGCGTCCAGCGCCAGCGTCTCGCAGGCCAGCAGACCGGTCATGATCTTCGTCGTGCTGGCGATGCGGCTGCGCGTATCTGCGTCCAGCTCGTACAGGACGCGGCCGCTTTCCGCGTCCATCAAGATCGCGCTCTGCGCACGGATCGATGGCTCCGCCGCCCGCACAGGCGCGATCAAAAAAGCGGCGGCGGACAAGGCCGCCGCCGTCCTCAGGATCTTTCCTTTCATATTTCATCACCCGCGGTTAGCTTGCCCGCAGGGGATGAAATCATGCGTCAGCCCTCCGTCTTGCGGTCCTTGAACTGCCGCGCAATGCCCTCGATGCGGTCGAGGATATCCGGCACCAGCTCCACGATCCGATCTACCGACGTGGACGCAGGCTCCGAGACCGGAAGCATCCGCACGGATTCGCCGCGAATGACCACGAACGCCATCGGCGTGATGGTCACACCCGCGCCAGCGCCGCCGCCAAAGGCGTTGTCGCGGTTGGCCGGGTAATTCTTCGTTGCAAAATCCGAGCCGCCGCCGCCATAGCCGACGGATACCTTTGTAATGGGGATCAGCGTCACGCCGTCCGGTGTTGTGATGGGGCTGCCGATCACGGTATTGACGTCGATCATATCCTTGATCTTGCTCATGGAATTCGACATCATTTCACTCAGAGGATGATTCATGTACTGCACCGCCTTTATTTTTATCCTGATATGCCTGATAGATCTTCAAGAAGCCGATCCCGGCCCGAAGCGCAAGCGCCAGCGCGCGTCCGATGGTGATGGTCAGCACCATATGCGCATCGACCGCCATTTTTTCATCTACATTATAGTCCAGCTCCGCGCCGATGTCACGCTTTTTTATCACAAAAATGCGTTCCAGACACGGCAGCAGCGCACCGATCACGGCCCACGCCCGTCCGTAGAGGATAGCCGTTTTGGCTGCATCGTCTCCGCCGCCAAAGCGGACGCGCAGCATCAGTTCTTCCATCCGGAGCTTCCGGCGCAGATTTCCCAGCGTATCCGCCGCAAGCCGCGCCAGATCCAGGATCTCCTGCACGCCGCCCGTCAGGAACGCCTTCTTCGGCGTCGTCTGCGCAGGCTTTTCCGCGCCGTCTGCCGTCTGCGCTTCCTTCGCAGCCGGGGCTTTGTCTTTGCCTCCGGCAGGCTTTTTCCCGTCCTTTGCGGCAGATGCTTTCTCCATTTTGGGCTTTTTCGGCTTCGCGGGCAGAATCTGGAGCCGCAGCAGCCAGATCTTGACCTTCAGCGTAAAGCTCCCGCCGAGATAGGCCGCATCCACGCCGACCGGGATGCAGCCGATCAGAAAGAGGATCCCGAAAATCAGCAGCAGGACCATCCACCATGTCATACGGCTTCCTCCGGCTTATCTCCGCTTGTTTCCTCGTCCGCAGGCGCGGCG
The DNA here is from genome assembly GCA_000436735.1 of Firmicutes bacterium CAG:170. Taxonomy (GTDB): domain Bacteria; phylum Bacillota; class Clostridia; order Oscillospirales; family Oscillospiraceae; genus CAG-170. Next base: position 2,071 of record FR887112.1, read on the forward strand.
GTAGTCTGCTCCGCCTCGATGCGCAGCTGCTGCCGCGACAGAAGCTGCGTCTTGTCGATCTCCGGCAGCTCGTCCAGCGATTCCAGCCCGAACACGCGCAGGAAATCCGGCGTCGTCCGATACAGGATAGGCCGCCCGGGCACGTTCAGCCGCCCCGCCTCGCAGATCAGCTTTTTGGTCAGCAGCGCACTGACCGAATAGGCGCTGTCCACGCCGCGGATCTGCTCGACATACGCCTTCGTCGCAGGCTGATAGTAGGCGATGACCGTCAGCGTTTCCAGCTGCGACTGGGAAAGCTTCGGCGGCTTTCTCGTTTCGAGCGTCCGGCTGACAAATTCTGCCTGCTCGGCGGCAGAGCACATCTGAAACGCATCCTCCAGCTGGACGATGCGGATGCCGCTTCGATGGAACGACAGCGCGTCCATCAGCTGCCGCGTCTCGCGCCGGATCTCGTCCGGGTCGCGTTCCAGCGTCTGCGCAAGGCGCTGCACGCTCACCGGCTCTCCGGCGGCAAATAAAATCGCCATCAGCGTCCGCTGTAATTCATTCTGTTCCATAGTGGCCTCACTTATTCCTTTGCGACGGTCTCCTCCGGCATCCGGAGGTACGTCACGTTCATATCCCCGTCCGCATCCTCGGCGTCGATGGAGATGGATTTGAGTTTACATAATTCAAGAACTGCCAGAAACGTCGCCACAATCTCCGACCGGCTCCGGCTGAGCCGGAAAAGGCTCAGGAATTTCGAAACGCCGCGTGAGATCAGGCTCCGCAGCACCTCCGCCGCCTTGACCGTGACCGGATACGGCTCCGTACCGACAATGCCCTTGAAATTCTCCGCGGGCGGCGGCAGAAGCCGTGCCTCCCGTTCCTCAATGGCCTGTAGGGCCAGCAGCAGGTCCTCCCTGTCGTGCCGGTAGCGGTAGGTGTTATCGCGCTGAAGCGGCTCCTGTTCCTTGACGAACATGCCAAGGCCGATCTCGTTGCGCGCGGCAAGGAACTGCGCGGCGCCCTGGATTTTTCCGTAGGCTTCCTTCCGCTGGCGCTGCTCGAGCGACTGGATGAGAAGCTCCATTTCGCTCATGGCCTCCTCCTGCTCGGCGGCGGACAGCAGCATTTTGGTTTTGATCAGCATCAGATGCGAGGCCATCGCGGTAAACTCACTGGCGATCTCCACATCCATGCGCTTCATTTCATCAAGATAGGCCAGATACTGTTCGAGAATGGAACTGATGCTGACGTCCTGAATTTCAATTTTATTCTTGCTGAGCAGCAGGAAGATCACGTCCAGCGGGCCGTCAAAGTCCTCAAGACTCTCCGCCCGCGCGTGGACGACGCCCTCCAGATGGTAAACAGGTTCGTTCATGCAGCGCTCCTAAGCTCCGAAAGCATTCAAAATCAGATCTGCCGGCCAAGTTCCGATCGCTTCGAGCGCGCCCGTCAGCCCATCGCGCAGGAAGCTCAGCGGCGTGTCCAGCACGCCCGTCAGCAGCAGAACTGCCAGCAGAACCATTCCGAAGCGCTCATAGCGCATCAGCTTTCCGTACCACGCATCCGGCAGAACAGCAAAAAGCACCTTCGAGCCGTCGAGCGGCGGGATGGGAAACAGGTTGAACACGGCAAGGCCCGCGCTCATGATCTCTAAGTAAAAAAAGAACAGCCAGAGATAGTATACCACCTTACTGCCGCTGCACATGTAGACCGCAGCGCTGGCTGACGCGAGCAGGACGGCCACATAGGCAAGCAGGACATTCGACACCGGCCCCGCCAGCGCCGTGAGCGCCATTCCGGCCTTCGGCCTGCGGAAATTGCGCATATCGACCGGCACCGGCTTCGCCCAGCCAAAATGGCAGACCGCCATCATGACAAGGCCCATGATATCGATGTGCCGCAGCGGGTTGAGGCTCAGCCGCCCCTGCTTCTTTGCCGTCGGGTCGCCCATCCAGTACGCCACAAGTCCATGACAGGTTTCATGGAACGTGATGCACAGGAGCGACGCCGCGACGACGATCAGCATTTCCCACAGCTGCGTAAAATCCAGCTGCTGCACCCATGCCTGAAATTTCTCCATGCCATCCCGTCCCTGATACAGATTTTCAGTTTAGTATAGCATATTCTTCGCCGCTTGGCAAGGAAAGGCATCGTATCCGGCCATAAATCGCATTTCCTGCGGCAGGAATCCGCGCATATCCCCGGCATTCCGCCGCCGCACATAGCCTTCTCCGGCGCGGCGATAGGAAAATCGCCCGGAGGGCGCGCAGCCGCTCCGGGCGATCATTTCGATTGCTTTTTTGCTCATTCTCCGGCGACGCGCAGGAGGACGCGCAGAAGCGCTTCCCGGCCGAGGCCGTTTTCCGCCGAAAACGGGATCAGTTCGACCGTCTCCGGCAGCGTCAGCGTCTCGCGGATGCAGGCTAGATTCGGTTCGATCTCGCTCTTTTTTAGCTTGTCCATCTTGTTGGCGACGACCACGAAGGGCTTTCCGCTGGCCTTGAAGTAATCGGCCATAATGACGTCGTTGGCCGTCGGCTTATGCCGCGCGTCCACGATCATCACGCCGTAATCGATGGTATCCTCGGCTGCGAAATACTTTTCCATCAGCTTGCCCCAGCGTTCCTTCTCCGCCATAGGCACCTTGGCGTAGCCGTAGCCCGGCAGATCGACCAGATAGAGCTTGTTGTCGATGCGGAAAAAGTTGATGTGCGTCGTTTTGCCGGGAGCCTCACCCACGCGGGCGAAGTTCTTCCGAAGCAGGAGCTTATTGATGACAGAGGATTTTCCGACGTTGGACTTGCCCGCAAACGCGATCTGCGGCAGGGCGGCATTCGGGGGGTCGGGGCACCCCGCT
>FR887112.1:4928-21486 GCA_000436735.1 Firmicutes bacterium CAG:170
CCGGGCCCCCGCCGGGACGGAGCGGATAAATTCCGCGTTGTGCAGATTCATAGCCGCCTCCTCACTGCCGGATACCGGGCTTCCGCCGCTGCCGCTTGACCGGCGGGACCGGAAGCACGGGCGGCTCCGCCGCTGCGGACACGGTCTGCTCCGCATGGCAATGCGAGAAGTCCAGTGCCGCCTCGATCACGCTGTCCACATGGTGGACGGTGATGAAATTGAGCGCACGGCGCACCGTCTGGTCGATCTCCTCAAGATCCTTTTCGTTTGCGGCCGGAATAATGACCGTCCGGATCCCGTGCCGAAGCGCCGCCATCGTCTTTTCCTTCAGTCCGCCGATGGCAAGCACCCGTCCGCGAATGGAGATCTCGCCCGTCATGGCGATGTCCCGCCGCACCGTCGCGCCGGTCAGCGCAGAAACGATGGCCGTGCAGATCGTAATGCCCGCCGAGGGGCCGTCCTTGGGGATCGCGCCCTCCGGGAAGTGGACATGGATGTCCTTCGTTTTATAGAAGTCCGGCGCGATGCCGAAATGCGCCGTCCGGGAACGGATATAGCTCATCGCGGCGTGGACAGATTCCTTCATCACGTCGCCGAGGTTGCCTGTCAGTTCCAGCTTGCCGGAGCCGTCCACAACGTTGACCTCGACCTCGAGCGTCTCACCGCCGACAGAGGTCCACGCGAGGCCGGTCACAAGGCCGACCTGATCGTTTGCCGGAAGCTCGTCCGGCAGGAACTTGCGGACGCCGAGATAGCGCTCCAGATTGGCTCCGGTCACGCTGATACGCTTCGGAGCCTCCGGCTCCACAAGGCGCATCGCGCACTTGCGGCAGAGCGCCGCCAGTTCCCGTTCGAGGTTTCGGACGCCGGATTCGCGCGTGTAGCAGGCAATGATCTCACGAAGCGCGTCCTCTGAAACGCGGACGCTCCCCTTCGGGAGGCCGTGCTTTTCCAGCTGCTTCGGCAGCAGGTGGCGCTTGGCGATCTGAAGCTTTTCCTCATCCGTGTACGAGCCGATCTCTATGACCTCCATGCGGTCGAGCAGCGCGCGCGGAATGGTATCGGTCGTGTTGGCCGTTGTGATGAACATGCACTCGTGCAGGTCGAACGGTACCTCGAGATAATGGTCGCGGAAGGAGGAATTCTGCTCGGAATCGAGCACCTCCAGCAGCGCCGAGGCAGGGTCGCCCTTATAGTCGCTGCCGAGCTTGTCAATCTCGTCGAGCAGCAGCAGCGCGTTTTTGGAGCCTGCGTGAGAGACCGCCGCCATGATGCGGCCCGGCATTGCGCCGATGTAGGTCTTTCTGTGGCCGCGGATCTCCGCCTCGTCGTGTACGCCGCCGAGGGATATCCGCGCAAGCTTACGGTTGAGCGCGCGTGCAATGGAAATCGCGATGGAGGTCTTGCCGACACCGGGAGGGCCGACAAGGCAGAGGATCTGCCCCGGAAGCTCCGGTGCCAGCTGACGCACGGCCAGCGTCTCCAGAATGCGTTCCTTGACCTTTTCGAGGCCGTAATGGTCGGCGTCCAGAATTTTGCGCGCCTGCGCAACATCCAGCCGCTCCTTCGTCGTCTTGTTCCACGGAAGCTCCAGCACAGCGTCCAGATAATTGCGCAGAAGCGCCGCCTCCTGCGAGCCGGGTGCCTGCTTCGCCATGCGCCGGACCTCCTTCAGGAGCTTTTCCTCCGTCTCCTGCTCAAGATGCAGCTTGCGGATCTTCTCGCGGTAGCTGTCTGCGTCGTCATCGTCCGCGTCCTCGCCAAGCTCCTCACGGATCACGCTCATCTGCTCGCGCAGATAATAGTCCCGCTGATTCTTGTCCACGTTCTCCTGAACACGGTCGGAGATCTCGTTTTCGAGCCGCAGGATATCCAGCTCCTTCGCCATCAGCGAGACAGTCTGCTCCAATCGCTTGACCGGATGCAGCTGCCCGAGCAGCTGCTGCTTGTTCTGATAGGAAAACGTCGCGTCCTGACCGATGAAATCCGCCGTATAGCCTGCGTCCTCCGAGGTCAGCAGCCGAAGCAGCGCCTCCTGCATATTCCGGCCGGACAGCTCCGCGAACTGTTCAAACTGGCTGTGCGCCTGACGGAGCAGCGCCTCCACGCGCGGGAGGCTGTGATTGTAGGGCAGCTCCTCGAGCTTCTGCATCCGCCCGAAGAGATAGGGTTCGCTCTGCACGATGTCCAGAAGCTCCGCGCGGTACTGGCCCTCGACCAGAATGCGCATGTTTTCACCCGGCAGGCGCAGCACCTGCTTGACGATGCTGACCGTGCCGACGGTATACAGATCGTTCCGCTTCGGATGATCCGTCTCAACGTCCTTCTGCGTCACAAGGAAGATCTGCTGATCCTCCCGGAGCGCCTCTTCGACGGCCGCCATGGACGATTTGCGTCCCACATCGAAATGCGTCAGCATCTTCGGGAACACGCAAAGCCCGCGCAGCGCCAGCACCGGCAGACAGACCGGACGTTCAAATTCGCTCATAAAATCGCTCCTTTCTGGAGTAAATGCACAAAGGGAGGCTGTAAAGCCCCCCTTTCGCCGGAAGCGTCCGCTTCCGGAAATATGTTTCTCAGAGTGTCACACCCGCATTCCGGATGGGGGTACGCGGCTTGGAGGCGTCGCGCGTCACGACCGGCTTGCTGCCGTTTCGGACGCAGTCCTCTGTGATGAGCACGCTCTGAATGGTCGGGTCGGAGGGGATCTCATACATGATGTTGGTCATGATGTCCTCCATGATGGCCCGCAGGCCGCGTGCGCCGATCTGACGGTCGATGGCCTTTTCAGCAATCGCGTCCAGCGCGCCGGACTCGAAGCTCAGGCTGACCTGATCGTATTGGAGCAGCTTATGATACTGCTTGCACAGCGCGTTCTTCGGCTCGGTCAGAATGCGCACCAGATCCTCCTTTTTCAGGCTGTCGAGCGAGGTAATGACCGGCAGGCGGCCCACCAGCTCGGGAATGATGCCGAATTTCAGAAGATCGTGCGGCTGGACGAGCTGAAAGAGCTTGCCGACATCGCGCTTGGCGCGGCTCTCGATCGGCGCGTCAAAGCCAATTGACGATTTGTCGGTGCGCTGCTCGATGATCTTGTCGAGGCCGTCAAAGGCGCCGCCGCAGATGAACAGGATGTTGGTCGTGTCGATCTGGATGAACTCCTGCTGCGGGTGCTTGCGTCCGCCCTGCGGCGGGACGTTGGCGACCGTGCCCTCGAGGATCTTCAGCAGCGCCTGCTGCACGCCCTCGCCGGAGACGTCGCGCGTGATGGACGTATTCTCGCTCTTGCGGGCGATCTTATCCATCTCGTCGATGTAGATGATGCCGCGCTGCGCGCGCTCAACATCGAAGTCCGCCGCCTGAAGCAGCCGGAGGAGGATGTTTTCCACATCCTCGCCCACATAGCCCGCCTCCGTCAGCGTCGTCGCGTCGGCGATGGCAAACGGAACGTTCAGGATCTTCGCCAACGTCTGCGCAAAGAGCGTCTTGCCGGAGCCGGTCGGGCCGATCAGCAGGATGTTGCTCTTTTGCAGCTCAATGTCGGTGTCCTTTTCAAAGTAGATGCGCTTATAGTGGTTGTAGACCGCCACGGACAGGGCGACCTTTGCCTCGTCCTGGCCGATGATGTAGCGATCCATATAGGTTTTGATCTCCTGAGGCGTCGGGAGGGTATCGGGCAGCTCAAGCTCCGAGGTTTTTCCGCCCGGATGCATCTCGTCGGCAAGAATGCTCGAACACAGATCGACACACTCATTGCAGATATAGACGTTGGGGCCGGCAATGATCCTGCTGACCTGCTCCGCGCGCTTTCCGCAGAAGGAACAGCGCACACTGTCTCTTGCCAATATGCCTCCTCCTTTCAAGGTAGGGTTTATCAGCGGTTATAGATGACCTTGTCCACAAGGCCGTATTCCTTTGCCTCTTCCGCGCTCATGAAGTTGTCACGCTCGGTATCGGCGCAGATGGTCTCAAGCGGCTTGCCGGTGTTGGCGGCAAGGATCTCGTTGAGGTGCTTCTTGATGCGCAGCATCCGCTCGACATGGATCTGCATGTCCGTCGTCTGACCCTGCGTGCCGCCGAGCGGCTGGTGGATCATGATCTCGGCGTTCGGCAGCGCGATGCGCTTGCCCTTCGTGCCGGAGGACAGCAGGAACGCGCCCATGGACGCGGCCATGCCGATGCAGATGGTGGAAACGTCGCACTTGATATACTGCATGGTGTCATAGATTGCCATGCCGTCGGTGACGCTGCCGCCGGGGCTGTTGATGTAAAACTGAATATCCTTGTCGGGGTCCTGCGCCTCGAGATAGAGCATCTGCGCGACGATCAGGCTGGCGGAATTGTTGTCCACCTCGCCGGACAAAAATACGATTCGGTCGTTCAGAAGCCGCGAAAAAATGTCATAGGAGCGTTCGCCGCGGCTGGTCTGTTCAACAACATACGGAACCAGATTCATAAATGATCTCCTTTCATTGGATGCAACATTCTAACCATCCAGAAGGAAAATTATTCCTTGGTTTCCTCTTCGCTCTCTTCTGCGGGAGCCTCTTCGGCTTCGTCGTCAGCCTTCTTGGCCTTCTTCGCAGTCTTCTTGGCGGGCTTCTTCTCCTCGACCGGGACGGCGCTGTCCACGATCAGCTTGACGGCCTTCTTACCGGCGAGATCCGCCTTGACGGCCTCGACGTCGATGGCTTCCTTGAGCTTGTCCAGCTCCATCTTATACTGCTCGGCCAGTCTCTTCAGCTCTTCTTCAAGCTCCTCGTCGGAAACCTCGATGTTCTCCTGATGGACGATCTCGCTGAGAAGGATGTTGGAGCGGACAGTCTGCTCCGCCATCGGGCGCATGGCCGAACGCATGGCATTCACGTCGCCGCCCATCATCTTGGCGTAGTCCTCAAGCTTCATGCCCTGCGTCTGGAGCTGATAACCGAACTGCTCGAGATGCTTGTCGAGCTGCTCTTCGATCATGCAGGCGGGGATGTCGCAGGTCATGTTCTTGCTGGCCAGCTCGACGGCTGCATTTTCAAACGCGCGGTCGGCGTTCTCCTGAAGGGTCTTGAGCTTCTTGGCCTTGATGTCCTTCTTGAGCGCTGCGAGGGTATCGAACTCGGAAACGTCCTTTGCAAACTCGTCGTCCAGCTCGGGAAGCATGGTCTCCTTGACCTCGTGGACCTTGCACTTGAAGGTCGCTTCCTTACCGGCAAGCTCCGGGGTGTAGTCGGTCGGGAACGTGACGTTCACGTCGCGCTCTTCGCCGGCGGCCGCGCCGATCAGCGCATCTTCAAAGCCGGGAATGAAGGACTTGGAACCGAGCTTGAGGGAATAATGCTCCGCCTTGCCGCCGTCAAACGGCTTGCCGTCCACAAAGCCCTCGAAATCGATCACAACGGTGTCGCCTTCCTTGGCCGGACGCTCGACGGTCTCGATGCGGGCATTGCGCTCCGCCATCTGTGCGACCTCCGCATCGACCTCCGCCTTGGAGACGGAAACAGCCTGCTTCGGCACCTCGATGCCCTTATATTCGCCGAGCGTGACCTCCGGATACAGCTCCGTGGAGACGGTCAGGATCACGTTGCCGTTCTCGTCGGTGTCCATGTCCGCGACGGACGGAGCGCCGACCGCCTTGATCTTCTGCTCAACGACTGCCTTTGCGTAGATCTCCGGGAAGATCTCATTGACGGCATCCTCATAGAAGACCGTCGCGCCGTACATGGCCTCGACCATCTTTCTGGGGGCCTTGCCCTTGCGGAAGCCGGGGATCATGATGTTCTTGCGGCACTTGGTGTACGCCTTGTTCAGCGCATTTTCAAATTCCGGCTTTTCGATCTCGACAACGATCTTTGCGCTGCCCTTTTCAGTTTCTACGCTCTTTACGTTCATGTGATTTCCTCCTATGTGGTGCGGCCGCACCGCAGCCGTAGTTCACCAATTTTGAATCCGTAATATTCTAGCAGACTTTTTCCGAGATTTCCACACATATTTTTTATTTTTCCATAAACTTTTAAAAATCCGCATTTCGGAGGGCCTGCCGCCCGTTCAATCCATGAGCTTCTGCGGGATAAAGTTTACATAATCAGCAGACAAGCAGCGGAGATCCACATCATGATCCCGGCCCTGAAACGCCAGCCGCAGGCTCTCCGCGTGCAGATGTCCATAGCAGCACAGCCGCACGCCGTAGCGCTGGAGCAGCTCCAGTATCTCCGGGCACTCGTAGCCGTAATATTTCGGCGGATAGTGCAGAAAGCAGAGCTTTTCCGCATCGCCCGCCGCCTTGAGCGATGTTTCCAGCCGTCCCAGCTCCCGCCGGAACACCTTTTCATCGTGCGTCCCCTGCTTGTCCTCCTCGTAGAACCAGCCGCGCGTTCCGCACAGGGCGGTATCTCCGTAAAAATAGCAGTTGTTATTGAGGACATACAGATCTTCAAAGCCATGCTCCGCGCAGAAGCGGTAAAACTTCGCCGCCGTGCTCCACCAGTAGTCGTGATTTCCCTTGAGAAGGATCTTCCGGCCCGGGATCGCGGAGATGAAGGCAAAATCCTTGACCGCGCCGTCCAGCTCCAGCGCCCAGCTGAGGTCACCCAGCAGGACGGTCGTATCCTCCGGCCCGATCACGGAAAGGCCCGCGCGGAGCTTGTCCACATAGCCCTCCCACCGGCCGCCGAATACGTCCATCGGCTTGTCCGTCTCCAGCGACAGGTGCAGGTCTCCGATCGCATACAGTGCCATTACAGAAGCTCCATGACCGCGTCTGCCATTTCCGTTTTCTGAACGGCCTTTGTAAAGCGGATCTTCTTCCCATCCAGCGCCGCCAGCGGCTTCGGAACCGGACAGCCGGTCGTCTCGGAAAGCTGACGCAGAATCTGCGTCCCCTCCGCCTGCTTCTCCACGCCCAGCGCCGTCAGGACGCTGGCGCAAAATTTGAACGCGCTGGCCGTCGAGACCACGACCGACATGCTCCGGCTGCCGCTCTCGCGGCGGAACTGCTCCAGAACGTTCCACGCGACCGCCGTATGCGTATCGATCAGATAGCTCCGTTCCTTGAATACGCGCCCGATGGTCTCCGCTGTCGAAGCCTCATCGCAGCAGCCACAGGCGAAGCTTTCCTGGATCTTCGCGTGCAGCTCCGGCGTGACGGCGTAGCGCCCTGTCTCGGAAAGCTGCCGCATATAGCCGCGCACGGCCTCGTCCGAGCCGGAGAGCAGATACAAAAGCCGTTCCAGATTCGACGAGATCAGAATGTCCATCGACGGCGACATGGTCGCGTGGAACGGACGGTTCCGGTCGTAAACGCCGGTGCGGATGAACTCCGTCAGTACGTCGTTGGAATTGGAGGCGCAGATCAGCTTCCCGACCGGGAGGCCCATCCGCTTGGCATAATAGGCTGCAAGGATGTTTCCGAAGTTGCCCGTTGGAACGCAGAAATCGATCTTCTCCCCCATCCGGATCGCGCCGGAGGCCAGCAGATCGCAGTATGCGGAAATATAATAGACGATCTGCGGCAGAACTCTGCCCCAGTTGATGGAGTTTGCCGAGGAGAGGAGCTTTCCGTCCGCTGCGAGTCTTTCCCGCAGCACGGGATCGGAGAATATTCTTTTCACGCCCGTCTGCGCGTCGTCAAAATTGCCGATCACGGCGCAGACGCCGGTGTTTTCGCCCTCCTGCGTAACCATTTGCAGCTTTTGGATATCGGAAACGCCGTCCTTCGGATAGAACACGAGAATTTTCGTGCGGTCAACGTCGCGGAAGCCCTCGAGCGCGGCCTTTCCGGTGTCGCCGGAGGTGGCAACCAGAATGCAGGCCGTCTTTTCCTCGCCCGTCTTTTTCAGCGACGCCGTCAGCAGGTACGGCAGCATCTGAAGCGCCATATCCTTGAACGCGCACGTCGGCCCATGCCACAGCTCCAAAACGGCGGTGCCTCCGTCCAGCCTTTTCAGCGGCGCAACGGCAGGCGTGTCAAATTTATCCGGCCCGTAGGCGCTGCCTGCATAGGTGCGCAGCTCGTCCTCCGTGAATTCCTCCAGATAGAGCTTCATCACCTGAACGGCCCGCTCGGCATAGGGCATCGTCTTCATTTTTTCCAGCGCGCCCTGTTCAAGCGCGGGAATGCGCTCCGGCAGGAACAATCCGCCGTCGCGGCTCAGTCCCTGCACGATGGCCTGCGAGGCCGTGCAGCGCAGGGCTGCGTCTCTTGTGCTTATATAGTACATGCTTTCACAACCTTCATCCAGGAATCGCAGAACAGCTTCTGCGTCATGCCGTCGGAATACCCGCACCCTGTCAGATACTCCGCCAGCTTTTCATAATCGCCAAGGCGCGAGAAGCCCTCCGGGAGCGCCTCGCAGCCGTCAAGATCGGCGCCGAGCGCGATATGTCCATCGCCGCCCAGCTCAAGGAAATGGTCGATGTGGCGGCGCACGTCCTCAAACGTCGCCCGTCCCTCCGTCAAAAAGGCGCTGAAGAGGTTGATTCCGCTCAGGCCGCCCAGCTGACAGAGTGCGCAGAACTGCTCGTCGGTCAGATTGCGAACGTGCGGGCAGACAGCGGCGGAATTGGAGTGGCTTGCCACAATGGGCCGCTCTGCCAGCTCCGCCATGTCCCAGAAGCCGCGCTCCGACAAATGGCTCACATCCACGAGCATTCCCAGCCTCTGCGCACGGCGGAAAAAGTCCTTTCCCTTCTGCGTCAGGCCGGAGCCGGTCACACAGGAGCCAGTCAGCGGATTTTCAACATTCCAGACCAGCGAGACCATCCGCACGCCCTGCTCATACGCCTCGTCGAGCCTTCCGGGGTCGCAGCCGATGGCCTCCGCACCCTCGATAGCGAGGAAAGCGGCGGTTTTTCCCTCCGACATGGCCTGCTCCGCATCCTCTGCCGTCCGGCAGAGGGCGGCGGCATCCGCGTTTCCGCGCAGCTGCACGGAAAAATAGTCCAGCGCACGGCGGTACTGCTCTGTGTGCGGCAGATCGTTTTCGATCCACGCCGTGCAGAACGCAAAGAACTGCGCATAGCCTCCGAAGCGCTTCGCCTGCTCCAGTGAAACGGCCAGGGCATTCTTCCGCAGGCTTTCGCCGCGCATCCACAGCTCCACCGGCGTATCGCAATGTCCGTCAAAAACTCTGTATTTCATCAAAATGCGTCCTCGATCAGCCGGATCTCGGGAGCCTTCGTGTGCATCCCGTCCGGCGCATAGACCTCAACAACGTCAAACCGCGGCTGGAGCGCCGTCTCGTGCGTTTCGAGCCAGAGCGCCGCCGTCGCGCGGATGCGCTCCTGCTTGCGCGCGTCCACGAACTCCCGCGCTTCGCCGAAGGCGTCCGATTTGCGCAGCTTGACTTCCACGAACGTCAGATATTCCCGATTCCGGGCAATAATATCGATCTCGCCGAAGCGGCAGCGGTAATTGCAGGCGACAAGTGTAAAGCCGCGCCGGCGCAGATACTCCGCCGCGCACCGTTCGCCCCACGGGCCGAGCAGTTCATTTTTCGCCATAGAACTTTTTCAGGAAGCTCATACGGTGAATGGGACACGGGCCGAATTCCCGCAGCGCCACATAGTGCCGCTTTGTGCCGTAGCCCTTATGTATCTCGAAGCCGTACTGCGGATACTGCTCTGCGTACTGCTCCATCAGGCGGTCACGGGTGACCTTCGCAAGGATCGACGCCGCCGCGATGCTGGCGGACAGGCCGTCGCCCTTGACGATGGTGCGTACCGGAAGGCCGAAGTCCGCCGCGCGGTTGCCATCGACCAGCGCCAGCTGTGCGGGCGGGCCGAGCTGCGCAATGGCCTGCGCCATCGCGCGGAAGGTCGCCTGCAAAATGTTGATCTCGTCGATCGTTTTTTCGTCCACCAGCGCAATGCCATAGCTCACGGCGGAGGCGGTGATGACATCGAACAGCTCCCGCCGCTTTTTGTCGGTCAGCTTTTTTGAGTCGTTCAGCCCATCGATCTGCACGTCCTTCGGCAGGATGACCGCCGCCGCGCAGACCGGCCCGGCCAGCGGGCCTCTGCCCGCCTCGTCCACGCCGCAGACCAACTCAAAGCCGTCCGCGAACGCCGCGTGCTCATAGCGCCAGAGATCCGGCTTTTCCGTTTTCATTCCGTTTCCTCCTGCGCAAGCTGCTCCGGGGCCTCGAGCGTAAACCGGCCGAGCTTGCAGCTTCTGTATTCCTCAAGCAGCACCTTCGCCATCCGCTCCAGATCGATCTCGCCGCCGGAGATCAGGAAGCCGCGCTTGCGTCCGGCCGCCTCCAGCAGCTGCACGCCGTCGGCGTCCGCCGGGAGGTCGATCTTGTAGCGCGCGCGCACCGCGTCCGGGTAGCGCTCCCAGAGCATCTGCATCAGATGGAAGGCCAGCGTCTCTGTATCGAGGATGTCGTCCTTCACCGCGCCGGTGTAGGCCAGCCGGATGCCGACCTCCGGGTCCTCAAAGCGCGGCCAGAGGATACCGGGTGTGTCCAGCAGCAAAAGGCCCGTATCGACCGTGACCCACTGCTTTCCGCGCGTGACGCCCGGCCGGTTTTCGGCCTTTGCGCCCTTTCTGCCCGCGATCTGGTTGATAAACGTGGACTTTCCGACGTTCGGAATGCCGACCACCATGATCTTGAGCGGACGGCCCAGCTGTCCCTTTTCGGCGTAGCGCCGGAGCTTTTCAGCCAGAAGCTGGCGGATCGCCGGGACAAAGCCGTTGATCCCCTTCCGGCTCTTGCAGTCGGTCAGAAGGACGGCCATGCCCTGCGATTTGAAATAGTCCGCCCAGCGCTTGACCATGACGGGATCGGCCATGTCGATGCGGTTGAGGATCACGAGACGCGGCTTTGCGCCGCAGATGGCGTCGATATCCGGATTCCGGCTGGAGATTGGGATGCGCGCGTCCAGAATCTCGCAGACCGCATCCACGAGCTTCAGGTCCTCCTCCATCATACGCCGGGTCTTGGTCATATGACCGGGATACCACTGGATGTTCATGCTTTGCTTCTGCTGTTCCATCAGGATGCCGCTCCAATTCTGCTGAAATCACGCTTGCCGGTCACAGCGCCGGTCTCGTTTGTCTGCCGTCCGGGAATGAGGATAAACAGCGCCTTTCCCAGCACGCGGTCCGTCCCCACGCAGCCGATGGAGACCGAACGGCTGTCAAGCGAGTGGTTCCGATTGTCGCCCATTACGAAGAGCGAATTTTCCGGGACGGTCAGCGGGAAGCTGAGTCCCTCATTGAGATAGGTCGGCTCGAAAATATACGACTCGACCTGAATTTTTCCGTCCACATAGAGCGTGCCGGTCTCAAAATCAATATCCACAGTCTGCCCGCCGGTTGCGATCACGCGCTTGACGATAGGGCCGTTCAGCTCCGGCGCATCCACGCTGAGAACAACGATATCTCCGCGCTTCACGTCCTTATACAAGAAGTTGCTCTGGAGCACCAGCCAGTCCGTATCAACGAACGTCGGATACATCGAGCTGCCGGAGACGGAGACCAGCCGGAAGAAGAACACGAACACCAGCGTCACAACAGCCAGCATGTTCACAACGTCGCGCAGGACAGTAAAAAGCTCATACCCCTTCGGCTCCTGCTCTTCCTTCGCGTCGCGCTGGTTTTCCAGAAGCGCTTCCTCCTCGACCGTCCGCCGCTTTGCCGGAGCGGTCTTTGGGGCCTTGGAGGACTCCGACGTGACCTCCTGCTTTCCGACACGGCGCGGCGCTCTTTTCTCCTGCCGCCGGGGTCTTTCCACAGCCGCCGCTTCCGCAGCGCCGTCCTCCCCGTCAGAGCTTCCTTCCGGCTTTTCGTCCTTTTCCTTCAGCAATTTCCGGATCTCGTCGAGATCAAAGTCCATTTCATCGTTGAATCCCATATCTGCTTCTCCGTTCTATCATCCGCCGCGCACCGTCCGGAGCAGCCGTTCCCTCCGGTGCGCCGCATTGTCCGGACGGTCTCAGCGTCCGGGCGCGGACATACATTTCCATTTTACCAAAAAACATTATACACAAAACTGCGCCATAAAAAAAGAGCAAATTCACAAATTGCCGCGCTTTTCGTGCGCGGCAGGCATTTCTTTTTCGCAGCGGACGTTCTCCCCTGCTTTTTCGCAGTCACCCGGATATAGAAAAAGAGAAGCCCGAAGGCTTCTCTTTTACTGCACGGATCAGACCTTTTCCTTGACCTTGGCAGCCTTGCCCATACGATCACGCAGGTAGTAGAGCTTCGCTCTGCGAACCTTGCCGTGACGGACGGTCTCAACGTTCACAACGTTGGGCGCGTGGACGGGGAAAACCTTCTCGCAGCCGACGCCGTAGGAGATACGACGGACGGTGATGGTCTCCTCAATGCCGCCATGCTTCTTGGCGATGATGGTGCCCTCGAATACCTGAATTCTCTCACGGGAACCTTCCTTGATTTTGACATGAACGCGAACGGTATCGCCGATGTTCATTTCGGGAAGCTCGTTCTTCATGTACTGGCTGGTCAGAGCCTTCATAAGATCCTTTGCCATTTTGTTGTCCTCCTTCATATTAAGGCGTTCATGCCGCGGGAAATGCCGCAATACCTCGGTACCGGCGGCGGCAGAGGACCACCTCTTTCACAGACTTGGGTATTCTAGCATACAGGAGGCACAAAAGCAAGCATTATTTTCGCTTTTCCCGGTCATTTTCCGCACGGCACGGCTACGGCGGAAAAATCACTCCTCCGTCGTCTCCTCGGGCGGCTCATAGGTCGAATTGTAGTTGACGATGATGCCGATGTCCTGAAGCTCCGGGATCTTCTCCGTGTCCAGCGGGTTATCCCATGCGTCAATCTGGATGAGGCTGTAGCAGTCCTTAAGGCAGGAGATGTCCTTGACCTTGTTATAGTCCACACGGACATAGTTCAGGTAAATCAGATTGGACAGACCAGACACATCCTCGATCTGGTTATAATTGGCGCTGAACTGCACCAGCACCGAGGTCTCGGGATCGAGCTTCGGAATGCCCGTGATCTTGTTGTTGTTCGCCTTGAAATTGATCAGCTCCGGGAAATTCGCAATGACCGAAATATCCGCGATCTGATTGTCGGACAGATCCATGACCTTCATGGCCGTGCAGCCCGCAAGCATCGAGATATCCTGAATGCTGTTGTTCGAGGCGTAAAGCTCCTGAAGACTGGTGTTGTCAGCAATGCCGGAAAGTCTGGAAACGCCGCAGTTCTCGATATAAAGCTTTTCAAGCAGCAGGCAGTTGTTCAGATAGGAGATCGAGCCGACCGGATTGTTCGTCAGATGCAGCTCCCGCAGCTCCGTCATGGACGAGAGGGGCATGATATCCGAGATCGCGTTGTTGCTCAGATCGAGCTTTTCCAGCTTGGTCAGGCCGACCAGCGGATTGATCGAATCGATGGCACAGCCGCTCAGCGTCAGCTCCGTCAGGTCGGGAAGCGTCCCGATCTGCTCCAGCAGGTTCTGCGACATAGTGCAGCCCGCGAGGTCGAGCTTCCGAAGCGTCGTCAGCTGGCCGATCAAGCTCAGGTCAAGTCCGGAAGCCGCGTCATGGATGGTCAGCGACTGGAGACCCGCAAATCTCGTCAGGTCGTTCAGCGTGGTCACCTCCGCCGGAAGCTCCAGCTCCTCGATCGACCACAGCTCGTCGGACATCAGGCTGTCGCCCGCGGCCTTGCCGAGCTGCTCGCGCACATAACTCTCCAGTGCGGAGTCCTCCAGCGAGACCTCCTCCACAACGTTTCCGACCGTATACCCCGCGTAGGCGGCGCTGCTGACAAGCCCGTTGTCGTCCACGGAGATGGCGATGACCGTCGTTTCACCGCCCTCGAGCTGAATGGGGCCGGTGTAAAGATCCGATTCCAGCGACGGGAATTCGCCGTTTGTCGTTATGTAAACTTTTCCACTGGCCGCAGACGCCGTGATCTCAATATACTCGCTGTAATAGCCGCTCTCCGGCGAAATGACCGGCGTAGCCGGGCGCAGCGCCTCGACCTGCGACTTCACGGAGGCATTGGCGATGCTGCCAAGCATCTGCTCCGCGTCGAGCAGCTTGTCCTGCGCAAGATAGACGCGTGAAAGCTCCGCATACAGCTCGACGGACTCCGGCTCACGCGTAATGGCGCTGACGAGCGTATACTCCGCCTTCGTGAAATTTCCGCTGAGCTGGTACGCTTTCGCCAGCAGGCGCGGGATATCCTCATTTTCCGGCGTCAGCTTTTCTGCCTGCCGGTAGAGCGTGATCGTCCGGTTGTAGCGTCCGGACTGCTCAAAGCGGTCAGCCCAGTAGACCAGCACGCTGGCAGTCAGATCCTTTCGGAAAACAAAGAAAAACAGGCAGGCGCCGACCAGCAGAGCCGCGGCCAGTACCAGTATCACAACGATCAAGGCAGTACGATGCTTCATTGGGTAGCTCCCATTTCAAAATAAAATCTAGTATATTATACGATTTCTGCGCGAACGTGTCAAGTTATGTAAAATGAAAATACGCCGGGG
The DNA here is from genome assembly GCA_000436735.1 of Firmicutes bacterium CAG:170. Lineage (GTDB taxonomy): Bacteria > Bacillota > Clostridia > Oscillospirales > Oscillospiraceae > CAG-170. The sequence continues at coordinate 19,388 of FR887112.1, forward strand.
AAGCATTTCCCCGGCGCAGTCCCGCGTTATTCCTTTTTCTTTGGGATCTCCAGCGCCTCCGCCGGATAGTTCTCGAGCGTTCTTCCCTCGAGCAGGAGCAGCTTCTCCGCAAGCAGCCGCGAAAAGCCGCCGATGATCGCCGCCGAAGCAATCAGATCCGTCGTTTCCGAGACGGAAAGCTCCAGTTCCGCGTCGTCGTGCTTGAGGATTGGCCCGGCGACCAGCTTGACCTGCTGCACGAAATACTCCGCCGCGATGCGGTGACGCTCGACATAGGCGTTGTAGATCGTATGCACCTCCTGCTCCGACAGGCCGTTTGGGATCATGCGCTGCAAGGTGGCGATGCTGAGCGTCTGCTTGAGCGTACAGATCATGATGAGGTATGCAATATGGATGCGGTAATACTTTTTCCGGCACGGCTCCGGCATGAACCGGTTGCGCACATAATTATTGATGGTCGCCGCCGTGATAAACTGCTCCTCCTTCAGCTCCGGCGGCAGATAGTCCAGATACTGCCGCAGCAGCGCCAGCACCTGTTCCATGTAAAGGCCGAAGTCCGGGATATCCTCCCATTTCGGCAGACGGTAATCCTGCAAGAACTTCTCCCAGCGGCGAAGCTTCCCCGCAGTCAGGCGGTTGTCATAGCTCATGGCCCACACTCCATTTCGTAAGACGATCCGTAGTTTCCACTGCCTATTATAGCACATATCGTCTCAATGGCAAGATGAATTTACAATTCCGTAATTGACTTTGCCCCTGATGCATGATAATCTAATTTCACGCATTAGATATATTGGAGGCTGACATGAGCTTTGTAATCGTAACGGACACATCTTCCAATCTCCCCACGCCCTATCTCAAGGAGCACGGCGTCGAGGTGATTCCCTTCACCTACCATATCAACGGTCAGGAATACGCCTGCATGGACACGGAGTCCTTCGACGGCCCGGCCTATTACGGTATCCTGCGCAGCGGCACGCGCATCACGACCTCGCAGATCCCGCCGCAGCGCTATCGTGACACCTTCCTGCCGCTGCTTCTGGCCGGAAAGGACATTCTTTTCGTCGGTATGTCCTCCGGCATCAGCGGCTCCTACGCCTCGTCGGAGATCGCCGCTGCGGAGCTGCGCGAGCAGTTCCCGGAGAGAACGATCCGGACGGTCGATACGCTTGCCGCCGCGCTTGGCGAGGGCATTCTGGTCATGCACGCTGTGGACTGGCGCGACGCCGGTCTCTCCATCGACGAGATCGCAGATCTGCTTCTGGAACGGCGGCACCGCGTGGCTCAGATCGTCCTTCTGGACGACCTCATGTACCTCAGCCGCGGCGGACGGCTTTCCGGCGCAAAAGCGCTGATCGGGACGGTGCTGGGCATCCGCCCCATCCTCAAGGGTAATTCCGCCGGTCAGCTGGTCGTCTGCGGCAAGGTGCGCAGCCGCCGCACCGGTATTGCGACGCTGGCGGAGAAATTTGCAAAGCTCGCCGAGAATCCCGGCCAGCAGCGCGTCGGCATCGTATATACCGACTGCAAGGCCGACGCCGAGGCGCTGGCCGAAATGCTCCGCCAGCTTCCGGAGCCGCCGAAGGAGATCATGACCGTCTGCTACGAGCCGGTCACTGGCTCCTACGTCGGTCTCGGTACGGTCGCCATCTTCTTCGAGGGCATCGAAAACGTGCGCGAATATTGATTTTCAACAGCAGACACAGCCGCCGGACGCGCCATGCGCTCCGGCGGCTACCTTTCTGTGTTCTCCCGCAGCAGTCTGAGCAGATTTCCGTTTTCATCCTTTTCCGCATACATCGACGTATCCATATAAATGTCCTCCGCGCGAAGCAGCGCCTCCCGCAGCGTCCGTACCGGCTGCATCGCCATCGGTATCTTCTCCAACGGCCCGATCACATCGTCCACCGCCGCGCATAACACGGCGTACATTTTTTGATAATCTGCCATAATTGCCTCCTCAAATTTGGTGCTCACAAATATATATTTATTATATTTGGTATTACCAAATATATCAAGACTTTCTTTTCATATAATTTTTGTGGAAATGGAGGTCATGGAAATGCACACACGAAAGCTCTCGCTTGGAACACGGAATT
>FR887113.1:0-5010 GCA_000436735.1 Firmicutes bacterium CAG:170
CGCCCGCAAACGGCGCACGGGCGTAGACAATTTGGGGGCGAAAAGCCCTTGAACTGCAAGCATTCCCGCACCGCCAAAGCCGCACGGCAATACGATTTCCCTCACAGCCGCGAAATCGAATTCTATTTGTCTACATAGCCGCCGGAAAACACGCATAGATTGAAACAGAAAACGCTCTGGAAAGGAGGGCAGCCATGGAAGTATTTCTGATCTTCCCGAAATCAAAGCAGGCTCGGCAGGAGCTTGGGCAGGAGCTGGCGAAGTTCCAGTCCGAGCAGGCGCTGAAAACTGTCCAGAAGCTGCCCTGTTCCACGGAGCAGAAGCTGGAACTGGTAGACGCCGCCGTGAAGCATCTGAAAGCGCAGCAATAATACATAGCAAACGAGCAGGCCGGCATTCAACGCCGGTCTGCTCGTTTACTGCTATGGTTATGTCTGTTTGAAATACTTCTCCCATGTAGATTTGAAAATCTGCACGTTACCCTGTTCCCATCGCTTGAACTTTTGCAGCGGGACGCCAAGCTGCGCTGCATATGCCTTCTGCGTCAAGCCGAGCCGCTGGCGTATGGCTTTGATCTGCGCTCCCTGACCCCGCAGCAGAAACAGGTTATAGTCATCCAGCAAACCCTCCAGCGGCACTTCAAACAGCTCCGCCAGCTTCTCCATATGCTCCCTCGGATAAAAGTCCCGCCCTGCCTCTTCGTAATGGATGTAGGTACTGCGGTCGATGCCCGCATAGTCCGCCGCGTCACGCTGACGAAGTCCTTTTTGATAACGATACCACCGCAGCTTGTCCGCAATTTCCGTGATCTCGGATGCGTCCGAAAACCGCAGATTGAACTTCTCGGCATCCAAAAACTTATGTGGAAGGACGACCGGGAACTTGAGAATTTGAAGCGGCGCAACTTTTAACGTACCTGCAACATTCGCAGCCAATACATAGCTGCGGACTTTCAAGCGGCAAAACATAGACCATTTTGCCCCAAAAGGTTCATGGTTTTCCACCTCAACCGCCGTTTGTTCCACTGTGATAGTATAGCATTTTCTACGCATCTGGCAGCATAGGTCGCCAGCCGCGCGCCCTTACTGGCGTCGAAGGTCGAGATGCCTTTGATAAGCCCGATCGTGCCGATGGAGATCAGATCCTCCTGATCGGCGGACTGTGTATAGTATTTTTTCATGATGTGCGCCACCAGCCTGAGGTTGCGCTCGATCAGGACGTTTCGCGCGGCCAGATCGCCCTGTGCGGCCAGCTCCAGATAGTGCCGCTCCTCGGCGGCTGTGAGCGGCTTTGGAAAGGAGCCGCCGGCGCTTGCAAGATGCAGAGAACAGAGCATACTGCTGAGCATGAGCCAGACAGCGGTCGTAAGCATGGAAACCTCACCTCCTGTAAGGAGTGTATTCCCCGGCGGCTCGTCCAAATCCCACATTTTCCGCGCGGACAGGCGCTGACAGAAGCAGAAGGACGGCAAGCAGAGCGCGGCAGGCCCGAAACAAAGAAAATCCCCGCCGGAGATTGCTGCACCTGACAGGGGTAACAACGTTGGCGGGGGGATAGCAGCGTTCGGCATTGACCTGACTCCAGCGGCCGGTCGCGAAGGCGTAGTAGAGCAGGCACGGGTCCTGAAATCCAGCCACCTCGATGCCGAGCCGCGCATACGGCGTGATGTGTGCACCATCCTGCCAGTGGCGGTCATCCGTCGGCGGATATGGGACTGGAACGAGGACGCCTCCAGAATGTACGCCGCGAACGCGGAGGCGTAAGCGCATCCCCGTTCAGGTGCTCAGCGAGGGTACCTATTACTGGGGCCACCACGGAACGAAGCTCGTCGTGCAGGCGGAGCTGCCGTCGATGGGCTATACGACGGTCATCCCGCGCAACGGGGAGGCGGAGCACGTCGAATGGCCGCCGCTCGGTGCGCCGCGCGTCGATCATATCGCGGACGAGCCGCTCGTTCTGGAAAATGAAAAGCTCCGCGCGGCCTTTTCTCCGACGACGATGCAGCTGCTCAGCCTTGTGTCCAAGGCGTCCGGCAGAGAGCTTATGAACGCGCCGGGCAGCGATTTCTGCCTTGCGGCGGAGGAATGCTCCAACGAAATGACGGCGTGGCGCGTGGGCCGTTTTGCGAAGGTCGTCAATTTGAGCATGGAAAATCCGGCCTGCGTCGCAAAGATCACGCGCGGAGTCGTTCACCAGAGTATCCAGTTCGCGCTGCCATTCAAGTCCTCCATGCTCACGGCGGAGGAGAGCGCGGTCTATGCGATGAAGCGTGCGGAGGATGCGGACGGACTGGTCCTGCGGCTCTTCAATCCGCAGAAAAAGGCGGCGTCTGCACGGCTCTGCTTTGTGAGGGCCGTACAGCGGGCAGAACTGCTTGCGATCCCCGAGCGGCCGTTTGGCGGTGCGCTCCGCACGGAGGCGGACGGCGTGTACGTTGAATGAAGCCGGAGGAGGTCGTGGCCCACCGCGTCGTATTCTAAATAAGTACATAAAGGGTATAAGAAACCGGCAGGCACTTGAAGTGCCTGCCGGCGATTTTACGCTTCCTCGGGCTGGAGCTTTTCGGCCTTCTTTTCAAAGCCGTGTACCCAATCGGAGAAGTGGTAATAGATGAGATAGACAATGGAGCTGAGCGACCAGGTGATGGGATACGCCCAGTAGATATACTGGATGTCATGGACAAAATGCATGACAGTCGTGATGTAAGTAATTCTTACAACGCACCAGAACACGAGCATGATCGTCATGGGCACGAACGCCTTTCCTGCGCCGCGGCATACGGATGCGACGGCGTGCGAGAAGGCCAGCAGGCAGTAGAACAGCGAGATCGTGCGCGCCTGCTCGACGCCGAGGGCAATGACCTCCGGCGTTTCGGTGAAAATGGCGGTCAGCTGCGGGGCGAACAGATACATCAAAACGCCGATCAGCTCCGCGAGAAGCAGGGATGTAATGATGCCGAAGCGGGAGCCTTTCTTGGCCCGGTCGTATTCGCCCGCGCCGAGATTCTGGCTGACATAGGTGGTCAGCGCCATGGTGAAGCTCGTGACGGGCAGGAATGCGAAGCCCTCCAGCTTGGAATAGGCGCCGTAGGCAGCCATTGCAAGCTTGCCGAAGGAGTTAATGTTCGACTGGACAATGACGTTTGCAAAGCCGATGACGGAATTCTGCACGCCGGAGGGCAGGCCATAGCGGAAGATCTGGCCCAGCATTTCCCGGTCGAGCCGCAGGTCGCGCAGACGGACCTGATAGATCGTGCCTTTTTTCGTCAGATGGATAAGGCAGAGCACCATGCTGACCGCCTGCGAGATGGTCGTGGCGGCGGCCGCCGACCAGACGCCCCAGTGGAATACGGCGATGAACAGCAGGTCGAGCACGATGTTGACCAGAGACGAGAGAATCAGGTAGTACAGCGGGCGGCGGCTGTCGCCCAGCGCGTTCATGATGCCCTTGCAGGTGTTGTACATCACGACGGCGAGAATGCCGAAGAAGTAGTAGCGGAAATAGGAGATGGCCTCCGGCAGGACGTCCGGGTCGGTGCCCATCCAGCGAAGGAAGGTCGGCGTCAGCGCAACGCCGAAAACGGTCAGGACAATGCCGCAGAGAATGGCCAGCAGGACGTTCGTATGGATGGCGCGGGAGACGCGCGCATAATCTCCGGCTCCGAAATAGCGGGAGATGGTGACGCTCGCGCCCATCGACATGCCGGTAAAGAAGCTGATGATCAGGAAGATCAGCGTTCCGGAGGAGCTGACGGCGGCCAGCGCCTCGTCGCCAAGAAAACGGCCGACGATCAGTGCGTCCGCGGTGTTGTAAAGCTGCTGGAACACCTGACTGAGCAGAACGGGAATGGCAAACGCAGTAATGAGCCGCCACGGCTTGCCGCGGGTCATGTCCATGGTCGAACCATCCATATTCATACATCCTTTCTGTAGAGAAAAATAGACGGGCAGGGGAGAAAAACAAGTTTTTCTCTGCTGCGCGCTATTTTCTAAGATAGCAAAAAAGCAGAAGAATTGCAAGAGCAATTAATGGAAAAATCAAACTTTTGTGCAAATTGGAGAAAAGAGCCGCAGACCGCAGCGGTCTGGGAAAAATTTTGCGTCCTGTGCGGCAGTCGGCGGATGAAGCTGCGCCTGCGGGAAATACTATCCTCTGAAATATTTTCTGGAGGGGACGCAGATGGCGGAAGAAAAACAGGAAACACGCGCACAGGAGCAGCTGGTCGATCTTGGGTCGGCGACGACGCGCTCAAGCCGGGGAAACATTTACACGCTGACGATCATCGGCCAGATCGAGGGACACCAGATCCTGCCGGAGACGGTCAAGACCACGAAATATGAGCATGTGATCCCGCTGCTGGCGGCGGTGGAGGAGAGCGAGGACATTGACGGCCTGCTGCTGCTCCTCAATACGGTGGGCGGCGATATCGAGGCCGGGCTTGCCATCGCGGAGCTGATCGCCGGGATGAAGAAGCCGACGGTCTCGCTGGTGCTTGGCGGTGGGCATTCCATCGGGATCCCGCTGGCGGTCTCGGCCAAGAAGAGCCTGATCGTGCCGACGGCCAGCATGACCGTCCATCCGGTGCGCATGACGGGGCTTGTGGTCGGCGCGCCGCAGACGTTCCAGTATTTCCAGCGCATTCAGGAGCAGATCGTTGATTTCGTGACGGCAAACTCCAGGATCAAGCGCGAAAAATTTCTGGAATATATGATGGCGACGGACGAGATCGCAACGGACGTAGGGACGGTCGTCTATGGCCGCGAGGCGGTGGCGTGCGGGCTGATGGACCGGCTCGGGAGCCTGCGCGACGCGCTCGACTGCCTGCACCGGCAGATCGCCCGCAGCAAAAAGCCGCCGGAGCAGAAGCGTAAATGAGAATACACCCTAAATTGAACGAATGCGCCGAGGAAAACGTGAGGAGCGTTTTTATGCGGCCCAAAGGCGGGATAGACGCCGCCGAAGGAGCGTCAGAACACGATTTGAACGGTAAAAGGCATACAAGCGGCAGGG
>FR887113.1:5039-6335 GCA_000436735.1 Firmicutes bacterium CAG:170
CGATCGGGCCTGCCGCTTTGCGATAGGATGATTGGTCGTTCGTGTCAGTTCAGTGTGATAGAGACACGTTCTGCTTCCGTGAACATACGGACAAGGATCGCCGCGACCTCGCAGCGCTGGATGCTTGACGCGGGACGGAACGTGCCGCTTTGATCGGAGCCGGTCAGGATACCGGCGCGGTAGAAGGCGTAGATCTCGGCGGCATAGGCATCGCCGGTCTTTACGTCGGGAATGGCGTTGTCCGAAACGCTGTTCCGGGCGGTGTAGCGGTCGGCGGGCATGGAGCCGTAGAGGATATGGACGAACTCTGCGCGGGAGACGGGCGCGTTCATCTGCGCCGCCGTGTAACCGGCATACCCGCCATGCCATCTCCCGTTCGTGTTACCGCGAGTTCCAGAAGGGCGACATTGTCCAGCTGAACCTTTCTGCCAAGATCGACGGCTATTCCGCCGCCATCGGCTACCCGATCTGCCTCGGCAAGCTCGAGGGCGAGCGCCGCGACATCGTCCAGTTCTGCCGTCAGGCGCACCAGTGGACGTGCGAGCAGGTCAAGGCCAGCGTGATGGCTGGCGACATTGCCAAGAAGTTCTATCAGTACTTCGTGGACAACGGCTTCAAGGACAACTTCGTCTACGGCCCGCTGCACTCCACCGGCATCATCGAAGTCGAAGCGCCTTGGGCGGAAACCAGCTCCATGTATCCGCTCCAGCCCAACATGACCTATCAGGCCGATACGTTCATCTCCTGCCCGACGTTCGGCGTCCGCTGGGAGAAGGGCATCGTCGTGACCGAAAGCGGCTGTGACATTCTCTCGCCGGAGATCCCCGAGGTCTGCCCCGAACTGATGTTCTGAGCCGCGCGGATGAGGCTTGACATTTGCTGTGATCGTTTTCAGATACACCCTAGCCTGCGCAGACGCAGATTTATAAAATTCGCTTGCAAAGCACGCGGAATTTTTCAAATCCTGCACGCAATTTATCAGATCCTACACAAAGCGGCAAAAAGGATTGCCTTCGGCAGCCACACTGGCTAAGATGGAGACACGAAGAAAAATGCTGCGGGAGGCAAGAAAAAATGAGCAAGCAGAATCCGACCCTCGTGATCATGGCCGCCGGTATGGGCAGCCGCTTCGGCGGACTCAAGCAGATTGAGCCGGTCGATCCGGAGGGACACATCATCATTGATTTTTCCCTGTTTGACGCATGGCACGCGGGCTTCCGCGACGTTGTGTTCATCATCAAGCGCGAGATGGAAGAGGAGTTCCGGGAGTGCATCGGCGACCGTATGGAGCGGTAT
>FR887114.1 GCA_000436735.1 Firmicutes bacterium CAG:170
GGATTAACTGTTTTACGGACACCCGTCTATCCAGCGGGCGCTTGTGTGTGATCCGGTTTATGCGGTCAGGGCAGAGACGCCTGCGCGTCAGATCATTCCGCCTCGTTCGGGTGGAATTCAAACGCCGAAGGCTCCTCCGGAGACTCCGGGATGGGCCGGGCCTGCATGGCGGCCTCGAACTGGACGCGCGACATGGTGCCGTGCGCCATCAGGAAATCTGCGACGCGGCAAAGCTCCGCGTCATGCGCCCGCAGGAGTGCGGCGCACTGTTCGTAGGCCTTTTGCAGGATCGCATGGACCTCGTCGTCGATATCGCCCGCGATGCGCTCGGAATAGGACTTCGTCTTTTCATAGCTGCGGCCGATGAACACCTCGTCGTCGGAGGCGTAGGAGACCGGCCCGAGGCGGCTGCTCATGCCGTAGCGCGAGACCATGTCGCGCGCGATGCCCGTGGCGCGCTGGATGTCGTTCGACGCGCCGGTCGAGATATCGTCCAGCTTCAGCTGCTCCGCGACGCGCCCACCCAGGAAGGAGACGATCGTCTCATACATCTCGTTGCGGGAAAGATAGCTCGTATCGTCGGTCGGGAGGCTGATGGTCATGCCGCCCGCCGTACCGCGCGGGATAATGGTGAGCTGATGCACGGGGTCCTGCGTCGGCAGATGGTACATGGTGACGGCGTGGCCCGCCTCATGATAGGCGGTCAGCTTGCGTTCATGCTGCGGAACGACGCGGCTGCGCTTTTCCGGCCCGGCAATGACCTTGATCATTGCATCCTCCATGTCCTTCATGGTGATGGCGCAGCGGTTGCGCTCCGTCGCCAGCAGCGCGCTTTCGTTCATCAGATTCTCAAGATCGGCGCCGGTGAAGCCGGCCGTCGCCTTGGCGATGGCGGAAAGATCGACATTGTCTGCCAGCGGCTTGTCCTTGGCGTGGATTTTGAGAATGTCCTCGCGGCCGCGCCAGTCGGGCGTGCCGACGTAGATCTGCCGGTCGAAGCGGCCCGGGCGCAGCAGCGCCGGGTCGAGAATGTCCTTGCGGTTGGTCGCGGCCATGACGATGACGCCCTCGTTTTTGCCGAAGCCGTCCATCTCGACGAGCAGCTGGTTGAGCGTCTGCTCACGCTCATCGTGACCGCCGCCGAGACCTGCGCCGCGCTGACGGCCGACGGCGTCGATCTCGTCGATGAACACGATGCTCGGCGAGACGCGCTTGGCTTGCTCGAACAGGTCGCGCACGCGGCTCGCGCCGACGCCGACATACAGCTCAACGAAATCGGAGCCGGAGATCGACAGGAACGAAACGCCTGCCTCACCGGCGACGGCCCGCGCCAGCAGCGTTTTGCCGGTGCCCGGAGGGCCTACCAGCAGCACGCCCTTCGGCACATGCGCGCCCATGTCGTAAAAGCGCTTCGGATTGCGCAGAAAATCAACGATCTGCTGAAGCTCGGCCTTTTCCTCATCCGCGCCCGCTACGTCCGCAAACGTGACCTTTTCCTTGCCGGAAAGGCCGAAATGGGCGTTGGCGCGTGTGAACTGCGCCATGGCGGACGGGCCGCCGTTTGCGCGGCCCATAAGGACGAAGAAAACGACCAGCAGGATCACGCCCACGACGACATACGGCAGCGCCTCGCGGTACCACGGCGTTCCCGGCGCGGGAAGATAATTGTAGGAGGTCAGCACGCCGCTGGCATACTGGTCGGCGATCAGCTCGTCGAGATCCTTGTGGAAAAGCTCCGTGTCGCCGATGCTGGCCGTGACGCTCTTTTCTGCGCCGTTTTCGCCGCGGAGCCGGAGCGTCAGCGTGCTTCCCTCGAGCGTGAAGGAGGACACCTTTTCATTGCGGAACTGATCGAGCACCTCGGAATACGGTATGCCCGCCGGAGTGGAGTGCAGGGAAAATACGCCCGCCGCCAGCGCGAAGATCAGCGCCAGCGCAAGCATCAGGAACAGCGGATTGAGCTGTTTTGGTTGTTGATCCAAGGGAAAGCTCCTTTACAGGCCCGGGCGGTCAGTCCTGATAGACGGAGGGCTTCAGGACGCCGACGAAGGGCAGATTTCGGTAATAATCCTCATAGTCCAGACCGAAGCCGACCACGAACGCCGCCGGAATGGTGAAGCAGGTGTAATCCGGCGTCAGATCGACCTTGCGGCCGGAGGGCTTGTCGAGCAGGGTGCAGATCCTGACGGACTTCGGCTTGCGCTCGCGGAACAGCTCACAGATCAGCTTGAGCGTGCTGCCGGAGTCGATGATATCCTCGAGAATAAGCACGTCGCGGCCCTCAATGTCGTGGTCGATGTCCTTGCGGAAGGTCAGCTTGCCGGTCGATTCGGTGCCGCCCTCAAAGGAGGTGACGCACATGAAATCCTCCTGCACCGGGATGGTGATGGCCTGCGCCATTTCCGCGAAAAACGGTACGACGCCCTTCAGCACGCCGACGAGGATCGGCTTTTTCCCGCGGTAGTCCTCAGAGATCTGCGCGCCGACCTCACGGATGCGCGCGTGGATCTCGTCCTCGGGGACAAGAACTCTCTCGATATCCTGCATCATGTCAAATTCGTTCATCATAGCGGCAACGTTCCTCTTTCTCTCTGATTTCTCATTTTTCGGTTTGCTCGATACAGATCCGGATGGCCGGGAAGCCCTCCTGCGCGAGACGGCCCGTGTCCGGCCCGATCCCGCAGACGCCGAGAATCCCCGCCTCGTCCACGATCACCGGCAGAAGCCCCCGCTGCGCGGCGGGAATTTTCCGGTCGATCATCAGACGCTTGAGCGTCCGCCGCCCGCCGGGCAGGCGAAGCGCGTCCTGCGAGGCTCTCGGCCTGGCCCACAGCTCCGGTATTTTATCAATCATATCACATCTGCATACAAATGTGGATGGGGAATTTTGATTTTGCGGATTTTTTTCCAGACATGCGATCCGGC
>FR887115.1:0-10590 GCA_000436735.1 Firmicutes bacterium CAG:170
AGCAGGCTGGCAGGTCCCGGCTGCTCCGAAAGCTCCTCCGGACGCTCGATGGCGTACAGTCCGCGCGCGGTCAGCGGGTCGCGCCGGACGAGAATGACCAGCGGGGCAAAGGGCGCGTCCGCCGCCGCGGCGTCGGGCGGGATGTCCTCCGTTCCGCACAGGCAAAAGCCCCTCCAATTATAATAGCTCATGTTCAGCAGGCTCCTTTCTGCGGATGCGGTCCAGCTGCTGGAGGCTGTCCAGCAGATAGGCCGACGCGGGCAGCGACCCGTCGTGCAGCATGCACTGGCCCTGCTCCGGCAGGCGCGGACGGTAAAGCGCCTCGCCGAGCCGCCGGATGGTCAGCATCGAGGCAAACTGCTCCTGATGCGCCTTTTCCAGTGCCCGCAGGATCTCCAGCGCGTTTTCCAGCGCCGTTTCGGACAGCGCATAGACACGCTCCGGCGCGGCATCGCGGAAATAATTCGGATAGTAATACGGCAGGATGAGGTTGATCGACGGAAGGCTCCGCTTCCGGCTGCGCGTGCCCTCGACGCTGTCGCCGCCGAGGAAGGGATAGAGCAGGCTCTCCGTCACCCAGTAGTGCAGATTCGGGATGAAATACTCGCATTCCACCGCGCGGCCCTGCGCCTGCATGATGTCGCGGCCGCGGCCCGACAAAATGGCGACGACGATCTTCTCCGGCTCAAAGCCCTCCTCCCGGAATATCTTATCCAGCTTTTCGATGCGGTAGCCGTTGTGCAGCAGATCGTCCACCAGCAGCACGGGCCGCTCGAAGCTCTTGAGCATCCGCACCTGATTGCGCAGCGGCGAATAGCCCGGGAATTCCAGAATGTCAAACCGCCGCAGATCGGCGTCGAAGCATTTTTCCGCGTGCAGCGTCTTGGTGACGATGTGCGGCACGACAACGTCGGAGAGAATTTTTCCGTAGGGAACGCACATATCCCGGCAGAGCCGTTCGCCCGGCGCGAGCTTATCCACGCCGCCGATGCGCTGCACGCGCTCCATGAGCGACTGATTGAGAAGCTCGGAATCGAAGCACAGCAGGAGCTTTCCGGGGAACATCCGCCCCAGCACCGCGCGCAGACGCGGCCGCGCCCGCATCACCGCCGCCTTGACGGCGGGATCGTCATGGTGCGGCTGCTTGATGGTGAGCATCACGTCCTGCAAAAGCATGACCGGCGCGCGCATATCCACGCAGTAAACGCCGTCTCCGGACGGGATGGGCAGGAAGCCCAGCTGCAAAAGCGCCTCGCGCAGTGCGGCGTTCTCCGGCGCGCAGCGGCAGACGGCGTAGGTGTGGTCGCCGTCCAGACAGCGCGCAAGCAGCTCGTTGAGCAGCATCCGGCAGCGCTCCATGTCCCGGACGCCGTCCGGGAAGCCGAGCGCGTCCACCAGCAGAAGCCGCCCGGAGGCGCGCTGGCGCACCTCTCTGGCCGCATCGAGAGAGCCGAGGCGGTCGTAAAGCTCCCGCACCTGAATGGTGTGGCCGACGGCCCACGCCGCAAGCTCCGCGCTCTGGCGGAGCGTAACGCCGATGGGCGACGGATGCGCCAGCAGCGCTTCGCGCATCTTCTCCGGCAGCTCCGGCGCGTCGGACAGATAGAGGTGATATTGCAGCTCCTGCCGCGAAAGCTCGCTCTTCGACTCCGGCTCGCGGATATACAGGCCGTTTTCGTAGATGAACGACTGCACGACCGGATCGACCAGCATCGAGATATCCAGCCCCCGGTCCACATATTCGCGGATGCGCGTGGAGCTGACCGTCTCATAGAAGGCCGGGAGCGTCAGCACGCGCAGCTTGCCGCGGATGATGCCGGAAAAGTCCTGCCTGCCGGAGTCCGCGTCCTCGCCGCGATAGAAAATAATGTGGTTATATTCCGCCGCGGAGCCGGGCTGTGTGCTGCGGTAGGCGGAGGCATTGCGGATCACGTCGCTGCCCGCGACGAGATAGACCTCCCGACCCGGCAGGAGCGTCTTGAGCTGCGCCAGATCGCGCGGCATGGCGATGTTGATCGGGATATCGTCCGGGAACAGGTAGGTGTCCCACTGGTCGGCGGCGGAGATGGCGACGATCTGGCGGCGCAGAAGCTTCGCCAGCGTCTTTTTGCTCCACGAGAACTCGTCCACCGCGAGATAGACCTCGAAGCCGAGGCTGCGGATGCGCTCGACGATCTGCTTGTGTCCGGCGGAGAAGGGGTCGAAGGTGCCGGGGAAGAAGGCGGCGGGCTTCTGCGGCCCGAATGGAAACGCGCCAAGCTCCACCTCGTGCTGCACCAGAAAGCGGTAGAGGTGATTGAGCATCGCCGCCGTGTGGAACACCGTCAGCCGCGCCTGCCGCGGCTGCGACAGCAGCGTCAGGAGCTTCTTGTGCAGCCGTGCGAACAGCACTCCGCGCAGGGCAAGCGGCAGGCAGCCGCTTCCGAACACGCGGCAGCAGAGCACCTGCATCGCCGCCTGATGCACGGAGTCGTCATAGTGGCTCACGCCGGTCATAAGGTTGCCGAGAAGCCGCCACGTCATTTCGTCGGACTGCCCGCGCAGGGAGACGACGACCTCACCGATGGCCTCGAGCGCCACACAGGCCGTGCGCGGCGCGGCGCCATGGGCCATTTTTTCGAGGTATTCCACCGACTCCAGAAGCTCCTTTTCCGGCAGCAGGCAGATGAAGCGCCCGATGTAGGGCGGGATGAAGCGCGTGATCTGCTCCTCACCGGTCTCCAGCTCCCGAAGGAGGTCGCAGGCGATCTCGTTGGCCTGATCGGCGGAGAGCATCGGCGCGATGCGCAGCAGGTGCTGTCCGGCGGACTCGCGCACCGGCAGATGCTCCGACACGCAGAGAAGATTGGAAAAATGCAGCGCCGTGTGGAACACGTTCCGGCCGCTTTCCATCGCATCGGCGCACAGCAGCGAGATCTGCTCCAGCTTCACCGTCCAGTGGACGGCGTTTTTCAGATTGCTCAGATAGAGCAGCGAAATTTCCGCCTCGCTCAGCGCCGCCTGCGGCGTGCCGGTCAGAATGCCGCGCAGATAGGCCAGAGCGGGTTCATTTTCCACCGGCTGTGCGGCGGCCAGCGCCGACACCGGCCCGCGCAGCGCGTCGAGCGCACGCAGATGGCGCAGGAGCTGCATGGCGATCACGCGGCAGCGGAGCTCCTCGCTTTGCAGCATTTCCCGCAGCGTCCCCAGCAGCGCCGGAAGCGCGTCCTGCGGAAAATAGCGGCATGGGACGTGGCACAGCGCGTCCGTCAGCACGAACCGCCTCGCGTCGTCCGGCGCTTCCAGCGCAGCCAGCAGCGGAGCCAGCAGATGCGGGGCCTGTTTTTCCTCGCAGGCGGCGAACATGCTCTGGCAGATGGTCTTGAGGGAATTGGCGATGCGAAGCGCGTGCTTCGGCGAATATTTCCGGTCGGGATACAGGCACGCCTGCATATAAAACTTCCAAAGCTCCACCGCCTCGTCCAGCAGCGCCGCCATCGCGGGAGTCATCGCGCCCTCGTGCGCGCCGTGCGGGCGCTCCTTGCGGTATTTGGGGCCGCTGTTGGCCAGCAGCTCGCCCATGATCTCACCGGCAGTGCGGCGGACGTCTCCGTCCGGGTGGATCAGCAGCTCATACAGCAGCGCCAACAGCTTTTTCTTGTTCTGCTTGGAGAGATAGGTGCTGTATTCGCGGAAAAGCGTCAGATCGGTGCGGATGCGGTGCAGATTTTTTTCGCTCTTGGCCTGTTCCAGCAGGCGCGAGAACGACTGCTCGATGCTGACCGCCCGCATGAGGCGGATGGAGCCGGAGAGCGTCCGGCTGCGCAGCGCCTGAAGCGCCTCCTCCGCATCCATCAGCGAGGCGTCCTTCTGCTCGGATGGCAGCAGCTCGTCCGTGTCAAGCTCCGACGGAACGCCATAGGACGCCAGAAGCCGTTCAAAATCGCGGAGCTTGGAATAGACCGTCTGATACCGCCGCTGCTTTTCCGGCGTCATGTCGGCCAGCTTCGAGAAGATCATCTCATACGAGGCCGCCAGCGAGTAGACGCGGATGCGCTCGCGGCCGTTTTCGCGGATGCCGCGCACGCGGAAGTCCGCGTAGATCAGCAGCAGCGATTCGATCGGCAGATTCTCGAATTCGAGATCCCACGTCGAGTGATTCGCCGCGACGTGGCCAAGCTCCTCCATGCCGTTTTCGCTGAACCACTGCCAGGTATAATAATAATGAAGGTAGGGGATGCGCGCGGCGTCCTCGCCCCGGCAGCCGAATTTTCCGATGTCATGGCCGAAGGCGGCGGCGCTGACCAGCGGCAGATCGACCGGAATTCCGGCACGGCCTGCCAGAATGGCCGTGTGCAGCGCCAGATTGTGGACGCCGATGGTGTGCGAGGCGGGGTCGAAGCTCCGCAGCTCGCGCGTGATGCGCAGCAGCGCCAGAACGTGGCCCTCACGCACGGCGCGCAGGAAGGCAGCGTATTCCTCTTTCACGCGGCTCTGCCCAAGCGCCTCCGGCGGAAGCTCCAGAAGATCGGTCAGCGGGTCAGGATCGCCTGCGTACCGCGCAAAGAGCGCCTCCAGCACGGACAGATACTCCGTCTGCTCCGGCGTCAGCGCCTCCGCCGGATGCGCCTCGTCCGGGAAAAGATTCGCGCTCAGGCGGCTGCAAAGCGCATCCAGCCATGCCTCCGGCTCCGGCAGCTCCGGCCGGAGCTGCTCCAGCGCTTTCCGGCAGAGCGCCGCGTCGTGCCCGTCCAGCGCCAGCAGCGCGGGAGTGTCCCGGAGCGCCTCCGGGAGCGCGTCATAGTTTTCGTTTCCTCTGTATCGCATCGCCGCCACCGGCCCTTCCCTTCGATCCGCCGCGGCATTGGCCGCAGGCGGTGTTTTTGTTTGTATCATAGCACAGTTTTTTCCGCGCTTCCAGATTTTTTCCGCAAAAAATGCCGCAGAGGAGCGCACCTCCGCGGTACGGACTTTGCTCCGCAGGCCCATCCTTTTCTGTACCAGTCGGTGCGGTATCGCTTCGCGGACATCCTTTTTCCGGCTTGCCGGAAAAGAATGGAGAGAAAAGAGGCGCGGGCACGCGAAAAGGCTCCTGCCGGACGGCAGGAGCCTTCTGTTATTTCCGCAGGATGCCGCGCACGTCGCGGATCGCGCCGCGCGGACATTTTACAAGGCACTGGCCGCAGCTGAGGCAGAGCGTCTCGTCGATGCGCGAGAGGTTATTTACCACGCTGGCCGCCCCGGAGGGGCATGCCTTGACGCACAGGCCGCAGCCGATACAGCTGACCTCGCACTGCTTCCGCGCGTCCTTGCCGGGCGCTTCGTTGGAGCAGGCGACCACGATGGGGAAGATCCGCTCATGGACGTGCAGCACGCCGCGCGGACACTCGCGCGTGCATTTGCCGCAGCCGAGGCATTTTTCCCCGTTGACCTCGGCCACGCCGAGGTCGTTGATCTCGATGGCCTCAAACGGGCAGACGCTGACGCAGACGCCGCAGCCGACGCAGCCATAGATGCAGTCTGCCGTCGCGCGGCAGCCGCCGCTGCAGGCGGCGTAGGCCACCTTTTTTGAGGGCTTTTTCACCATGGCTCACACCTTCCTTTCATACGGCGTCCCGCTGAGCGGGAGCTTTTCGCGCCGCACGCCGTCGAGCCGGTAATAGGCGTCGGCGATGGCGGGCGCGGTGGGGATGGAGGTGATCTCGCCGATGCCGATGGCGCCGCAGGCGACGTTCAGTCCCGGCTTGTCGATCACGATGGCCTCGATCTCCGGGATCTCATGCGCGCGGAAAAGACCCAGCTGGCCGTATTTTTCGATGGGCTTGCAGTTTTCGTCGATGGGATACTGCTCCGTCAGGGCGTAGCCCATGCTCATGACGACGCCGCCCTCGATCTGTCCCTCACAGGACTTTGGATTGACGGCCTTGCCGACATCGTGCGCGGCGATCATTTTCTCCACGCGCGCGGTCTTGCGGTCAAGGATGCAGACCTGCGTCGCGTAGCCGTAGGCGACGTGGGAGACGGGATTCGGCACATCCGCGCCGAGCTTGTCCGTCTTGGCGAGGTATTCTCCGTAGAATTCCCGGCCGACGAGCGGCGTCATGCTGCCGCGGTAGGCCGCGCAGAACGCCTCGCAGGCGCGGCGGCACGCCTCACCGGTGACGAGCGTCTGGCGCGAGCCGGAGGTGTCGCCGGAGTCCGGTGCGATCCATGTATTCGAGCGCTCATAGACGATCTGGCCGCGGGTCAGCGGCGTGTTCGTCACGACCATCTGCACCAGAACGGTGCCGACGCCCTGTCCGATGCAGGACGCGCCCGCGTAGATATGGAGCTTTTCGTCCGCCTCCACGATCAGCTTGCAGCGGCCCCAGTCGGGGAGGCCCACGCCGACGCCCGCGTTTTTCATCGCGCAGGCGATGCCAACCGGCTTTCCGGCCCTGCGCGCGGCGTCGTACTCGGCCTTTACCGCGTCCAGCGTTTCCACAAGCCCCGTCTCCGCGCCGACGATCTGGCCGTTCGGCAGGACGCCGCCGGGGCGGATGGCGTTGCGGTAGCGGATCTCCCAGGGAGAGATCCCGACGATGTCCGCCATTTCGTCCAGCAGTGATTCGATGGCAAAGCAGGTCTGCGTCACACCGAAGCCGCGGAACGCGCCCGCAGGAGGATTGTTGGTATAGTAGGCCGTGCCCTCGATCTCAAAATTTTCATAGGCGTAAGGCCCGGCGGCGTGGGTACACGCGCGCTCGAGCACCGGCCCGCCGAGAGACGCAAACGCGCCGGTATCGGATGTGACCTTTGCCTTGACGCCGAGAATTTTTCCGTCGTCGTCGCAGCCGAGCGTGAAGTCCATCCAGAACGGATGGCGCTTGGGATGGATGAGCAGCGATTCCGGACGGGAGAACTTTACCTTGACCGGGCGGCGGGTGCAGTAGGCCGCAAGGGCGGCGTGGTGCTGGACGGACATGTCCTCCTTGCCGCCGAAGCCGCCGCCGATCAGCTGGTTTTCGACCTTGACCTTCTTTGTGCCGAGCATCAGCGTGCATTCGTGCAGCGTGGTGTGCGACGACTGGTCGGTCGAGAGGATCATCACGTCGCCGTCCTTGTCGATGTAGGCCACAGCGCACTCCGGCTCGAGGAAGGCATGCTCCGTCCACGGCGTTTCAAAGTGCCGCGAGATGACGTGCGGCGCCTTGGCGATGGCCCCGGCGGCGTCGCCCCGGGAGACGTGCTTGTACGCCTGCACATTGCTCGTCTCCTCATCAAAGACCAGCGGCGCGTCCGGCGCGGCGGCCTCGACGGGGTTATGGACGGCGGGCAGGACCTCATAATCGACCTTGACGAGTTTTTTTGCTTTTTCGAGCGTTTCTGCGTCCTCCGCCACGACAAGGCAGATCGCATCGCCGAGATAGTGCGTCAGTCCGCCGACGGGAATGAGCGTATATTGGTCGTGCTTGATGTGGCCGACCTTGTTTTCCCCGGGAATATCCTCCGCCGTCAGGACGGCGACCACGCCCGGAAGGGCCTTCGCCTTGGAGGC
This sequence comes from Firmicutes bacterium CAG:170, assembly GCA_000436735.1. GTDB lineage: Bacteria > Bacillota > Clostridia > Oscillospirales > Oscillospiraceae > CAG-170. The sequence goes on from FR887115.1 coordinate 7,517, forward strand.
GTCGATGCCGAGGACGCGCGCGCGGGGATATTTGCTGCGGACGGCGGAGGCATAGCACATGCCGTCGAGATACCAGTCGTCGGGGTACTTGCCGTAGCCCTGCACCTTTTCGGCCACGTCCAGACGGTGGACGGACGAGCCGAGCTTCCAGTCGGACTGCGAGGGCTTCGGCACCGCGCCGAGCTTTTTATATTTTGCCGCCAGACGGACGGCCTCAAAGATCTTCACATAGCCGGTGCAGCGGCAGTAATTGTTGCGCAGGGCGCTGCGGATATCGGCCTGCGTGGGGTCGGGATTTTTGTCGAGCAGGGCCTTGGTGCAAAGCACCATGCCCGGAATGCAGAAGCCGCACTGGACGGCTCCGGCCTCGCCGTAGCAGAAGGTGTAAAGCTCCTTCTCCCAGTCGCTCAGGCCCTCGACCGTGAGGATATGGCGGCCCTCCAGAGAATCGGTATCGGGCGTACACGCGCGGATCGGCTCGCCATCGATGAGCACCGTGCACGCGCCGCACGCGCCCTCGGAGCAGCCGTCCTTGACGGAGGTGAGGTGCAGCGTGTCGCGCAGATAGCGCAGCAGCTTCTGATTTTTCGTGACCTCCGTCTCGCGGCCGTTGATGTAGAATACAGCCATGGTCTTTTCTCCTTGCGGTATGAATTCGGGAGCTACGTCACAGCAAAGGGCTGTTCTCGGCGCAAAGCGCCACCGTCATTCACCTGTATCCATTATATATTCGTTTTCCGGCATTCGCAATCAATTTGCCGCTTTCTTTCAGAATTTCGTGATTTTTCATAGCCGGAAGGATGAAAAACTGCCGGAACGCACAGCCCGGCGGCGCATCTGTTCGGCCATGTCAAAAGGTGCCTCCGTCCGCCAGCCGCCGGGAACGCGCCGGAGGCGCTTCCGGCACGCAGCAAAAATTCATGGGGAATTTTTTAGAAATTTGTCTTGCTGTTTTTTGAAAGTTAGTGTATCCTAACTCGTAGAAAACGCATATCCTTTTACAGGAGGGAGCTTATGACACTGGACATGCTGAACGCCGGAGAAAGCGGCGTCATTACCGCCGTCGGCGGCGAGGGCGTGCTTCGCTGCCGGCTGCTGGATATGGGACTGATCCCGCAGACGCGGATCACCGTCTCGAAGATCGCGCCGATGGGCGACCCGATGGAGCTTCAGCTGCGCGGCTATGTGCTGACGCTGCGCAGAGAGGACGCCCGCAGCATCGAGATCAAAAAGGCGGAGCCGTAAGCGAGGAGACGCCGGACAGGAGGAACACTTATGATTTTTGCGCTCGCAGGCAATCAGAACTGCGGCAAGACCACGCTTTTCAATCAGCTCACCGGCTCGAACCAGCACGTCGGCAATTTCCCCGGCGTGACGGTCGATCAGAAAAGCGGACAGGTACGCGGGCAGAAGGACTGCACCGTGGTCGATCTGCCGGGCATCTACTCGCTGCGGCCCTATACCGCCGAGGAAATCGTGACCCGGAATTTTATCCTTGAGCAGAAGCCGGACTGCATCATCAACATCGTAGACGCGACCAATCTGGAACGCAATCTCTATCTGACGCTCCAGCTGCTCACGCTCCAGGTGCCGACGGTTCTGGCGCTCAATATGATGGACGAGCTGACCGGAAACGGCGGCTCGGTCGATACGGCGCTTTTGTCGGAGCTTCTGGGCGTGCCCGTCACGCCTATCTGCGCGGCCAACGGCGAGGGCGTGGAGGAGCTGATCGAAAGCGCCGTCCGCGCTGCGCAGCAGCGGCAGAAGCCCGCCGTCTACGACTTCTGCCCAAAGGGCCCCGTCCACCGCTGCATCCACGCCGTGTGCCATGTGATCGAGGATCACGCGCAGGCGGCCGGGATCGGCGTCCGCTTTGCCGCGACGAAGCTCATCGAGGGCGACGAGCAGATCGCGGACGAGCTGCACCTCGACCCGAATGAATTGGAGCTGATCGAGCACTCCGTCGTGCAGATGGAGCAGGAGCGCGGCCTTGACCGGAACGCCGCGCTGGCGGATATGCGCTACAGCTTTATTGAAAACGCCGTGGAGCAGGCCGTCGTCAAGCCGCGCGAGAGCCGCGAGCATCTGCGCAGCAGCAAGCTCGACCGCGTCCTGACCGGAAAATACACGGCGATCCCCGTTTTCCTCGGGGTCATGCTCCTGATCTTCTATCTGACGTTCAACGTCATCGGCAAATTCCTGAGCGACCTGCTCGCCCTCGGCATCGATTCGCTGACGGGCGTGGTCGATCGGGCGCTCACGGCCTACGGCCTCAATCCCGTGGTACATAGCCTCATCATCGACGGCATCTTTAAGGGCGTCGGCGGCGTGCTCAGCTTCCTGCCGATCATCGTGACGCTGTTCTTCTTCCTGTCCATTCTCGAGGACACCGGCTATATGGCCCGCGTGGCCTTTGTGATGGACAAGCTGCTGCGGAAGATCGGCCTTTCCGGCAAGTCCATCGTCCCGATGCTCATCGGCTTCGGCTGCACGGTCCCGGCCGTCATGGCCACGCGCACCCTTTCCTCGGAGCGCGACCGCACCATGACCATCCTGCTGACGCCGTTTATGAGCTGCTCGGCAAAGATCCCGATCTACGGCTTCTTCTCGGCGGCATTTTTCCCGGAGCACGCGGCGCTGGTCATGATCGGCCTGTATGTGTTCGGGATCCTGATGGGCGTCGTCAGCGCCCTCATCCTCGGCAAAACGGCGTTCCACGGAAGGCCGGTGCCGTTCGTGATGGAGCTGCCGAATTACCGCTTCCCCAGCGTTAAGAGCGTGGCGCTGCTGCTGTGGGAAAAGGCAAAGGATTTCCTTCAGCGCGCCTTCTCGGTCATTTTCCTTGCGACCATCGCCATCTGGTTCCTTCAGAGCTTTGACGCGCGGCTGAACGTCGTCGCCTCCAGCAGCGACAGCCTGCTTGCCATGATCGGGCGGCTGGTCGCGCCCGTCTTCGCGCCGCTCGGCTTTGCGGACTGGCGCTGCGCAACGGCGCTGATCTCCGGCTTCATCGCCAAGGAATCCGTCGTCTCCACGCTTCAAATTCTGCTCGGCGGAGCGGGCGTCACGACGCT
>FR887115.1:10642-15887 GCA_000436735.1 Firmicutes bacterium CAG:170
GTTCACGCTTTTGTATACGCCCTGCGTCGCCGCCATCGCGGCCATCCGGCGCGAGGTCGGCTCCGGCGCGAGAGCGGCCATGATCTGCGTGAGCCAGTGCTGCGTGGCGTGGCTGTGCACGTTCGTCGTGTTTACGATCCTGCGGATCGTTTGAGGGAGTGCGCGCCGAAGCCCATTACCGCGCCTCCGGCGCATACGAAATGCGCCTTTTGCGCAAAATAAAAACCGCCGGACGGCATGTCCGGCGGAATTTTTATCGTTTGTCTGATGCAGACAGAACGCTTCGCGCAGCTTACTTTGCGAAAACCTTCTTGAGACGGGCGAAGCGGGGCAGGCCGTCTTCCTTTTCGAGCTTGGTCTCGCCCTGAATGAGCGGCAGCGCGTACTTGACGAACTCCTCGGTGACGTTGTTGCCCTCGGCGTTGATCCACTCCTTCGGGAACTTCTTCTCGAAGTTGGCGACATCGGACAGGTCGAACAGCTTGGCCTTGCAGGTGTAGCCGTTGGTGCGGTCGCACTCGAAGCCGACCATCTTGTCGGTCGTGCCCTTCAGCATTTCTTCAACAGCGGTCTTGCCGGACATATAGGACTCGTCGATATCGGTCTGGGACGCGCAGTGCGCGGCGCAGCGCTGGAGCAGGCTCAGCTCGATGCCGCGGACCTTCGCGCCGGTCTTTTCCTTGCAGACGTTGGCCAGATGTGCAGCCAGTCCGCCGAGCTGTGCGTGGCCGAAGCCGTCGGTCGCGGCGGTCTTGGCCTCGGAGACGAAGCGGCCGTCGGCATAGTGGATGCCCTCGGAGACGGCGACGATGCAGTTGCCGTTCTTCTTATAGCACTCGGAAACGTCGGCGACGAACTTGTCCATGTCGAAATCGACCTCGGGCAGGTAGATGAAGTCGCAGCACGGCTCCTTGGCGTTGGCAAGCGCGGCAGCGGCGGTCAGCCAGCCCGCGTGACGGCCCATGCACTCGATAATGGTGATCTGGCCGATGTTGTAGACGCGGGAGTCGCGGGCGACCTCCATGACGGAGGTGGCGATATACTTGGCTGCGGAGGCGAAGCCCGGGCAGTGGTCAGTGCCGAAGAGGTCGTTGTCGATGGTCTTGGGAACGCCCATGACGCGGCAGTCATAGCCGACCTTCTTCATATACTTGGAGATCTTGTTGCAGGTATCCATGGAGTCGTTGCCGCCGTTGTAGCAGAAATAGCGGACATCGTACTTCTTGAAGATCTCAAGGATGCGCTTGTAGTCGGTGTCGTCCACGTCGGGATCGGCGATCTTGTAGCGGCAGGAGCCGAGTGCGGAGGACGGGGTATAGGGCAGGCGGTCAAGCTCTGCGCGGTCCTCTGCATCCATATCGAGCAGCTGGTCCTCCAGCACGCCCTTGATGCCATGGTACGCACCGTAGACCTTGGTGATGCAGTCGGCGTCAAGCGCGGTACGGATGACGCCGTATGCGGAAGCGTTGATGACGGAAGAGGGGCCGCCGGACTGACCGATGATCAGAGCGCCCTTCAGAGATTCGGACATAGTAAATTACCTCCATGCGAATAGAATATGTTGAACAAAACAAAATATATCACATTGCGCGGAAATTGTAAATTCATCTATTGCAAAAATAGATGAAATTTGCTAGAATTCTTCGTAGATATTGAATAAACAAGGAGATGTCAATATGCCTCTGGTAACTTCTACCGAAATGTTCAAGAAGGCTTACGACGGCGGCTACGCCATCGGCGCTTTCAACGTCAACAACATGGAGATCGTTCAGGGTATCACCGAAGCCTGCAAGGAAGAGCACGCTCCGGTCATCCTTCAGGTCTCCAAGGGCGCGCGTGCCTACGCCAACCACACCTATCTGGTCAAGCTGGTTGAGGCTGCTGTTGCCGAATGCCCCGAGATCCCCATCGTCCTGCATCTGGACCACGGCCCCGATTTCGAGACCTGCAAGGCCTGCATTGACGGCGGCTTCACCTCCGTCATGATCGACGCTTCCTCCAAGCCCTTTGCCGAGAACATCGAGATCACCAAGAAGGTCGTCGAGTACGCGCATGACCACGGCGTCGTCGTCGAGGCCGAGCTTGGCACCCTCGCCGGCATCGAGGATGAGGTCAAGGTCGCTGCGCACGCCGCTTCCTACACCCGTCCGGAAGAGGTCGAGGAATTCGTTTCCAAGACCGGCTGCGACTCCCTGGCCATCGCCATCGGCACCAGCCACGGTGCATACAAGTTCACGGCTGCCCAGTGCACCCGCAATGAGCAGGGCATTCTGGTTCCGCCTCCCCTGCGCTTCGACGTCCTCGAAGAGGTCTCCAAGCGCCTGCCCGGCTTCCCCATCGTTCTCCACGGCTCTTCCTCCGTTCCTCAGAACTATGTGAAGATGATCAACGAGAACGGCGGCAAGATGCCCGACGCCGTCGGCATCCCCGAAGAGCAGCTGCGTCACGCTGCCGAGCTGTCCGTCTGCAAGATCAACATCGACTCCGACTTGCGTCTTGCCATGACCGGCACCATCCGTCAGTTCTTCAACGAGCATCCTGACAAGTTTGACCCGCGCGAGTATCTGAAGCCCGCACGCGCCAACATCAAGGAGCTTGTCCGCCACAAGCTGGTCGACGTCCTCGGCTGCGCCGGTAAGGCCTAATTGCTGAAATACGAGATCTCCTCTGCCGCAGGGCAGAGGAGATTTTTTATGGCTTTTCGGAGCCTGCTTCCGGGCGAAGAACGGTGAAGATGCGTTCGGGCTGCGCCTCCCGGCCGCCCGCCGCCAGCCAACCGGCCTGAAACGCGGCCCGCGCCAGCGAAAACAGCGCGTCCGACGCTTTGTCATATTCCGCCTGTTCTAAGAAGCGCCCGAAGGCCGCTTCATATTCGTTGCTGTGCATGACGCTCGCCTCCTAGCTCCAATATAGCCCGATTATGGATAATTGTCAACTATGGGACTCTCTTTATACGATGATTTCATCGCATAGAGGGGGAGTATGCATGATTAGCTTTGACCGCTTATGGGAGACCATGAAACAAAAGGGCGTCTCACAATATAAGCTGATCCGCGAGTATCAGTTCAGTGCCGGTCAGCTTGACAGGCTGCGTAAAAACGCCAATGTAAGTACCTTTACGCTCAATCAGCTCTGTCAAATCCTTGACTGTGAGCTGGAAGATATCGCGGAGTATAAAAAGGACGAACAGGAGCTGGAATATGGAGCCGCTGGTCATTAAGAAGCGCGGTGAGGACGGATACCGGATCATTACCGTCCGCATCCGGGAAGAGACGCTGGCAGAGCTTGACCGCCTTGCTGCGGAAAGCAACCGTTCCAGAAACGAGCTTATCAACCTCATTCTGGCGCATGGCGTCAGGAATATCGAGATCGAATAGGCATGGGTACTGTGAAAATGAATAGGCCCCTTGAAAAAGCCTGTCGGAAAAGCGGAGGATGATGGCATGTACGAGCGGATCCGCGCACTGCGGGAGGACAGAGATCTGACGCAGCGGGAAATGGGACAGCTCCTTGCGTGCAGCCAGCGTATCTACAGCAATTATGAGCGCGGCGACGTGGATATTCCCACGGCTGTTCTGATCCGCCTCGCGGATTTTTATGATGTGTCCGTGGATTATCTGCTGAACAGGACGGACAAGCCGAAAACAAACAGATAGCGCCGTCCCGCCGCAGGGCGGCGCAAAGGCCCTTGACAGGCAAAAGCGCACGCTGCATTTTGCAGCGCGCGCTTTTCATATCTTTTCTATTTTTTACATTTTCCCATAGGCAAAGCGCCGCTGTTCTGCTATAATACAGGTAAAAATATGCCGCGGGAGGAATTTTATGCCGAACGGACTGAAACAGCTTGCCGAAAATCTGCTGGAGCTGAAGGAGGCTTTCTCCGAGGAGGAATTGCTTGCCGGAAGCCTCCATCCGCGCGCGGAGCATGTGATCCTGCTGCTGCGCAATCTCGCGGTAGGCGCGGCGGCGGCCCTGTTTCTGGTGTCGCTGTTCCATCTCCCCTGCCGGTATCTGCTCAAGGCCATCGCCTATTTCTTCGGCGCGGCGGCGTATTTCTGCGAAATCCTGCTGCTGACCGACTGCTTCACGCAGAAGGTTCCGCACCGGGAGATGTTCATGGCATACTGCTTCGGGCCGATGTATATCCTCCTCGGGATCAGCTATCTGTTCCACTGAGGGCCGGCTCAGATTGTCCAGTCGATCTCCTGCTCGTCATGGGCGCGCAGGAAGGCGTTCAGCTGTGAGAACGGGCGACTCCCGAAAAATCCGCGGTAGGCGCTGAGCGGGCTTGGATGCGGAGCCTCCAGCACGAGGCGTGGATAGGACGAGGCCTTGCAGACGGCGGCCTTTTTCTGCGCCTGCGCACCCCAGAGCACAAAGCCGACCGGCTGCGGAAGCTGCGCGACGGAGGCGACGACGGCGTCGGTGAAGCGCTGCCAGCCGAAGCCCCGGTGGCTGTTGGCCTTGCCGGCCTCGACGGTCAGGACGGTGTTGAGCAGGAAAACGCCCTGTCGCGCCCAAGGCGTCAGACAGCCGCAGGAAAGCGGCGGCAGACCGAGGTCGGCTTGCAGCTCCTTGCTGATATTTTGCAGCGACGGCGGCAGCTTCACCCCCTTCTGCACCGAGAAGGCCAGACCATGCGCCTGGCCCGGCTCATGATACGGGTCCTGCCCAAGGATCACGACCCGCACCCGTTCCGGCGGCGTGAGGGAAAAAGCGTGGAATACGTCCGCCTCCGGCGGAAAAACGGTCGTGTGCGCGTAAGCGTCCGCGACCTTTTTTTGCAGCTCCTCAAAGTACGGTGCGTGCAGCTCCTTTTCCAGCAGCGGCACCCACGCGCCGAGCGCTTTCAGATCCGGCATGGCAAAGCCTCCCTGTCCCTTATTTTATTATAGTATATCCGCACGGAAACGGAAACTCAAGCGCGGCGTGCGCATAGAGTGTCGGGAGGTGATGTTTTTGGAGATCCATGTGGTAAAACGCGGCGATACACTCTACTCGGTCGGAAGGATGCACGGCGTTGCGCCGGGACTGATCGCCCGTTACAACGGCCTGCGGGAGCCGTACCGGCTGGCGGTGGGCCAGAGCCTGCTGATCCTGCGGCCGCTGCTGACGTACACGGTGCGCGCGGGCGACAGTCTGTATTCCATTGCGCGGCAGTTCAGCGTGACGGTGCAGACGCTCTACCGGAACAATCCGAATCTCGGCGGCAGCAGCCGCCTCTCTCCCGGGCCGGAGCTGGGGG
>FR887115.1:15907-22194 GCA_000436735.1 Firmicutes bacterium CAG:170
TGCTGGTGATCCGGCTGGAGGAGGAAAAAAGCCGTCCGCTGGCGCTGAACGGCTATGCCTATCCCTTCGTAAGCCCGGCGGTGCTGCGCGGTATTTTGCCCTACGCGGGCTACCTCGTGCCGTTTACATACGGGATCACCGCGCAGGGCGGGCTGTTCGACCTGAACGACACGGAGCTGCTCGCGCTGGCGGAGGAGTACGGAACGATGCCGCTGATGCACCTGTCCACGCTGATGGAGAACGGGAGCTTTTCGAGCCTGCGGGCGGAGGAGGTGCTGCTCGACCCGGAAAAGGCAGAGAAATTGATCGAGGAGACGGCGCGGACGATGCAGCGCAAGGGCTACGCGGGCGTGGATGTGGACTTCGAGTTTCTGGGCGCACCGCTGGCCGAGGCGTATGCCGATTTTGTCGGCGCGCTGCGGCAGACGGTCTCGCGCCTCGGCGGGATCGTGATCGCGGCGCTTGCGCCCAAAACCTCCGCCGATCAGCCCGGTATCCTCTACGAGGGCCATGATTACGCGAAGCTCGCGCGGAACGCCGACTATGTGCTGGTGATGTCCTATGAATGGGGCTACACCTACGGCCCGCCGATGGCGGTCGCGCCGCTGGCAGCAGTCCGGCGCGTGCTGGACTACGCGGTCTCGGAGATGCCGCCGGAGAAAATCTTCATGGGCTTCCCGAACTACGCCTACGACTGGACGCTGCCGTATCAGGTGGGCAGCACGCGCGCGGAGCTGATCGGGAACGAGGCGGCGGTGCAGCTCGCGGTGCGCGTCGGCGCGGAGATCCGCTTCGATGAGACGGCGCAGACGCCGTGGTTCACATATACCGGCTCGGACGGACAGGTACACGAGGTCTGGTTCGAGGACCCGCGCAGCTGCCTTGCGAAGTTCCGTCTCCCGGCGGAATATGGGCTGCACGGGCTGGGCGTGTGGAATTTCATGCGGCCGTTCACGGCGGCGTTCAGTCTGATGAATTACCTGTTCCGGCTGGGAGAGTCTGTGGATAACTGAGCAGATTTCCTGCTTTTCTCAACATTTATCCACAGAATATCACAGCTTTTGCACAGGAAAGACGGCTTCGTTACAATTATGTTACAATCCCGCGCAGACCCTTGCGCTTCCGGCCCGGACTGCTTATACTGGAAAAAACGGCAGGATTGTCCACGAAAGGAGGGGCCGGGAATGAAGAGGCTTTTTTACACGATGCTGGCGGTATGCCTGCTCGTGCTGCTGGCGCTGCCGGCAGGCGCTGCGGAGCGGGATACGGCGTTCTCGGATCAGGCCGAGATCCGCAACGGCTATGCGGTGCAGATGCTGGTGGAGCTGGAGCTGATCGGCGGATATAAGGACGGAAGCTTCCGGCCCGGCGAGCCGATCACCCGTGCGGAGACGGCGAAGCTGATCGCGTTTTTCTGCACGGATACGCCCGAGCCTGCCTCGTGGGTCTCCTTTGCGGATACGAACGACAGCTGGGCGAAGGATTATATTGCCTATTGCGCCGGCGAGGGCATCGTCGGCGGCTCCGGCGGACTGTTCCGTCCGAAGGACAATGTGACGGCGCAGGAGCTGGCCAAGATGCTGCTGGCGGCGGTGGGCTTCGATGCCTCGCGCTATACCGGCGCGGGCTGGGCTGCGCGCGTCAATGCCGATGCCGAGGAAAACGGCGTTTACCACAGCTTTACGGGACGGTACGACGAGCCGGTGACGCGCGACGACGCCTGTCTGCTCATTTATAACGCGATGCAGTGCCCGGCGACGGACGGCACGGCAAGATATGTGCTCGACGAGCTGATGAATCCCAAGACCTATCTGGAGGAGCGCTTCGGCGCGGTGCGCTATACGGCGGTGCTGACCGGGAACGAGTGCGCCGATCTGACGCAGACGGACGCGGCGCTGAAAAAGGGCGTGACCAAGCTGGAGGGGCACAAGGAGTTCGCCGTGTCCACGGGCCTCGGTCTGGTCGGACACCGGGTGGATATCTACCTCCGGAACGGCCGCCTGCTCGGAACGCCTGCGGAATCGGTCACGGAGCGTTCGCTGACTGTGATGGACGCGGGAAGGCTGGAGGAGCGCTGCGCGGAGGCGGGCTTGACGCTCGACGCGGCGACGCAGTATTATCTCGATTACAACGCTGCGGACGCGGGCGTGCTGAGTGAGCTGCCCTACGGCGCGGTCGTGACGGTGATCGACTATGACGGCGACGGCGTGATCGACGCCGTGCTCGTGCTGCGCTGCGCGGACGGAACGGTCACAGAGGCGGAGCCTCTGAGCGTGCGCAGCAGCATCGGAAACGGCTGGGCAAAAGCGTTTTCCGATTCCGGCGCGCTGACGGCCGGAGAGGACGTCCGCTGCGCGGATATCTGCGGCGTGACGTATGTGCTGCCGCTGCAATAAGAAAGGAAGCCCGGAGGCGAATGCCTTCGGGCTTGGTTTTTGCGCCGGAGGGCGCAGAATGCCTCCGGCGGCATACTTTTTTCTGGCTTGTCAGAAAAAAGTATGCAAAAAAGAGATGCTGGGGACGCGAATAGCGCTTCGCGCCTGAGCCTCTAACCTTTGGCCTTTTTTGCTTGGCCCGTTTCTCTTCCGCAACCGATAGAGACTGCGGAGCAGAAACGGCCTGACCTCAAGTAGACCGCATTTGTAGGGGTCGATGCCCACATCGACCCAATAAAAATTACGAATTCGCCGAAGATTTTCGTAAAACAACATATTCTGCCGGGACGATGTGGGCATCGTCCCCTACGGCCCTCAATAGAACAAAGATTGTCCGAATTCCATACGTCAAATATTCAACGGGCGCAAACGGAACAACTCGCACTGAATATTGTGCGCTTGGGAAACCCGATCAGACGGCCCGACCGAAGGGCGTTCCTTGCGGGACGCGCTTTCGGTGAATGGTACGCAGAATCAAAATGCCTTTTCTGCGCGACAGCGCTATTTCGTTCTCCAGCGCCTCTTTTCTCCCCATCCTTTTCTGGCAAGACAGAAAAGAATGGGCCGTCGGAGACACACCGCGCCTTCGGCGCATCCGAATGGGCCGCCGGAGGACCTCAGGGCAGAATTTTGGAGGGCTTCAGATAACGCTCCTGTTCGGAGAACACGCAGCCGCAGTATTTCTGGATATAGAAGCCCAGCTCCCGTGCGCGGGTCTGGCCGTCGCGGAACATGGGGCGGAAGTCCTGATAATAGAACTGCACGTCGTATTCCTCGGCGGCGCGGTAGGCCACGTCGCGCATCAGCTCATGCTGCTGGTAGGGGCTGATAAAAAGCGAGGACGTGAAGGCGTCAAAGCCGCCCTCCTTCGCCATGCGCGCCGCCTCGAACAGGCGCATTTCATAGCATTTGACGCAGCGGCCGGAGATATCCTCCGCGACCGCGCGGACGAAGGGCCGCAGGCCGTAGTCGTCGCGCACCAGAAGCGGCAGCCCGATGGTTTTCGCGTACTCCTGCAAACAGTTGCGCCGGGCGCGGTACTCGGTGAAGGGATGGATATTCGGATTATACCAGTAGCCGGTCAGGTCGATCCCGTCGGCGCGCAGCGCGTCGATGGGCATGTTTGCGCATGGCGCGCAGCAGATATGCATGAGAAGCTTCATGAAAACGCCCCGTTTCCGTGCGCGCCGTGCGCGCATTCTTTTCTGCCATTATACCACACCGCACGCGGCTTGTCACGCGCACGGGCAAAACGGAAAAAAACTGCGGTTTAATTCGTTGAATTTGAACATGGACAGAAACGGCGAACAGTGCTATAATCTCTGCTAATATAAGCCACAAGAATTGCTTAACACGAAAGGACGGATCTTACAATGGCGGCTCCCATGGAAAGCTATGCAGGAAAAATTCAGAGAAAGCTGCTGAAAAAGCAGCGCGTGATCGAGGCGGCCTCCGGCCGGGAAAAGGCCGATCTGGTGCTCAAGAACGCGACCTATGTGAATGTATTCTCCAATGAGCTGCGTACCTGCGATATCGCGGTTGCAAACGGCCTGATCGTCGGCATGGGCGAATATGAGGGCGAACAGGAGCTGGACATGACCGGCAAGATCGTTTGCCCAGGCTTCGTCGATGCGCACATCCATCTCGAGTCGAGTCTTGTTTCTCCGCGTGAATTTGCGAAGGCCGTCCTGCCGCACGGCACGACCACCGTCATTACCGACCCCCACGAGATCACCAACGTCATGGGCACCGACGGCATCGACTACATGTTCCAGGCCACCGAGGGCCTGCCGATCGACGTGCGGTTCATGCTGCCGTCCTGCGTTCCGGCGACGCCGATGGACGAATCCGGCGCAAACCTTGACTACCGCGCCATCGACTCGTTCTACGACTACCCCAGAGTGCAGGGTCTGGCGGAAATGATGAACGCCTACGGCGTCATTCACAACGACGCGGAGGTCGTCTCGAAGATCATCGCCTCGCAGGCGCACCACAAGAAGATCGACGGTCACGCGCCGGGCCTGACGGGCAAGGATCTTGACACCTACATCGCCGCGGGCGTCTACTCCGACCACGAGTGCTCCGACATCGAGGACGCGCTGGCAAAGCTCCGCCGCGGCCAGTTCATCATGATCCGCGAGGGCACCGCCGCCCGCAATCTCGAGGCGCTGGCGCCGCTGCTCACGCCGCAGTACGCCGACCGCTGCATGTTCTGCACCGACGACAAGCACCCGAGCGACCTGCTCGAAAAGGGCCACATCGACTATATCTGCCGCGAGGCCATCAACAAATACGGCGTCGATCCGATCATCGCCGTCAAGGCCGCCTGCCATCACGCCTCGCGCTACTTCCTGCTCAACAACCGCGGCGCCATCGCGCCCGGCTATCTGGCCGACTTCGCCATCATCGACAATTTCAAGGATTTCAACGTGGAAATGGTCTTTAAGAAGGGCGTGCTGTACTATGACCACGGCCAGCTGAAGGACTTCCCGAAGCCGCAGATCGAGGAGTATCTCGACCAGCGCGCCCACGACACCTTCCACGTCACGCCGCTGACGGAGGAGGACTTCCGCGACGTGCGTCCGCGCGCGGTCATCGGCATGGTCCCCGGCGAGATCGTCACCACCGACAACGGCTACGCCGACAAGGTGGACACGGAGAAGGACATTCTCAAGATCGCCGTCGTCGAGCGGCACAAGAATACGCACCATATCGGCCTCGGCTATATTCAGGGCTACGGCCTGAAATCCGGCGCGGTCGCAACGTCGATCTCCCACGACTCGCATAACATCATCGTCGTCGGCACGAACTCGAAGGATATGGCCTTTGCGGTCAACCGCATCGTGGAGAATCACGGCGGCATCGTCGTGACGGAGAACGAGCAGGTAAAGAGCGAGCTGGTGCTGGAGCTGGCCGGTATCATGAGCGACTCGCCGCTGGTCGAGGTCAATGAAAAGCTCGAGGCCGCCAAGGACGCCGCGCACGCGCTGGGCGTCGGCCACGGCATCGACCCGTTCATGACGCTGAGCTTCATGGCGCTGCCCGTCATCCCGACGCTGCGCATCACCACGCGCGGCATCATCGACGTCGTCACGCAGCAGTACATCTAAGCCCGGAAGGGCGGCCTGCCGAATTGCGCGGTGCTGCCGTTTCGCCGGAAGGGCCGGAACGCGCGGCGTTTTTCCGTTTTCGCGCGGGCATGTCCCCGAATGTTACATAAACCCCGCTTTGTTACAATCAGATTACAAACCCTCCCGGGCACTTGACCTTTGGGAGGGTTTGAATTATGATACCGACAGATAGTAGTTGTGCCATGCGCCAGCTATGCAGCGGAGAACACAACGACTAAAATTTACAAGGAGGAAAACTCAATGAAGAACTTCAAAAAGGTTCTTGCTCTCGTTCTGGCCATTGCTACCATTCTGAGCTTTGCCACCATTGCGAGTGCAGCAACTGCGGACTTCAAAGACGCCAAGGATGTCACCCATACCGAGGCTGTCGATGTTCTCTCCGCAATCGGCGTTCTGAACGGCTACAAGGATGGCGAATATAAGCCCAACCGTGTGATCACCCGTGCAGAAGCTGCCAAGATCATCGCTATGTTTGACAATGGCGATACCGACATCAAGGAGCTTTACGCTCCGGTCAACTTCACCGATGTGAAGGCCGGCCACTGGGCAGAGAGCTTCATCTCTTACTGCTACCACACCGGCATCATCGCTGGCGTTGGCAACAACAAGTACGCTCCTGACGCTGACGTCACCGGCGTCCAGTTCCTGAAGATGGTCCTGGTCGTTCTCGGCTTCGACGCCAAGGAAGAGGGCCTGGTTGGTACCGGCTACTCCGTCCGTG
>FR887116.1 GCA_000436735.1 Firmicutes bacterium CAG:170
AGAGCGGTTTGGAAAACCGGGCGGCGTTGTCGGCTATCATCTTGTCCACTCCTACGTGCCGGGTGAAACAACGCCGGAGCTGGCGCATGAAGCGGGAGTGGAATTTGCACGCCGTCTGCTCGGTGACAAATATGAAGCCGTCATTTGCACCCACATCAACAAGGAACACCTGCACTGCCATATTGTATTCAACTCTGTTTCATTCGTGGATGGAGTGAAATATCGCAATGCGTTCAAAGATTACTTTGAAGATATTCGCGGCATTTCCAATGAGGTCAGCCGTAAGTACGGATTCTCTGTCATTCAGCCGGAGGGCAGCGGTCAGCACTATGCAGAATGGAACGCCGAGCGCAGCGGCAAGACCACCATCCGCGATCTTGTCCGGCAGGATCTGGACGCGGCCATTGCAGTCAGCTTCACATTTGCGTCGCTGCTGGATATTCTCAGGAAACGCGGATATACCGTCAAATACGGTTTCAACGTCAAGCATACCGCCGTCAAGCCGCCCGGTGGAGCGCGGTTTCTCCGGCTGGACAGTTTGGGCGAGGATTACACTGAGGAAGCTATCTTGCAGCGATTGCGCAGGCAACGCGGCGTGACCGCTGCCATTCCGCCGGAACAAAGTGAATCCAAACGCTATACCATCCGCAAGCAGCCGCGCCGCTATCCACCTGTCAAGCGCGGCAGTTTCCGGGCGCTATACCTATACTATCTGTATCTGCTGTCACCGCAAAAGAAACGCCCGCAAAAAGTTCCGTTTGAAACGCGGGCAGAGGTACGCCGTGCGAAGCAGTACCGGCAGCAATTTTTCCTTTTGCAGAAGTATCACATAGATACAAAGCCAGAGTTAGAAATGCTGTCTGATGCGTTGTCAAATGAGATGCAGATTCTAGTGGATCGGCGCAAAGAATTATATGCGCTACGCCGGGAGCAGCCGTCTGAGCAGCTTGACGCGGACATTGACAGCTTGACCGCACAGCTCCGGCCCCTGCGTCGGGAACTGCGGTTATGCAGAAAAATCGCGGAATATGCGCCGCGGATGTTAAAGCAGGTGCAGGAAAGCAATACACCACCAACAAAAAATCATGCGCCGAATAAGGCGCGAGAAAGGAGGCACAGCCTATGGAGGTAAGCGGCGAAGCTGCTGATCTTGTAATGAAGGAAGGCGTACAAATATCCGAAGAAGCAATCAAACTGCTGGCGCGGGGTGCAAAAAATCTCGCGGCGCTGTTATACGCGCTGGCAAAAGACCAGAAAAAGCTTTACGGCAAGGTGAACATGAACCGGCTGCTCAGTGAACAGCGCCCCATCGAAGTTTTGCCCTTGCGCACAGAGGATTTTGACGAGTTCAAGCGCAGAGCCAAGAAAGTCGGCTTGTTATTTTCAACCATTTTGGATAAGAAAGGCGACGAGCCATACCTTGAAATCCTGACCAACATTGACCATCTCTCACAGGCAAATTATATCCTAGAGCAGATGGGATACCAGCCCAGACAGTTGGAGGACGTGCAGCCAAAAAAAGAGCAGACCCCTGCCCAACCAGAACCATCCTTGCAAAAGCAAAGGAGTGGCTTGACGCAGGGGCCGATTTCGACCAATGAGGAAAAGCAGCCCGTTCGCGGTCGGTTGGCAGCATTGCGCGCCGCCGCAGAGCGGACGCGGCCAGAACCCCAGCGCGAGCTGGAGCATATCAGATAGGAGTGAGTATTATCGCAAACTTAGGAAATATCATCAACGAAAAGAACCAGAGTTCGGAACTCTGGCAGGCGCAGCGGCAAGCTGACCGCGAGAACACAAACGCCATGCAGGACGCGGGTATTGTTCAGATCACCAGCGACCCGGACGCTTATTTGCGGTATCTGAATTGTCAGGCCGACAATCCGAGTTATAGCGCTGGCAATGTTGCGCTCGTTATGGTGCAGGATCAGGATGCAACCATTTTCGGAACAAAAGACCGCTGGAAAAGTCTGATGCGCAGCGTATTTCCAACCGAGGAAAAGAATGGCGTGAAAATTTACACCCGTTCCTCTTTCGGCAAAGGGTATGTACTGACGGACGTTTACGACGTGCGGCAGACAAGCGGGCGCGACCTGAAGCACACCGCATTACAGCCGGACAGCAAGGAAATGACGGAAGCACTGAAAACGCTTCTGAATTACTCCGTTGTACCGCTGGTAAGCGAGGAAAGTATCCCCCTGCCTGCGCTCTACGACCCAAACCAGATGAAAATGGCGGTCAATCCGAAATATAACGATGCAGAAGCGTTCGCAGGCATCGCAACAGAGATCGCCCACGTCCGTTTTCATGCCAAAGGCTATAATCAGAACTATTCGCGGGATGATTATGAGCTGGATGCGCAGAGCGTCGGCTATATGATCTGTCGTCGCTTTGGTGTTCCGTGTGAAGCGCCCGACGTATCAAATCTGGCGGCGTTCTATGACGGGTTTGACCCGCAAGATCGACGGCAGGCACTCGGACAGATACAAGATATGTCACAGAAGATCGGCGGCAGCATTGAACGCGCAATTTCCCCACAGACACGCACAAGAAATATGAATCGTACTGCGCGATAAAGTGATTCGCCGTCACGATCCGAAACCGCTTTGACGGTTGTGCTCCCCTTGCGGGGAACATACTCCGCTGGCTGTCCGCAGTCAAGGCCGGTCGATGCTGACGCATCGGCCGCAGAGCCAGCCAGTGTGCGCACTGGCTGGGCCTTGACAGCGACCATCCAGCGGAAGTGTGGCAGCCAAGGGGAGCAAACCAGAGAAGCCCGCTTGCGCGGGCTTCTCGATTATGTCGGAGGTGCGCTGCGGCAGATTTGTTTGCTCAAGCGATTCGCACAAGCGATTTTACAATGTTCTTGAATGTAGGTTATCAATAGTGTAGGATTAAATTAGTATAGCCGTGCTAAATAGAACGGAGGGAATCAATCAATGTCAAAGAAGCGCACAGGAAACATAATGCAGTGCATTCTTTCTGCACAACAATTTATTGAAGTAGCAGAGAGGCTGATTTCAGATAATTGTGAAATCTACTATATACGTCCTTTCTTTGTTAATGCAGGGCTTGCTTGTGAATTATTCCTAAAGTCAATCAAAATGTATGAAAGCGGAGATGGTTCCTTCCTAGAAGGTCACAACCTTTACAAATTGTTTGAAGTGATTTCCGACGATGCAAAACAAGCAATACGAGAAAATTATGACCTGATATATGCAGACAGACCACATAAGGTAGCTTTTGATGATTTTTTGTCGCGCTATTCAAAACCCTTCTTTGATTTTCGCTACACTTTTGAGACACCGGCAGAAGGAAACGCAGTCGCTCTTTTGTTTTTCGCATGGAGCTTAAAACAATACGTTCAATCTTTTGAAAATGACAATCAATAGTGTGCCATTTAGTAAGGCGGCCATACATTGTTGTTCGCCCCTAATTCGTAATGGAGGGAGCCATTTGTGTCCCAACTTGGGACAGAATATTTGAATTGGAGGTTCTGCCTATGAAAAAACTGCTTTTTATCATTCCATCGGTTCTGCTGCTGTTGGCGGCTGGTACGCTCGTTTTCTGCAAGCACCATGCTGAGCGCACCGGTCTGGCCTGTATGGATATTGACCTGTGAGGAATCAAAAGAAGTCATTTCGCAGCGCCGCCCCAGTGTGGGCGGCGTTTGTCGTCCCCATCATCTGGCTTGCGGTTCTCATGGCAGGATGCTATGAACCTGGCATGACAATTTTCACGCTGATGGATGCCTTTTCAGCCGCGACAAAGAATCCGTTTTCTCTGCACTGGACGCCATACACGATGAAGTTTATCGGCATCTTTTTACTGCTCTACGGCGGCGCGATCCTGTTCTACTACACCGGACAGAAGAACACCAGACCCGGCGAAGAACACGGCTCCGCGTCGTGGGGCAGCGTCAGGGAGCTGGATAAGAAGTACCGCGACAAGGATGCAGGCAAAAACGTCATTCTGACGCAGCATTTGCAAATGAGCATGAACGGCAAGCTGCACCGCAGAAACCTGTTGCAGATCATCGTCGGTGGCTCCGGCAGCGGTAAGACGCGATTCCTCGCAAAACCAAACCTCATGCTTGCCAATGCGAGTTTTATCGTCACTGACCCAAAGGGCGAAATGCTCCGTGCCGTCGGAAATCTGTTTCTGGAGGAAGGTTATGTTCTGCGCGTTTTTGACCTGATCGACCCGTCAAAATCAGACTGCTACAACCCGTTTTGCTACATACGCAAGGACGCGGACGTGTTCAAGCTGATTGACAATTTCATCAAGAACACCACTCCAAAGGGCGCGAAAGCAAATGATCCGTTCTGGGAAAAATCGGAGACGGCGCTTGACGCTGCGCTCATGCTCTATCTGCTGCACGAAGCGCCGGTTGAAGATCAGAATATGGAAACCATTCTCTACATGATTGAAAATGGCGGTGCAAAGGAAGAAGATGACGATTATCAATCTCCGCTTGACCTGCTCTTTGAAGCCTTGGAGGAAGAACAGCCCAATCACATTGCCGTGCGGCAATACCATATTTTCAAGCAAGCGGCCGGCAAAACTGCTAAATCGATTTTAGTGAGCGCCGCCGTTCGTCTTGCGTCGTTCACCTTGCCCGAAATTCAGCGCATCACAGCCAGCGACGATATGGAGCTTGGCAAACTGGGCGAACGCAAGCAAGCCATCTTCTGTATTATCCCGGACAGCAACGACGCATCGCTCAATTTCCTTGTCGGTATGCTCTACACGCAAGCGTTTCAGGAGCTTTACTATCAGGCAGACAAAATCCATCAAGGGGCGCTGCCTGTTCCCGTGCGGCTGATGTTCGATGAATTTGCGAACGTGGCCTTGCCCGACGGCTATGCCCGATTGCAGGCGACTATGCGCTCTCGAAACATTATGTCAACTATCATTCTGCAAAATATTTCGCAGCTCAAGGCGTTGTTCAAGGACGATTGGGAGGGCATCATCGGCAACGCGGACAGCTTTGTGTACTTAGGCGGCAACGAACAATCGACGCACAAATATATTTCGGAGCTGCTTGGGAAAGAAACGATTGATACCCGGACATCCAGCCAGAGTAAGGGCAGGAACGGTTCGTTCAGTCAGAATTTCCAACAGACTGGGCGCGAGCTTATGACACCGGACGAGGTGCGGCGCTTGGATAATAAAAACGCAATCGTTCTGATTCGAGGCGAGAAACCAGTCATTGACGAGAAGTATGACATCCTGAAGCACCCGAATATTCACCGCACGGAGGACGGCAGCGCGCCGCCGTATCTCCACACGCCGCTGCGCGCGTTCGCGGCAGACGATCTTTCGTTCCCCATTGAAAACATCGACGATATTGAATTTTTGGAGGATTAACATGAAACATGAATTAACCCCGCGGCGTAAGGAGCGCCGCATCATGGCTGTCTGGACAAGCCTTGTACTGACGACAGCACTGTTCACGACCTCGGCGTTCGCCGCTGACAGTGACCCGCTGACCATCGTGAACAATCTTTCTGATTTTATCTTCTCCTGCATCAAGGCCATTGGCATTATCATCCTCGGCTGGGGCGTTGTGCAGCTCGGTATGTCTGTGCAGTCGCACGACGCGACGCAGAGAACGCAGGGTGTTCTTTGCCTGTTCGGTGGCTTACTGATCGCCTTTGCAAAGGAAATTCTGACGGCTATCGGTGTGGTGTAAGCAAAAGAAATGCGCCCCGACTTGGGACGCATTTCAGTTAGACTATACTTTCTTATATGCAGTAATTTTCTTCCAGTTTTCTGGAAATCCCATAAGCCGAAGCAGATCCGTACCGGCTAACTGACGATTTTCACGATCCGCCTTATCAATCAGCTTGGCTAACTGCGCTTTATACGTCAGGAAGTCTTTGTTTGGCAGCAAGTAGCGGAAAGACAATACCAACGCAAAATAATCATGTTTTCCATATATGTACTGTTGACCATTCTGCGGAATCTGCATCTTTTTATGGAGCGGCAAGTCCGAAATGTCATTCTTTGTGTTGTAGGAGAAAAGGCGTTCATTGTGTGCGCAGACATTGCGAAACTTTGTTAGCACCTCCAGCATGGAACCTAACTGCTTTTCCCGAACGCCCACAAATTCCTTGCTGATTGCAGCTTGGATTTTAGACTGAGCAAGGGCGTACATCTTGGATAGTGTTCCAAACGTCAGCGCATTGATCAGTACCCATAACGGTACATTCCCATGTATCTGCTTATGATGCTCGATATACGGATAGTCTGTCGTATGCGAAAGAAACGGTTGTAAATGCCGCGTAATCAACTTTTGAACCTCGCGCGGGTTTATACGCCCCATGAGATTATAGTTATTTGCGTCCAGATAACTGTTCTGACTCTCTCCAAACTGACTGCAAAACGCATACGAATACGCAGAGCGGATGTGTCGCTCCACTTGCAGCAAATAGCGCAGCGTGAGTTCCCGAAGCTGTTCATCGAAACGATAGAGCGCAACAATATCATCCAGCGTCGTTCCGTCGCGGTAATCTTTTGTCGTGGGATTTTTGAACAAGTCCTTGTAGCCGGAAATCAGCGCAAAATATCCATAATGGTGCAGCGTGATCGTTGCTGCGGCATCATCCGTAATTGTCAGGTTCTTGTCTTTCAGTTTTTGAATCTGTTGGGGGTATGTCAGAAACGGTTTCGGCATTTACACCATCCTCTCAGGTGTGAAAAAGGGAGCCCCCGCAGGGACTCCCCCGGTTGCAGGCCCCGCGAGCATCTGCAACTCGATCACTACGGTAAGTATAACGCAAGATTTTGTATCTGTCAACCAGAGAACAGGCAACAAAATTACGTTTACTCGCCCTAGCATTATGAAGTATAGTCGTTTCATTATAAAATATGCGTAGAAATGGAGATGAAATCATGTGAGTGATAACTGGGTCGTATCGACCCTTGAAGATGCTTTAAGCAACTGGAATGACAAGCTGGCTGAAATCTGGTCGCTCGTTTCGCAAACACCGGAGAGTTTTCGCGGCGGCGAGATATGGACGGTCATTGTCAGTATCCACAACGCTCTGGTAGGCCTTGGCTATGGTCTGTTGGTGCTGTTTTTTGCAATGGGTGTGTTTCGCTCGGCGGCCAGCTTCCGCGAATTGCAAAGACCGGAATTTGCCCTACGGCATTTTATTCGGTTTCTGCTTGCAAAGGTGGCGGTCGGCTCGTCGTTGGAGCTGATAACCGCGATTTACAAAATCTGCGGCGGCGTGGTCAGTACCGTCATGGGTGGTATCGGCTCTGCGATTTCTACAACAGCCACTTTGCCAGATAAAATCGTCGAAGCCATTGAAGATGTGAGTTTTCTGGAATCCATTCCGCTCTGGCTGGTGTCGCTGCTGGGAAGCCTGCTGATTACGGTCCTGTCCTTTGTGCTGATTTTGACTGTCTATGGCCGTTTTTTCAAAATCTTTATTTACACCGCGATTGCGCCCCTGCCGCTGGCATCATTTGCAGGAGAAGCTACGTCCAGAACCGGGCAAACGTTTCTAAAAAGCTACGTCGGCGTGTGTATGGAGGGCGCGGTTATCGTCCTGTCCTGTGTGATCTACTCAGCGTTCCTGTCTGGCGGCAGTACGGCGCTGGATGAATCACTGCCCGCCGTCACAATGGTCTGGCAGTACATCGGGCAGCTTATGTTCAATATGCTGGTGTTGACCGGTCTTGTCAAAGGCTCTGACAGGCTGGTGCATGAAATGCTCGGTGCATAAAAGAATTGCGTCCCAAGTCGGGACGCAATTCTTTCTGACTGTTCAGAGAAATTCCAGTGTCCTGGATTCGCCTGGCTTCAGGTCCTTTGTGTAGTGGTGTATCAGCTCTGCCATGATCTGTTCCTCGCGCTTCTGGCGAATGTAGCGGATTGTCCAGCATAAGACGAAGAACAGCACGCAGGCAATGAAGATCAAAATGCAGACTGTTCGGTGTGCTCTCGCCCAGCGCGGCCAGAAGAGTTTCGTTGCCACAAAGTAGCAACCGAGCGGCAGAAGCCGCAGCTTCCAGAGGATACGGATTGCCATTGGCAGGCTCCCCAGTACCAGACCAACGATCAAGAGCTGGCGACCTATTTCCTTGAATAAAATGAGTGTAGAGTTCATAGCATTTTCTCCTTTTTGTCAAGTTTTTGCCTATAAATATTATCTCATATCCTAAAATCTCTGTCAAATTTTCAACAAATCGGAGGCGATTTTTATAGAAGTCAAAATTCCAAAAGAAATCCGCGCACACCGGGAAACCATCTTTTTCGGTCTGTCTGCGCGGCAGTTTATTTGTGCGGTGCTGGCTGTCGGTTTGGCGGCCGGTATCTACCTCGGCTTGAGCGGCATCATCGGCAAAGAAGCCGCAAGCTGGTTGTGCCTGCTGGTGGCGGCGCCAGTCGCTATCGCAGGATTTTTCCACTACAATGGCATGACCTTAGAGCAATTCTTGTGGGCGTTTATCAAATCCGAAATCTTGTGCGCAGGCCCGCGCCGGTTCGATTCTGTCAATCTCCATGAGGAAATGTTTGCTGACATTATGGAGGGTACGTTGGAATGATGAAATCGTTGTTGGCTGCAAACCGCAGCGAAAAAGATTCTTTTCGGATTCCCCACAGCGTCCAGCAATCCATTCCCATCCGACGCATCTATACGGACGGTATCTGGCAGGTCGGGCAGAAGTACAGTAAAACGTGGCGCTTTTCGGATATAAATTACGCCGCATCGTCGTTAGACGACCGACGCAGTATCTTCCGTTCGTATGGTGCTGTTCTCAATTCTTTGCCGACCGATGCGACCGCGAAAATCACGATCATTAACCGAAGATTAAATCCGGTTGATTTCCAGCGCACAATGCTCATGCCGGAGTGCAGCGACGGCTTGGATTATTACCGCGGCGAGTACAATCAAATCATTCTGGACAAAGCAGCTGAGAGTAATAACTTGGTGCAGGAAAAGTACATTACGTTGTCCATTGGCTTACGCAAAATCGAGCAGACCCGTGCATACTTCCGCCGCGTCGATACCAACCTGTCTGCCAGTTTCGGGCGGCTGGATTCCGGGGCATACGCCATTTCCTGCGCTGACCGGCTGCGGCTCCTGCATGACTTTTTCCGACCGGGCGAAGAAGCGTCGTTCCGGTTCGACCTGTCCGCAAACATCAAGCGCGGCATCGACTTCCGCGACCTGATCTGCCCGGACGGATTGCAATTCCGCGCCGGATACTTTGAAATGGGCGGCAAGTTTGGCAGAGTCCTTTTCATGCGCGACTACGCATCTTTTATCAGCGACGAAATGATAAAAGACCTGTCCGATTTTTCACGCAATTTACTTCTCTCTATTGATATTCTTCCAATCCCAACCGAAGAAGCGGTGCGTGAGGTGCAAAGCCGAATCCTCGGCGTGGAAACGGATATAACCCGCTGGCAGCAAAGGCAGAACCGGCAGAACAATTTCACCGCGACGGTTCCCTATGACTTGGAGCAGATGCGGACGGAATCAAAAGATTTGCTAGAGGACCTGACCGCCCGCGACCAGCGGCTCATGTTTGCCTGTGTAACGCTCGTTCATATTGCCGACACGCTGGAGCAGCTTGACGCGGACACGCAGACGCTCCAATCCATCGCGCAGGAAAAGCTCTGCGGCTTCTCCGTGCTGCGGTATCAGCAGGAGGATGGGCTGAACACCGTCCTGCCGTATGGCCTGCGGCGCATCCATTCTTTGCGGACGCTCACGACCGAGAGCTGCGCCGTCCTTATGCCGTTCCGTGCGCAGGAGATTCAAGACCCCGGCGGTCTATACTATGGGGTCAATGCCATTTCTAAAAACCTGTTGATTTGCGACCGCAAGCGGCTCATTTCACCTCATGCGTTCTATCTCGGCGTGTCCGGTTCTGGTAAATCCGTGGCAATGAAAAATACCATCGCTAACGTCGCGCTGTCCACCAACGACGACATTATCATCATTGATGCCGAACGCGAATACGCGCCCATCGCACGGGCGCTGGGCGGCGAAGTCATTGAAATCTCTCCGAACAGCCAACACCATATCAATCCGCTCGATCTACAAGACGGGTACGAGGACGGCGAAAATCCCATTGCGATGAAATCCGAACTCATAACCAGTATCTTGGAGCAGCAAATGGGCGCGGGCTTACTGTCCGGTTCTCAGAAATCCATCATCGACCGATGCACAGCCAGTGTCTACCAGAACTATTTCCATGTAAAAGGTGCGCTGCCTATGCCGCTTTTGTCCGACTGGCGCGCCGAAGTCTTGAAGCAGCCAGACCCCGAAGCGCGTGAAATCGCGCTGGCGGCCGAGCTTATCACGGAGGGCAGCTTGAATGTCTTTGCGCATCCGACAAATGTGGATATTAACAACCGCATCGTCGTGCTTGATTTGTATGAGATGGGGGAACAACTTCGTCCGACTGCCCTTGTTGTTGCGCTCGAAGCCATTCAAAACCGCGTCATGGAGAACCGCAAGCGCGGCAAATATACATGGGTGTTCCTCGACGAAGTGTATTTGTATTTCAAGTACAAGTATTCCGGAGAGATTCTTTACCGCGCATGGAAAAGATTCCGCAAATACGGTGCTGCGTTGACTGCGGCATCGCAGAACGTAGAGGAATGTCTAAAGTCTGAAACGGCGCGTCTGATGTTCGCCAACTCGGAATTTCTGCTGTTGTTCAATCAAGCGGCAACCGACCGCGCAGAGCTGTCGAAGCTGCTTCACATTTCCGATACGCAGCTCAGCTATATCACAAACGCCGAAGCCGGTCACGGTCTGCTGCGCATGGGCGGCTCCATCGTGCCTTTCGTCAACACCATTCCCCGCCAGACAGAGCTATATATGTGCGGGATCACGACGGCAACGCAAACCGTTGACGTTCCGGACAGTGATCCGGATGACGATGTGGACGACAGCCACACGGGAATTGCGCTGACAATCACGATCACAGCCAAAACCGCTGAACAAATGCGTCTGATATACGTTTTTACAAAATATCAGAATGACGCGCTTGACATTCTGCTCGAAAATCTCGGCAGCCTGAATATTCCAATGGGTTCGCTGACCATTTCGCAGGAGGACGCGATTGCACTGCTTGAAAATCTCCCGGATGATCTTGACCCGGCACGAAAGGCCGTCGTGGAAACGGCAGTGCAGCTTGTCTGGCGCGTGTCGTACTTCTGGGGCGGAAAATCTTTGACGCTCGGCTGGGACGACCGCTGGGGTGTTCCAACGGAGGTCACAGCGTCAGGCAGCGGCTCCACGGGAACGATACGACCGTTCGGATTAGACTGTTCGGGGTTCGTCGATTGGTCATTCTACAACGCGACGAATGGCAGCTACTACCCCGGACGCGGCGGCGGAGCTGCCACACAGCACAGCTATTGCACCAACATTGCATGGAGCGACGCGCAACCGGGCGACCTCGTATTTTACCCGGCAGATGTACACGTTGGCATCGTCGGCGGCAGGGACGCGGACGGAAACCTCCTGATTGTCCATTGCAGCGGCGGCGCGAACGGCGTTGTTATCACCGGCTCGGCAGGTTTTACAAGCGTGGCAAGACCCGATTGTTTTTCATAAAAAAAGTATTGACATAGCGCCGAGACGTTTTTGATCGTCTCGGCGCTGCTTTTATTATTCACTTTTCAGGGTTTCCAGTGGGTCAACGGCTTCGCCGTCAATAAGAACACCCAAATGCAGGTGCGGGCCAGTTGTCCAGCCGGAGTCTCCAGTTTTCGCAATGATCTGTCCCTGCCGAACTTCTGCTCCGGCGTTCACCAGAAATTCTGACAAATGCGCGTATTGCGTCTGAACGCCATTCTCGTGTTCCAGCGTCAGGATATAGCCGTATGCGGCGTCATAGCTGCAATCCAAAACCGTTCCATCTGCCACAGCAAGAACATTTGTGCCATAGGCTGCCACAAAATCAACGCCGAGATGTAAGGATTTTTGCTTTACGACCGGATTCTCCTGCCAGCCGTAGGAATTCGTCACCTCAGCGTGTGCGTCCTCCAGCGGGAAAATATAGGCGGGCGCTTCCGACCGAGTCTGCGTTTCCGATTCAATTTCTGATTCAGCTTCCTGTTCAGGCATGATGGGAGGCGTTGTCGGGAGTGGCTCCGATACTGGCACACTCACAGCAACATTTTCTTCCGGAATTTCTTTCTGCACGGCGAGTTCCATTTCCGGGATGGCACTTGGGCTTGCAGCCTGCGTCGTAAAGACACTTGCCGTCAGTACGAACAGAACAGATACGCAAATTCCAACCCATGCCGGAATCCTTTTGAAACTTAAAATCGCGCGAATCCGTTCTTCGGCGCTGCTTTTTGCAAAACCACTGCACAGCGGCGCTGATTTTGGATTTCGCTGCGCCATGTCAAGCAGCGTCAGCGCGTAAGCCTTCCTGCAATCCGGGCCAAGCGCGCGCAGAACCGCTTCATCACAGGCAAGCTCCATATCACGGTTCGCAAGCCATACCATCAGCCAGACCAGCGGATTCCACCAATACAGGCATAAACATACCGTCAAAAGCAGCTTGCGCAGGCAGTCCTTCCGCCGGATATGCGCCAGTTCGTGTGCCAGAACCAGCTGAAATTGTGCGTCTCCAACCGGCAGATCTTCCGGCAAAAGGACGGTCGGACGAAAAACGCCGAAGGTAAGCGGCGCACGACGGCTGTTGCTCACGCAGATGTGCGGATCGCGCGAAAAGCGGAAGCGGTCAAGCAGCGTGTCAATGGACGGCTGCGGGGCAAGCCGTGTTCCGCGAAACCGACGTACCATGCAGGCATATCCGATCACAAAATATGCCGCGAGAAGTATCGCGCAGACGAGCCAGACAAGAAGCATCGGACGGATGCCCGCAGCATCCGCTGCCGGTTCTGTGATGCTGTTGGTCGCCAAAGACGGAAACGGCGTTAGCACATCTGATATGACACCGTCTGCCTGCGCTGCGACCGACGTATGCAGCAGATTCCAGACACTCAGATGTGTTGGTATCGTGATCGGAAGCAGCAGCCGCACAGCGGCTGCGCACCAGAGCACGGGAAATATTCCACGCGGCAGATGTTTTTTCAGAAGCAGCCGCAGCGCAAGCACCAGCAGGATCATTGCGCTGCCGCTGAAAATCGCAGCCTGTACGCCATTCATCCCTCGTATTCCTCCACAAGCGCTTTTAGCCGCGCAAGCTCTTCTTTTGACAGTGACCGATCACTCAGGATCGATGCAAACAGCAGTTCCGCAGAACCACCAAACACCTTTTCGACCAGCGTATCGGCTTCCTCCTTCTGCGCCTGCTGCTTTGTGATCGTCGCATGGCAGATGAAGTTTGGCTCCCGGCGCTCGATCGCACCCTTATCGATGCACTTTTTGATGACCGTATAGGTCGTGTTTTTATTCCAGCCAATGCTGTCTGCCAGCCGCAGCGAGATTTCCTTCGCCGTCCGGTCGTTTTCCTGCCAGAGAACCTCCATGACCTTCCACTCTGAATCAAACAGTTTCATGTTCTGTCTCCTGTTCTTAAGATGTCTTTAGACTATCACATTCGTCTATTTCTGTCAAGATGGCTTGACATTCGCAGACTATTGTGATAGTTTTAAAACAGACTATAGCGATAGTTTATCGCAGAAAGGAGGTTAACTGGTACACTTTTACACAAACAACCAATAATCTACGCCAAACGTTGAGCAGGTGTTTCACCTGCTCGACACTTATAGGAGCATTTATATGAAAAAACGTAAGCCCGCTATAATTATCGTACTTATATTGCTTGCTTTGATACTGTCTGCGTGCAGCCGTAAGCAGAAAGAAGAAGTAACCTCACTTACAGACGCATGGCCGCAGACTGAAAAGAGTTCAGAGCAGCCAAGCATTTCTTTCCCCCAAGACAGTCCCAAGCCGCAAAATAGCGAGAATGCTCCAGCGGAAACGGATGCAGTTGAAGGATATGAACTTGCAACACTGCCTTTACCGGAAGGTATGGTTATGGCAACAGCGCAGCTCGGCATCCGCGACAGGGTCTATACCGCTGGAATCGGTGCAACAGGGGCAGTATTTGGATATTCATGTGCCGACCATACACGGAAAACACTGGAACTACCCAACGAATATGAATTTGTATATGCAATGTGTCAGGATGGCGACAATTACTCGCTTCTGTGCGGCTCATATCCGATTGCATATTATGATTTTGAGGACAACTTTACACTGAATGATCCGCCGAAAGGCGATTTTGAGATCATTACGTTTGACAGCAATGATACATATATTTCCACATTGCAGCTTGCCGAGAGATATACCCAAAACGGATTTACTTTTAAGCAGATATACCGCATCAACGGCGGATACATTCTTCAATGCCGTGCAGCTATCATCGTGATCGACGATGACGGGAATGAAAAAGGCAAGATCACATTGGATGAAACACGGCAATTCGATTCTTTGCAAATGGTTGGAGACGAAGCCTTTGCCATATCCGTTGATGTGGCTTATAACAACGCAGAACTTCATACGCTGAATCTTGAAACATATGAGGTGGAAACGTCTCTCTTTTTCCAGAATACCAGAATATGCGGCATGGGACTTGATGCAGAGGGACAGCTTTTGTTGAATAACCAGACAACGAACGCCAATGCGCTTTGCTATGTTAATCTGCAAACGGGAAACTTACCGGAAGCGTTCTTATGGGCAGATGTCGGGCTTGCAGCGCAGGGCTTTTTGGAAATCCGCCCTTGGCAAGCCGGGTATGTGCTTTATGAACCGTATCAGAATTATATATCCTATCTTCGCAGAAGTGATACCAGCAAGAAACAGGAGCTTACAATTGCCTCGGATGGGAATGTGGCGATTGCCTCAATTGTCAGCGATTTCAATATGTCGCAGGATCGTTATCTGGTCAAGCTGGTAAATTACGGAACAGAAGATCGCAGCATGGAACTCCTGCGTACAGAAATCATGGCAGGCAAAGCTCCGGATCTTTATTGCTTCAAAAGTCCAAACGATTTTGGCGCGAATGCATATGCGGATCTACTGCCATATCTCGACGCAGACCCGGAATATGGGCGGAACTGGTTTATCAAAAGCCTGCTCACCAGCATGACAGAGGATGGTGGGCTCTATTGGCTTCCCTATACGTTTGCCGTCGATACCTGGGTTGCGGCGAATGATGATTTTGACCATGCCGGAATCAGTATCGAAGAATTGCAGGAAAGACTTCTGGAGCTTGGCAGTGAAAGACCTCCTTTTGAGAGTTTTGTTACATCCGAATGGCTAATTGGCTGGTACAGCAGATTTGCACTCGGCAAATTTGTCGATCAGGCCAGCGCAACTTGCAGCTTCGATTCGCCAGAATTTTCTGCGGCGTTGCAGATGTGCAAGGATTGGGGCCAGAGCGGAGGTACAGAAACGCTTGGGCAGCGATGCGTACTGGAATTTGAAAATATTCAGGATATCATAAGAATTGGGACAATTGGCGAGTTGTATCATGATAACTACTGCTATGTAGGCTTTCCGACATCAAGTGGAAATGGCAGTATGTTTGAACTCCTGTCATGTTTTGCTATCTCTGCGCAGGGTGATAAACAGGAAGCGGCATGGGAATTTATCCGTTTTGCATTAGGAAATCTTCAGCCGGACGGATTGCTGGGCGTTGGCATTCCAGCTTCTCAAAGTGCATTGGATGAACGGCTTCAGTTTTTGATTGAAACAGGTCAAACGTTTTTGGAGTTCACCCATAAAATCAAGCCATCTGATGCAGACGCATTCCGCGCTCTTATCGAGAATACCAGTATGGTCGAGAATTCAGAGCAAGGCATTTTGAAAATAATCACAGATGAAAGCGCCAGCTTTTTCGCCGGTTCTAAAACAGCAAGCGAAGCTGCTGCACTGATTCAGAATCGCGTGCAGCTATACCTTATGGAAAATCGGTAAATGAACGACTTCTTCCATGCACAAACGTCCGCAACCATTTTTGAGCAGACAAGGGATACGGAAACTATGAAAAAGAAATTGTTTGTTTTTTGGGTCGTATGCTTATGTCTCCTGTCCGCGTGCTCTGCGCGGCAGGAAACCCAAGGTGAAAACGTGCAAACGCCGCCAGAGGTTTCTTCGGCGGTACAGATCGACGTTCGCAATTTGCCGGATGGTCAGTGTTACCGGCAGACGACATGGCCGCTGCCGGAGGGGATCACGCAGGCCGAGGGGCAATGCATCTGGGACGGCAGGATCTATTCCTATTCCAACGTTTCGTTGGCGCTTGGCTTGACAGGCGCGTCCGGCAGCGCCACGGCGCTCCCGCTGCCGGACGCGGAATATTTGTATGGTGTGTGCGGAACCGGCGATGCGCTGGCGTTGCTTGCGGGTACTTATCCAGCGTTCTATTTTGATGTAGATGGAGAACCGGTCACTACGGACGCGCCGGAGGGGCGCTATTCGATCACGACCTATGATGCTGACGGAGCGATCCTCGGTACGGTACCGCTGGCAGAAGTCTATCCGGAGGAGCCGCGCGGATTTGACGGCGGCAGCGGCGCATACTATCTGCTCTTTGCCGAACGGGTCGTCAAAATCGGTGCGGATGGGCAGCAGCTTGCGGAACAGGCCGCGTTTGACGGGCAGCTGCTGCAAATTCTGGCTACTCCGGATGCAGTCTATGTGCGCGTCGAAGGCGATACGCTTTATGAGACGGGGAAGGTCGTGCGGCTGAACGCTGAGACGCTTCAGGCGGAAGCGGAGTTCTCCTGCGCGGCGCTGGACGTGCATGGTATGGGGCTGGGTGTTGATGGCAGGCTCCTGCTTGTGAATCAGGAGTATTTGTTACAACCGGATTTTGAAACTGGGACTGTCGCGGCTGTTCTGAGCTGGAAGGATAACGCCAACACAGCGGCAAACAACTATCAGACGGTTCTCGGCACAGACGCGGGCTTCTTCGCGCTGAACAGCAGCATCGAGGCCGCGTGCTTCTATGAACGGCTGCCGGACGGCGAAACGCTGGCAGAGCCGACGGAGATCACACTATATCAGGCAGCGTTCAACGATCTGCCCTTGACGGTTTACGCGAGTGAATTTCAGAAACTATATCCGCAATACCGGGTCACGGTGATTGAAGCGAAGTCCACCGAAGAAAAAGAACTGGCACTGACCGAGCTTGGAACTGGCAAGGGCTATGACATCTATCTGCTGAGCGAAACACAATGGCAGCAGCTGCGCGACGCGGACGTGTTTGAGGATCTGCTGCCGTGGATGAACGCGGACAGCTCCGCTCCGCTGGACGTGATGCGAACCAGTATCCGGCAGACTCTGACCAAAAGCGGAAATCTTTACCGGCTGCCGGTTGGTTATCGTATCAGTACCTACGTCGTTGACCCAGATCGACTGGAGACATTTACACCGGAAGCTGTTCTAGCCACCTGCACGAGCTCCGATGTTCCGCTTTATCCATTTATCGCAAACAGCGCTGGTGAGGACGGCTTTGATTATACGCCGTCGATGGCTGCGCTCTGCGCGCAGGACTATGTGGATACGGCGCAAGCGTCGTGCAGCTTCGATTCGGATTCCTTCAAGGCGCAGCTCCAGCTGTTAAAATTGCAGGAAGCGGCCAAGGCGGAGCCGTATCCGTGCAATGGGCTTTTATATTTGGATGTAATCACGAATGTGGAAACCATTGCATATGACGCAGAACGATATCTGCTGCCGCCGATGGAGCAGTATGTATTCTGCGGATATCCCAGTGACCATGCAAACGGCAGCGTCCTGCATTTTTCGGAATTATTTGCTATCAACGCGAACAGCAAACAAAAATCCGGCGCGTGGGCTTTTTTGAGCTACCTGCTGACGCAGCCCTGTCAGGAAAGTATGCAGCTTCGTCTGCCTGTCAACGATTCTGTCCTCCAAGTGCAGCTTACTGGGCTGCTGGAAAAGGAAACGATCACGCAGCATGAGATTGATATGTTCTATCAGCTCGTCGATAGTCTGCAAGCGGCAGACTACCCGACGGCTACTGTCGAACAAATCATTCGGGAAGAACTTGCGCCCTATTTGGCCGGAGATACATCTGAGGAAGAAGCAACGCAGAAGATTCAATCAAGGGTGTATCTTTACCTTCAAGAACAGTATCAATGAGTGATAGAGAACGTACAAACCGTGAAGCATGGCTGGATGAAGAAAACCGCATCGTGTCCTTTCACGAGATTCCAAACAGCCGATATTATTGCGCAGAAGAACACAACTTCTGGCAGGTGATCGTTGGCCTGATTATGACTGGATATCGGGTGCAGTAAACTGCAATCACTTGACACAATCAAACCGTGCCACCATACAAAATGTACATTCAATATGAATGGGACACAGGCAAACAAGAGGGAATCCGTTACCCATGTCCGGGTAATGGATTCCCTCTATTTTTCATGCCGCATAATAATCGTAGACCATAGACTGAACACCTGCTGCGCATTCTTGCCTTTCGACCTTGAATCCGTCAAAGTTTGTCCAAGTGGGTCAAAGTTTGGCAGAAAACCTGAAAAGCACAGAAAAATGTATTATGCTTATATCAGCTCGAACGGGAAAGGAATGTATAACATGAAGGATGTTCAGAACGCTATATACTCCATCGTCGAGACACGCGGCAAAGACTGTTATTGCATCTTATGCCATGCGATTGATGTTGCAATCGCATACCAGCCGAATATGCCAAAGATGCAGGTAATCTGCAATGAAGTTCGGATTCGGACAGGAAAACGCACCAACGAAGCCGTTTCGCGAGCGTTGAATCGTGCAGCCAAGGATATCTGGCAGAACGGGCGTAGACGTGAACTACGTGCATATTGGATTGAAGAGCCGCCCACGGCTAAAGAACTAATTTCGCTGATCTCCGCAAAACTATGGGCCGACCGTCAGGGATAAGCTATCACCGCATACCATTGAACGTTTGCGCTAAGGCGTAACACGGCAAGACGTGCGTACTAAGGCTTCAATAAGTCTATGATTATGCGGCAGGTTACTTAACTATACAGATGTCCTGTCCAGTCTACGAGGCAGGCATCTGTCTGAATCTTAATCTGTCCCGACTTGGGACGCATTCCCCCACAAAGGAGAATTACCATGATGTATTTTTCTGAGGAACGCTGCGTGATGTGCGGTGAGATCATCCCGGAGGGGCGCATGGTATGTCTGCGCTGCGAACGTGCTGCTTCAGAACAACCCAAAACACCGGATTGCCGGTCAGGGAAAGCACAGCGCCGGAAGGTTCTGCGTTTTCCCTGGTTGACAATCAACCGCAGGTAAAAGCCTGATTTACAACTGAATAGGGTCAACAGATACGTTTTGTATGTGCGAGCCTATGGGTGCGCGGGGATGCGCGGAATGGGAGGTGATACCGATTCTGGCGCGGAGCGAGAAACACCTGCATGGAGAGCGATTCATGGCTGGATCGTGCGACGACCGCATACAAAGAACAATGATACTTGCGTTAGCCATACGTCACAGAATGGAACGCCCCGCCATCAGCATGGAGGGAGGTGCAACGCCTATGGAGCAGTTTGCCACTGCCGTCTGTCTGACCTATGAGAAAAACAATATTTATTCTGGAGGTTCTTCTATGGACAAACAGATCGAAGAATCCGAGCCGAAAAAGCAGGAAGAAATCTTATCTTTCGGCGGTGTCGCAATCTCTGTAAAGTATGCAGAGCAAGATGACCCGCATATTACAGAAGCGCTGAAACGTTCGGTTTTCTCCTATGGATTTTATAATAACATCTGCAAAACTTGATAAATTATCCGAAATATGCTATAATTGCACTATAAAATGTACCTTGAAAATCAAATAGCGAACAAGGACATACACACGTTTTCTCAGAATGGAGTGTATGTTATGGAACAAAAGAAACGAGTAAATTGCTTATATCGCGTATCAACAATCGGTCAGGTTGAAAAAGATGATATTCCCATGCAGCGGCAATACTGCCGGGAGTTCATCGCATCACACCCTGACTGGGTTTTACAAAATGAGTTTTACGAAAAAGGCGTATCCGGTTTCAAAAAATCTGCAAAAGAGCGTGACGCCATGCAGGAATTGCAGCAGGAAGCCGTTGCCGGGAGCTTTGACATTCTGCTTGTCTATATGTTTGACCGTCTCGGCCGTAGAGATGACGAAACGCCCTTTGTCGTAGAGTGGTTTGTCCGTAATGGTGTTGAAGTTTGGAGCGCCGTAGAGGGGCAGCAGCGGTTCGACAATCATGTTGACAAGCTGCTTAACTATATCCGCTACTGGCAGGCATCCGGCGAGAGCATCAAGACCTCCGTGCGCGTGAAAACCCGCATGGAGCAGCTTACAAAGGACGGCTGCTTCACCGGCGGCATTGTACCATTTGGCTACAAGCTCCAGAAGCAGGGACGGATCAATAAGAAGAATCAAGAGGTCAATGATTTTGTAATCGACGAGGACGCCGCAGAAATCGTGCGTTTCATCTTTTACAAATATGTCAACGAAGGCTACGGCGCGCAGAGGATTTCCCACTACCTTTTGGAAAACGGGATTCGCCGCGCAGACGGTTCCATGATTCCGAATACAACGATCGTCCGCATGATAAAGAACAAGCTATACATGGGTGTAATTTCAAACGGAAACGCTGAATCGGAAATCATTCCAGAGCTTCAGATCGTGGACGAAGCGACCTTTCGACGAGCGCAGGAGTTAATGGAAAAACGGACAACACACCATGCGGATACGCCGCTAAATCTGCGCGGCAGTTCTCTGTTGGTAGGGAATATCTTCTGCGGGCATTGTAAAAACCGGCTGACGCTGACGACCTCCGGCAAGAAGTATATCCGCAAAGATGGAACGGTGCGCAATCAGGTCAAAAGCCGTTATCAATGCCATTTTAAGGCCCGGCATCCTGACCTCTGCGACGGTCAATCCGGCTACGGCGTTATCAAGCTGGATGAAATTGTGGACGCTCTGGTGCGCTATCAGCTCTCCAGAATCCGCGTTTCTGCCAAGGATAGTCTGATCGCCGAGCAGCACGAAAAAGCCGCAGCGCTTGCCAGAAGCCGCTACAAAATGTCTGCCATGCGGCTGGAGGAAAAGCAAAAGGAGCTTTCTGACTATGAAGCCGAAACAATCAACGTCATTCGCGGTAAAAGCCGCTTGAATGTTGACCTGCTGAACAGCC
>FR887117.1 GCA_000436735.1 Firmicutes bacterium CAG:170
CAGAGCGCACATACTCCCGTCAGGAGAGTATAGAAGTGCGCCCTTAGTCCCGGTGGGACTTTCGGGATGTTCCCGGATCGTCAGTTTTTCTTTCGCTGCCAGACGATCTCGTATCCCAGCGCATCGGCAAGCTGAGCAGCTTCCGTGTAGCGTAGGGACTCCCGCTGGAGCTTGTTGGACAGGTTGGATACGCTGTCAGACCAGCCGTGTTCGTCATGCAGCAGATCGACCACCTCCTGCATGGTCATTCCCTGACGGACGATGTACGACTTGATTTCGTTTCTCAGATTGGATTTCATCCGTTTTTACCTCCATTATTTCGTATAGTGTGGTTTCGTATCGGTGATGCCGGTGTACTTGTCAGTGAAAAAACTGCCATGCCACAAATCCGCTCAGATTTCTGCCTATGATGCCCTATACGTAGCAGCACCCTATCAGCTTCATCGTTCTGGGCGAGGTCATGCGGAACGGTGGGATATACCACATCCCGGTGCAGCGGCTTCACGCTTCGGTAAATCACCGGACGGTGCATTGCGTTTGGCTTATAGTGAAAATTCTCATGAATTTCACAAGGATTGATTATACTGTGCCGTTTTTGGCATCTCACGGGCACTCTGTACATAGCAGAATTGCGGTATTTCGCTGTGTACATACGTACCAGCGGTGCAGGGCAGGCAGCATTTCACGGCATGGGCAGCTTTGTTCACGATTGGGTGCGCGTCAGCTTTCCGGTACATACGTACATAGCGATTTGCCCCAATTCTCAGATATACGGGGGTTGATCAGCGGCTCGATGCCCAGATACCCCCACACTCTGCGCCCGGTGGCATTTATGACGGTGTTCGTATGCTCCAGATTGTACGTTTTCAGATTCCGCATCAGAAAATCACTGAACGAGCGCTGCCGGATGGGCGTCAGCCCATTCTCATCACACCAGATTTCATAAATGGCATACAGCTCCTTGGAGGTGACGGACATATCCGCTTTCAGCCGTATATAGCCGGTGGACTCCATAAAGTCGATGGCGTTGTTCGCGTCGCGCTTGACATACTCCCGGTTGTTCAGCGTCCGGGGACTTTCCGTGAAACGGAAGTTGTTTGCCGTCAGCCGCTGCAAGCCCTCAAATGCCCAGAGGAAAATGCCCTCGATCTCAAGTTTCATCTTCTCTGCAATGTCAGGATCATCCACACGATCAGCAGGCTTCTCTTTTGTGGTCAGGATCAGTTGACGGCGGTAAAAACCGTTGCTGCGGTCGTAGAGAGCTTGCAAATCGCCGTTGGAGAACGCCAGCAGGCGGGCGTACATCCACCCCTGATAGCTCTGGACGCTTTTGCGTTCCAAATCCATCTTGCCCTGTGCGGTAACAATGGATTTGACATAGTTGGTCTGCTTCAGCGCCTCCATTTTCATATCGTCATCCACAAGAAGATGAATGTGTTCCAGATCGGCGCGGGCAAACCGGTTGTCGGAAATTTTGGCGATGCTGCCGTCCTTCATATTGCAGCCAAACAGCCGCGCCAGCACAGGACCGATCTGCGATTTTCCCTCGCCGCCCTCGCCCTTGAGGATCATCATGCGCTGCCCTTTGGTGCTGGGAATGAGGCAATAGCCGATATACTCCTGAAAGGTTGGGATGTCCTCCGGGTAGAGCAGATCGGAAAGAAACCGCAGCCAGACAATCGGCTTTCCCGCCTGCGGATTGTAGTCGATGGGAAACCGACTGCGCACGATCTCAGGCCGTCCTGCAAGGAAACTGCCGTCGATGCGGAGCGTCCCGTTCTGCACATGAATTTCATCCGGCTTTGGTGGAAAGCTCTCTGCATGAGCCGCCAGCTTCATGATCTCCACGATATTGGAAATGGTGCGCGGAATGTTCTTTGCGGCACAGCACTCCAGCTCGGCATAGATTTTCTCTTTCAGCAGCAGCGGGTCTGTCAACCGCCCATCCGGTGTGAAAAATGCGTTATCCGCATAGATGAGTTTGTTCTTTGATAGAAATTCCCGGCAAAAAGCCGCCTCATTGATGTCTTTGCCATCGAACCATGCTGGGAAATCAAGCCCTGCATACTTCTTGTTCACGCTGCATCCCTCCCATTGATTTTTTCCTTGAGCTTGTCCAACCGACCATCTGCAAGCAGATGACTGACCACCTCGGCACGTTCGTGAGAATCACCTGCGCACAGAATGTCCAGATAATATTCCGTTTCATCGAGCTTGTGACAGGCTTCCATGAACCGTGCGTGAACAGGCTCGTCAGGTGACTGCGGCGCATACCGCACCTTCCAGTCCCGCATCACACGGGCATAATCGGACAGAACAGCAAAGCACAGCCGCTCGTTTTCCATGAGCTGCTGTGATTCTGTTTGCTGTCTGCGTTTTTCAAGGATTTCCTTTGTCGGCGGTCTGTCCGTGTCAATGCCGAAGTCTGCTGCAAGCCGCTGGGCGGCTTCGTAAATCGGCAAACCAAAAAAAGTTGGCGGCAAAGCCGATCACATCCCCATGTGCGCCACAGGCAAAACAATAATAATGATCGTCTGCCACGTATAGGCTGGGATGCCGGTCGTTATGAAAGGGGCAGAGGGCTTTGCCCTGCCGATTGACAGATACCCCATACCGTTCCGCAGCTTCCCGGCAGTTCACGCCATATTTGACGTTTTGAAAAAGGTTCATGCTGTATCCTCCGTAAAATAGATTCAAGAGGCAGTTTCTTCACCTCTCTGTCTGTTTTATGTTCAGATCCTCTGCGGACAGGCGGATGACGTGACAAGTTCATTTCAAAAAACATGACAGGTCTTTCCGCGTTCCTGTTCTCGTGGTATAATGAAAATACAAAAACGTGACAGGAGGACGCAGCATGGCACAGGAGCTTATCCGTCACAATGTGTTGTCTCTGGATTTCTGGCAGGATACCGTAACCTATGCGGGAAGCGTCATGCCGACCGGCACGATTGGCTGTGCGGTACTGAATATCCCCGACGAAACGATTGCGCGGTTGGACGCGCCGTGCATGATCCTGAATCAACTGCTGACCGGCATTGGCTTAAAGAATGTAGATATGCAGCTTCTTCCGAAAGCGCAGGAGGCGGGACAGACCATCATTCATGCGCTGCACAATGTCCCACCGTTCTCCCGCTTGGACAGAAAGCGGTTTGAAGAGTTTCTCATGCAGGCGTTTTCCGAGGAAGCATTTACCGAGCTGAACGAGTATTTGCAGCTCCCGATGGAGCAGCAGGCAGTCAGTAATATTACAGGGGCGCATCCCTTGGCGGCGCTGCTGGTTCGGGTCATTCCGGTGCTGGGGCATTTGAGCTATTCCCTGCGGCAGTACAAGAAAACTATGACGGCGTTTGCGGAATTTCTGCAAGAGAATGCCGAAATACGAACGCCTGCGGGATACGCCGCTGCATTCGGGCAGTTTTTCAAGGAAAACGCGACTCTGGAGGAAAGCAATCCCTCGTGGATGGCGCTGACCAATGCAACGGTGCAGTATGTCCCTGCGATCCGTCCCGGCAATGCGGAGGCGCAGCTTGTCAAGCGGATGCACTTTGTATCCTTCGTCGGGATGTTCCGCGCCGATCTTTTTGAAGGCTTATGCGTCGGACACGCGCCGAGGAAATGCGCCGTCTGCGGGAAATGGTTTCTGACTACCGACGCGCGGCACACGAAATATTGCAGCGGCTACGCGCCGAATGACAAGCGCGGGCGTACCTGCCGTCAAGTCGGGAATCTTCGTGGACGGGAGCAGCGAGAGCTTGCCGCCGACCATCCCATCAAGAAAATCTATACGAAGAGGTTCAACACGATCACGCAGTATCTTGGGCGCGGTACACTGGACGAGCAGACCGCTGCCGCAATGAAAAAGCTGGCAAAGCGAAAAATGGAGCGAGCCATTCGTGAACCAAGCTACGCACAGGGCAGCTATGCCGCCGAGATGGAGCAGGCAGCTCTGCTGGCGGAAGCGAAAGAAACGATGAAGCGGTAATGGAACACCATAGCGGAGGGAGGTGCAGACATGGAGGATAGCCGTGACAAACGGATAACGGCGCAGCTTGCGGGCTACACATGGAAGCTGCCCGGTTATGCGTCCAAAGTTCCGTTCTCTAATGAGGACAGCCTGACCATGCGCGAAGTCCGGAACGTCTTTCAGCTTGACCCGGAACCGCCGCAGATGGAATTGAATGAATACATATGTGAAGCCGTCCATCGCAAAGATCTTGCGTATTTTTCCTTCTTCCTGCACCACTTTGAAAAGCGGCTGAATGGCGTGATCTACCGATTTCTTACCCGCAACGGATATGACCGCTATGACCCGGCGAGGTTTCTGGACTACAAGCTGGAAGTTTTGCAAATGCTGCTGTACTGTCTGCCAAAGTTCGACCCGGAGCAGGAAACGGAGTTTCTGAAATACGCGAAGCACTATATCCGGGACGGACTGCTGTTCTGCCGCATGATAGGCGAAGCTGGTTCCTTTGCCAGCCTTGCGGAGTACCGGCGTGTGCGGAAAATTGGCGCGATTTACAACGATTCTGGCAAAAGCTGTGCGGAGGTCGTTTCCGAGTTTGCCGTCCAAAGCGGATACAAGGACGAAAGCGTATCTGCGGACGAGCTGCTGACCATTGCCCAGCGCAACCGCAGCATTGTTTCCCTCTACCGCACGGAACAGGACGAGGACGGCGAAGAAACCGGCGAGGATGTGACACGCGACGATAGCTGGAACTACGCCGAAATCCTCTGGAACGGAATACAGGCAAAGGCGGTCACGGCAGCATTTGAGCAACTTTCCTACAAAGAGCAATGGTATCTGGAGAAGCGAAATGCCATCTGCATGACCT
Organism: Firmicutes bacterium CAG:170; assembly: GCA_000436735.1. Lineage (GTDB taxonomy): Bacteria > Bacillota > Clostridia > Oscillospirales > Oscillospiraceae > CAG-170. The sequence goes on from FR887117.1 coordinate 4,833, forward strand.
GCGGGCGTGTCAGCCCTTTGTCCACGCAGTCCACCTTTGAAGATTTAGCGGTGGATTTTGAAGGAACGACAGCCAGCGGTGCGGAGCGGTTCTACCGGCGCACATTAGACAAGCTGCGGCTGAAGCTGCTGGAAAGCGGTGTGATCCATACCGTGACGTTGAAACAGACTGAGTGCCGCAAGAAGAACAAAAAAATAGCCGCCGCTGTCTACCTGTATCAGGCGGACAACGACGGCGAATGGGGCGAGCTTCGGTTCGATTTTGAAAACGGAACGGCGGAGATCGTAAAGCTGGCGGATTGGGATACGATAAGGAGCAATATTTTCGCAAATACGGCGATACGGTTTGTGCAGGGTTTACCGGAGGCGAGGCTGCTGAAATCCGTGGTCGTGCCGTTTGAAATGGGCGTTCCGGAAAGACCTCGCCCTCTGACGAAAGCGGCAAAAGAATCGAATGGCAATTCCTCACACACGATCTCTCTGCGGCAGACGGAGTGCCGGAAAACAGGTGAAACGATTACCGCCGCTGTCTACGAATATCTGGTGGACAACGACGGCGAGTGGGGTGAGCTTCGGTTTGATTTTGAAAACGGCACAGCGGAGATCATCAGACTGGCAGATTGGGACACAGTAAAGTCCAAAGTTTTCGCAAAAGCCGCGATACGGTTTGCTCAGGGCTTACCGGAAGCGAGATTGCCGAAATTTGTGGTTGTGCCCTTGAGATGATACCGTGTAACAATAAACCCTGTATGCTGTCGCAGACAGATGTCCCTTGAATATGTTTAACATCTGTTTAAATTAAGATGGACTGTTGTGGTATAATGGTCTTAATACGAAGCGGAGGTACTGCCTATGACCATCAAAAAGCGGCTGGCGCGCTCCAATCTGATGATGCTGGTGATTCCTGTGCTGACGGCGGGCGTCCTGCTTATCATCGGTCTTGCGGCGGCGCTGTTTCTTTTGCAAACGGTGTATCTTCCGCAGATGGGACTTTCCCTGCGGGAGCTGCACCAGACCGGCGAACAGATCGAAGCGCTGCTTTCGGGTCTTGAGACTTTCGCCTGCATATACGCGGGTGCGGTAATTGCAGCGTTGCTGCTCTCCATCGCCCTGACCAATCTCTATCTGACGCGCAACATCTTCCGCCACATTTCCCAGCCTCTGAATGCTCTGACGGCGGGCGTTGCCCGTATCCGTGACGGCGATCTGGACGCGCCCATCGCCTATAGCGAGCCGGACGAATTCAAAGCCGCCTGCGACGCGGTGGACGAGATGGCGGCGCGGCTGAAAACCTCGCTGGAGCAGCAGCAGCTCGCGCAGCAGAAAAAGCAGGAGTTGATCGCCGGGATGTCCCACGACCTGAAAAGCCCCCTGACCTCCATCCGCGCCTACACCGAGGCCCTGCTTGACGGCGTTGCAAAGGATGAAGCGGCGCAGCAGCGATATCTGCAAACGATTCATACCAAGGAAACGGAGATCGAAGCTATGGTCAACCGTCTATTTGCTTTTGCCAAAATGGATGTGAGCGAATATCCCGTCCATACCGAGCCGCTTCTCCTGCGTTCGCTCATGCAGGAGCTGACAGACGAATGGGATGCCGAGGGTATGGAGATCCGAACGGAAATTCCGGCGGATTTGCGTGTTTTGGCTGACCGCGAGCTGCTGAACCGTATCACCGCCAACCTGCTCGGCAACAGTCGGAAATACGGCGGGCGTGAGGCCGTTCATGTTCTGATCTCCGCAGCGGCTTCGGGCGGCATGGCCGAAATCACGTTCGCTGACGATGGGCCGGGTGTTCCGCCAGAACAGCTTCCCCGGCTGTTCGACGTCTTTTATCGCGGTGACGCTGCCCGCACCGCGCCGGGCAAGGGTAGCGGACTTGGTCTTGCGGTGGTAAAGAAAGCGATAGAAGAAATGGGCGGAAGCGTCCGTGCAGAAAATGAAGAAACCAGCGGCCTGCGTATCATGTTCACGCTGCCGCTTGCAAAGGAGGACAGCCATGCCGAAAATTCTGATCGTTGAGGATGACGCCGATATCGCTGCCATCGAGCGGGACTATCTGGAACTCAGCGGCTACGAGGTCACCATCTGCTCCGATGGTACGTCAGGGCTGAATGCCGCTCTGACGGAAAATTGCGATCTTCTGCTTCTCGACCTGATGCTGCCGGGAACGGATGGCTTTACCATCTGCCGCGCCGTGCGCGAGAAGAAGGATATCCCCATTCTGATGGTCACGGCGCTGGGCAAGGATGTGGACAAGATCCGGGGGCTGGGTTTCGGCGCGGACGATTACATCGAAAAGCCCTTTTCCCCCAGCGTGCTGGTGGCGCGGGTCAAAGCGCATCTGGCGCAGTATCATCGGCTCAAGCCGCAGACCGCGGCAGCGCCGAAGCTTCTGACGGTCGGCCCGCTGAGCGCCGACCCGGCGCAGCATTGCATCCGCAAAAACGACGCGGAGCTGGCACTCAAAAACAAAGAGTATGAGCTACTGCTGTTTCTCATGCGGCATCCGGGGCAGGTATTCAGCCGTGAGGATCTCTATGAGATGATCTGGGGGCTGGAGTCCATGGGGGACAACATCACCGTGGCGGTGCACATGAACCGTCTGCGGGAAAAAATCGAGGACGATCCCTCACATCCGACGCTTCTGCAAACTGTCTGGGGTGTAGGGTATCGGCTGAATAAGGGGGAGAGATAATTTATGTGGGTCCTGTTTGCATTTGGTTCGGCCATGTTAGCGGGGCTGACCTCCGTTCTGGCCAAGTGCGGCATCAAGAAAACGGACTCGACTGTGGCTACCGCCATCCGCACCATTGTGGTGCTGATTTTCTCCTGGCTGATGGTGTTTGTCGTCGGCTCTCAGGAGACGATCTCGGCCATCGGCGGAAGGACGCTCCTGTTTCTGGTGCTGTCCGGCCTTGCCACCGGCGCAAGCTGGCTGTGCTACTTCAAGGCGCTGCAGCTGGGTGACGTGAACAAGGTGGTGCCCATTGATAAGTCCAGCACGGTGCTGACCATCCTGCTGGCGGCCATTTTTTTGCAGGAGGGGGTCAGTCTGACCAAGGGCATCGGTGTGGTGCTCATCGCCGTCGGCACATTTTTGATGATTGAGAAAAAGCAGAGCGGCGGCGAGACCAAGAGCGCTGCGTGGCTGTGGTATGCGCTGGGCTCGGCGGTGTTTGCCAGCCTGACGGCTATTCTGGGCAAAGTCGGCATCTCCGGCGTGGAGTCCAATCTGGGGACGGCTATCCGCACCGGTGTGGTGCTTCTTATGTCGTGGGTCATGGTGTTTGTCACCGGCAAGCAGGGAGCGCTTAAGGCAATCCCCAAAAACGAGCTGTTTTTCATTTGCCTCTCGGGTCTTGCCACCGGCGGCAGCTGGCTGTGCTACTACAAGGCCCTGCAAGACGGCCCTGCCAGCGTGGTGGTACCTATCGACAAGCTGAGCATTCTGGTAACGGTGCTGTTCTCCTACCTTGTCTTCCGCGAAAAGCTGACGAAGAAGTCCGCGCTGGGTCTTGCCGGCATCGTGGCCGGCACCTTGCTGATGCTGTTTTAAGTTCTGTTTAATAATGGTTTATATCGGGTTTTACAGGTTCCTTTACAATGACATTGTTCATTGTAAGGAACCTGTTTTTTGTATGGAAATGGAGGTATATATCATGCGTGAAAAAATGATGAACAAGGATTATGCCAAGGCATTCAAAACGATTGTGATTATGGCGGTACTGCTGGCGCTGCTCAGCGCCGTTGTCATCCCGCTGAGCCTGTCGCAGCAGATCAGCGATTTATCCTCGCTGCGCCAGACCTCACAGGAGCAGACGGCGCAGCAGGACGGCGAGCACAGCGAGCATCACGCTGACCGCGAGGAGCTGTGGAAAAGCCAAATCACACCGCCCACGGCAGGGACGCTGGCGGCCCTCGGCGGCATCGCGGTCCTCTGGCTGGCGCTTGGAATTTATTACTGGCTGCTGGTCGCCGCGTGGCTTTATAAGAGCGCGGTGAACGAGGGCATGAACAAATCCCTCTGGATGATCTTAGGCTTGTTCACAAATCTGCTGGCAGTGATTGCCTTTCTGATCGTGCGGGATAATCCACGTCGGGTGAAGCCGCAGGCCGCACAATAATGGGAAGTATTGCAATGAAAACTGCTGACCATTTGCTGCTGGGACAATATCTGGTGGAGCGGTGTGGCACTCCGCATCTGCGCTGCCACCGCAGAGCCTTCCTGCTCGGCTGTGTGGAGCCGGATTACAATGTTTTCAGCTATCTTCGGGGGATGCGATATTATGAGAAATTCCGTGGACACAACGCGGAAAATTCCTCTGCGTTCCTTTCGCACTGCTTCACGGACTTCGAAGGACATACACTCCACTCTGCGTGGGACTACTTCCGCCTTGGAACGATGATTCACTATGCTGCCGATGCGTTCACTGCGCCTCACAACAACTTCTGGACAGGAACTTTGTCGGAGCACTGTGCCTATGAAGCGGCGCTGCACCAGAAATTCGAAAGGATGCTGGCAACTGCACATCCGGAACAAATTCCGTATTGGGAATACGCGCTGCTGCACAGATCGTATTGCAGGGAAGCGCACGGCATGGAGACCGATTTTCAGTACATTCTAACCGCCTGCTTGTCTCTGCTGAAAAAATATTCGCTCCAGATAGCGGAGCCGGAAGGAGATTGCTATGAAGATTTTGATCACTACCGACTGGTACAAGCCAGTCATTAACGGGGTCGTCACCTCCGTGACCAATCTGGAGGAGGGGCTGCGCGGGGCGGGGCATGATGTCCGAATCCTGACGCTGTCCAACGATCTGCACTCTTACCGGAAAGAAAATGTGACTTTTATTGGCTCTATCGGCGTCGGCGTGATCTACCCCAATGCGCGTCTTCGGGCAAGGCTGAACGATCCGCTCGTGCAGGAGCTGATCGACTGGAAGCCGGACGTCGTTCACAGCCAATGCGAGTTCTCCACCTTCTCCTTTGCCAAGCGCATCGCTCATGAGAGCGGCTGTCCGCTGATCCACACCTACCACACGGTATACGAGGACTTTACGCACTACTTCTCTCCCAATGTCCGGCTGGGGCATTTTCTGGCGCGAAAGTTTTCGCACTACATCGCAAGTCAGACCGACGCCGTGATCGTCCCAACGGAAAAGATCCGGAATATGCTTCGCTCCTATCAGATCACGCAGCCGATCCGCACCGTTCCTACGGGTCTGAAAATGGGTGCGTTTCTCGCGCCGCTTCCGCCGGAAAAGCGGACCGTCCTGCGCCGTGCGCTGGGGCTGCGGGAGGGCGACCTTGCGCTCACCTATATTGGCCGTTTGGCGCAGGAAAAAAGCATCGGCGAGCTGCTGCGCTTTTTGCCGGACACGCCCCAGAACGTCAGGCTTCTGCTGGTGGGCGACGGGCCGTACCGCGAGAAGCTGGAAGCGCAGGTGCGGGAGCTGGGCATCGCGGGGCGCGTGATCTTCTCCGGTATGGCCGCGCCGGAGCGTGTAGCGGACTATTACAAGGTCGGCGATATTTTCGTCAGCGCATCCCGCAGCGAAACGCAGGGACTGACCTATATCGAGGCAATGGCCTCCGGCCTGCCGCTCCTGTGCCGTAAGGACGATTGTCTCAGCGGTGTGCTTTTGCCGGAGGTCAACGGCTTTGCCTATACCACAGAAGCGGAATTTCTCGCCGGACTGTCTGCGCTTTCCGACGCGCAGACGCGGCGGGACATGGGCGCTGCGGCGCAGAGCGCAGCATACGCTCGGTTCTCCGCCGAAAGCTTTACACGGAAGGTTTTGCAGGTCTATCAGGACTGCCTGCCGCGAAGCAAGGAGGCATCCGCTGCGTGAACCGTTATCAGACTCTTGCCGCCAACACCGCCCTCATCAGCATCGGGACGTTCGGCTCCAAGCTGCTGGTATTCCTGATGGTACGGTTCTATACCGGCTATCTCACCCCTGCGGAATACGGCACCGCCGATCTCATCACGCAGACGGCCAATCTGCTCATTCCGATTGCTTCGCTCGACGTTGCGGAGGGGGTGTTCCGCTTTGCCGCCGACCGGCGCGAGCAGCGGGCAGAGGTCTTCACCATAGGTGTTTACACTATGCTGTTCGCTGCGGCGGCATTGCTTGCAGCACTGCCGCTGCTGCGCGTGCTCATAGGAGAGCGGCAGCTCGGCACGCTGCTCGCCGTGTTCATCATTGCCGCCTGCGCCCACGCGCTGTGCGCACAGTTTATCCGCGCCGAGGGGCACACGGCGCTCTATGCCCTGCAAGGGCTTCTTAACACTGCGCTCTATCTCGCGCTGAACGTGCTGTTCCTCGCGGTGTTCCGCTGGGGTGTGATGGGATATCTGCTCTCTACAGTTGTGGCAGACAGCATGAGCACGCTGTTTCTCGTCTGCAAGGAGAGGCTCTGGCGCAGATTCCGTGTTTCTCCGAACCTGACACTGTGGCGGCAGATTTACTCCTACTGCGTTCCTCTCATTCCGGCGGCAATCTTCTGGTGGGTGATGGGCGTGTCGGACCGGTATATGGTAAAGTGGTTTTTAGGCAGCGATGCCAACGGCATCTACGCCGTGGCATATAAGATCCCCACGATCCTCACCATTCTTGCAACTGTGTTCATGGACGCATGGCAGCTTTCCGCCATTGCAGAGAGCGGTGACCAGAAGACGCATCTGCGCTTTTACGGCCGCGTGTGGGATGCCTTTGCCTCCGCAGTATTGCTGGGAGCGGGCAGCATCATCGCCTTCTCCCCGCTGCTCATCCGGCTGCTGGCGGATGAGCCGTACTACGAGGCGTGGCAGTATATCCCCCTGCTGACGCTCTCCATGGCGGCAGCTGCCTTTTCAAACTTCATGGGAAGCGTGTATGTGGTAACCAAAAAGAGCAGCGTCTCTTTCTGGACGTCGCTCATCGGTGCGCTCATCAATATCGGCCTGAACCTGTGGCTGATCCCGAGGATCGGCATTCAGGGCGCAGCAGCGGCTACGTTTGCAAGCTGCCTTGCGGTCTTTCTCGTTCGCACGGTCAGCACAAGGCGTTTGCTGCCCTTTTCCCTCTCCAGCAGGAAGCTGGTATTGGGCATTTCCGCGCTGCTGGTGCAGACAGCGTTTATTCTACTTCGCTGGCCGGGCTGGATCGCCGCGCAAGCGCTCTCTTTGACCTTTCTATTCCTGCTGGGACTTCCGGCTATTTTGTCCACCGCACAGGTGGTCCTTCACAGAAAGTAGGTATCACAATGATTTTAACGGCATTTCACGGTTTCTGCATGGCGCTGGCCGACAGTGTCCCTGGCGTTTCCGGCGGAACAATTGCCTTTATTCTCGGTTTTTACGATCGATTTTTGGATTCTCTCCATGCATTGTTTGGCAAAGACCGTACCGCACGAAAAGACGCGCTGTGCTATTTGGCAAAGCTCGGCACAGGCTGGAGCATCGGCATGATTGCCTGCGTGTTGGTCCTTTCCGGCCTGATTGAAAAGAACATCTATTTTATGAGTTCTCTTTTTCTGGGACTGACCCTTGCCTCACTGCCATTTATTATCTTGGCAGAGCGTCCGGCACTGAAAAACCTTCGTGCTACTCCCTTTGCGTTGTTGGGAGCGGCAGTCGTGGTAGGGCTTACCCTACTGCGAAGCGGTACCTCTGCGCTGGGAAGCGTCCATTTTTCCTCACTCTTGCCACTTTCGCTTCTTTATATTTTCCTTTCCGGCACGGTAGCGATCACCGCTATGGTGCTGCCTGGAATTTCCGGCTCCTCCATTCTGCTGATTGCGGGCGTCTACTTGCCCACAGTGCAGGCGATCAAGGCGTTTCTTAGTCTGGATTTCTCTGTGGTTCCGGGACTGTGTGCGCTGGGCTTCGGCGTGATTGCAGGTGTGGGACTTTCCGTCCACGGCATCCGCACGGCACTGCGGAAGTACCGCAGTCAGATGGTCTGGCTGATTCTTGGACTGATGCTGGGTTCTACTTACGCCATTGCCAACGGCCCTGCAAGTCTGAGCAGTCCGCTCCCGCCGCTGGATATAACCTCTTTCCATGTTCCTGCCTTTCTGCTGGGCGTCGCCATCCTGCTGGGACTGGAATTTTCAAAGAAGTTTATGCAGCAGAATGAGAAGCCGTCGCCTGCTGCACAGAAGGGAGAAAGCCTGTCATGAGCCTTGATTGGAGCATTTTACACTGGATTCAGAACATGTTGGTCTGTCCGGCGCTGAACTTCCTGATGCCGAAGATCACGCTGCTGGGAAACGGCGGCATGATCTGGCTACTGGCCTCCGGCGTGCTGATCTGCACGAAAAAATATCGGAGACAGGGCATCCTCCTGCTATGCGGTCTGGCTGCCGGCGTATTGGTGGGAAATGTTTTTCTGAAGAATTTTGTCGCCCGCCCGCGCCCCTGCTGGCTGGACAGCAGCGTCCGGCTTCTGATCGCCAATCCCACGGATTATTCATTTCCCTCGGGACACACGCTGTCCTCCGTCATCGGCGCGACGATCTTGACGAAGACCGACCGCCGTTTCGGTTATGCAGCCATCCCGTTGGCAGCGCTGATTGCCTTTTCCCGGCTGTATCTCTATGTTCATTTTCCCAGCGATGTGCTGGCGGCGGCCGTGCTGGGCGTTTTGATCGGCAAAGTGAGCGATAGGGTGGGAATGCATCTCATAAATTGGATGGAACAGGTATGGAAGGAAAGAACGGTGCATTAGACGCACCAGCTTGCATTTTGGGGCGTATTGAGCCTTGATCCCATGTTCAAATATTAGAAAGCTAAAAGAAGAACTGCCTGTCTCCATGAGAAACAGGCAGTTCTTTGCAACATTGAGGTTGCGTTATGCACCCGAACCTGTCAGCCAACAGTAAAAAGTTCAAATTACTACCTTATCACTGTTAAGCCAATGGGTTCGGCAATTTTTTATTCTCAAAATTCTTTGGTAACTCCATAGATGAAATCACGGATGGCAGGGGTTTTGAACCTCTGCTTTTCCATATTCAAGGAATTTTTGCTGTCAGCGCCCTTTTTCAGAGGGCTGCGGCGGCTGGATTTCATACTAAAGCCTAATTAAAACAATTGATT